>NZ_JBFAWW010000005.1:0-310129 GCF_040680495.1 Streptomyces sp. NPDC052036 | reverse complement strand
TCGCCAACGCGGTGTACTGGTGCGAGGAGTTCCACATCGACGGTCTGCGCGTGGACGCGGTCGCCTCCATGCTCTACCTGGACTACTCGCGCGAGTACGGCCGGTGGCGGCCCAACCAGCACGGCGGCCGGGAGAACCTGGACGCCGTGGCGTTCCTCCAGGAGATGAACGCGACGGTGTACCGGCGGAATCCGGGTGTGGTGACCGTCGCGGAGGAGTCGACCGCCTGGGACGGCGTCACCCGTGCCACCCACCACCGGGGCCCGAGCGGCTTCGGGGGGCTGGGCTTCGGGCTGAAGTGGAACATGGGCTGGATGCACGACTCGCTGCAGTACATGGCCCATGAGCCGGTCCACCGCAGGTACCACCACCAGGAGATGACGTTCTCGATGGTGTACGCGTACAGCGAGAACTACGTCCTGCCCATCTCGCACGACGAGGTGGTGCACGGCAAGCGGTCGCTGGTGTCGAAGCTGCCGGGCGACTGGTGGCAGCAGCGCGCCGGCCTCCGTGCCTATCTGGGCTTCATGTGGTCCCATCCGGGCAAGCAGCTCCTGTTCATGGGTCAGGAGTTCGCCCAGGGCTCCGAGTGGTCCGAGGCGCGCGGCCCCGACTGGTGGCTGCTCGACCCGGGCTACGGGGCCGCGGCCGACCACCGGGGCGTACGCGAGCTGGTCCGCGAGCTGAACACGGTCTACCGTGCGACTCCGGCACTGTGGCAGCGGGACACCGAACCGTCCGGGTTCCAGTGGGTGACGGGGGACGCGGCCGACGACAACGTGCTGGCGTTCCTGCGCTTCGACGCGGACGGCACGCCCCTGCTGGCCGTCTCCCACTTCTCGCCGGTCGTCCGCCACGACTATCGGCTGGGCGTCCCGGACGACGTACCGGCCTGGCACGAGGTCCTGAACACCGATCTCGCGCGCTACGGCGGCAGCGACGTCCACAACCCGGACCCGCTGAAACCGGAGCCCACCCCCTGGCACGGCCGCCCGGCGAGCATCCGGCTGACGCTGCCGCCGCTGGCGACGGTGTGGCTGCGGCCCGCCTGACGCGGGACGCCCTGCGGGCGCCTCCGGGGGCGGCGGCTCCCGGAGGCGGCCCTCACTATGCGGTCGGCGCCTCGGCCAGGGCCTGCGGCAGCGGGTCCCGGTGCAGGATCCCCAACCGCTGCGTCGCCCGGGTCAGGGCCACGTACAGGTCGCTCGTGCCGTACCGGCCGGGCTCGACGACCAGCACGGAGTCGAACTCGAGCCCCTTGGACTGGCGCGGATCGAGCAGGACGACGGTCTGCGTCAGATCGGGCTCCGCGCCCGCCGTCACGCCGTCCAGCCGCGCGGCGAGCCGCCGGTGCAGATCACGCGGGGCGATCACCGCGAGCCGGCCCATGGGGGCACCGCCCCCGGGGGACGGGGTCAGCTCCCGGACCGCCGCCGCCACGGCTCCGGGCAGGTCGTCGGTGGCGCGCACCCAGGGCCGTACCCCCGTGGACCGCACCGAACTCGGCGGCTCGAAGTCCGGGTCCTCGGCCCGTACGACCGCCGCTGCGACCTCCATGATCTCGGCGGGTGTGCGGTAGTTGACGCCGAGGCGCGTGTGCTCGAAGCGGTCCTCGACATACGGCGCGAGGATCCCCGACCAGGAGCCGAACCCGGCGGACTCGGCGGTCTGCGCCGGATCCCCGACCAGCGTCATGGAGCGGGTCGGGCAGCGCCGCATCAGCAGCCGCCACGCCATCGCCGACAGTTCCTGCGCCTCGTCGACGATGATGTGCCCGAACGCCCAGGTGCGGTCGGCCGCCGCGCGTTCGGCGGCGCTGCGGTGGTCCGACTCCTCGTGCCGTTCGGCGAACCGCTCCGCGTCGATGATGTGGTGCGCGGACAGCACCTCGGACCCCTCGGGGTCGTCCTCCTCCTTGTCCTCGAACTCGTAGGTCCGGGAGGCGTACGAGACGTCCAGCACGCCCTGCGCGTACGACACCTGGGTCTCGCGCTCGCGTTCGGCGCGGGCGCGCGCCACCCGGTCGTCCTCGCCGAGGAGTTCGGCCGCCTCGTCGAGCAGCGGCACATCGGCGGCGGTCCAGGCCCGGGTGACCGGACGGCGGACGGCGGCCGCGTCCTCGTCGGACAGATAGCCCTCCGGTTCGGCGAGGAAGTCCGCGACCAGTCGCTGCGGGGTCAGCCGCGGCCACAACCGGTCGATCGCCGACCAGACTTCGGGGTTCTCCGCGAGTTCGTCGCGGATCTGGGTGATGTCGCTCGCGTCGAGGAGGTTCGAGCCGTCGTACGGGTCGGTCCCGATCCGTTCGGCGACCATGTCCGTCAGGGTGTTGAGGATGTGGCCCTCGAAGTGCTCGCGCGCAGCGTTGTGCGGCAGCTTCGCCGCGCGGGTGCGCTCGCGGGCCATGTGCACGAGCCCGTCGTCGAGCAGCAGCACGTCCCGGTCGTGCTCGATGGCCACGACCGGGGCGGGCAGCGACTGGCGGTCGCGGACGACCCGGGCCAGTACGTCGGCCATCTCCGCGCGGCCCTTGACGGCGCCGGCCTCGGGTGTGTCGGTCGCGGTGGCCCTGACCCCGGGGAACAGTTCGCCGACGGTCGCCAACAGCACCCCGGTCTCGCCCAGCGAGGGCAGCACCTCGCCGATGTACCCGAGGAACGCGGGGTTCGGGCCGACGATGAGGACGGCACGGCGGGCGAGCAGTTCCCGGTGCTCGTAGAGCAGATAGGCCGCCCGGTGCAGGGCCACGGCCGTCTTGCCGGTGCCGGGGCCGCCCTCCACCACGAGCACGCCCCGGTGCGGAGCGCGGATGATGCGGTCCTGGTCGGCCTGGATGGTCTGCACGATGTCGCTCATCCGGCCGGTGCGGGCGGAGTTGAGCGCGGCCAGCAGTACGGCGTCGCCGGTCGGGTCCTCGTGGCCGGTGCGCTCGTGGTCGGCGAGGTCGAGGATCTCGTCGTGCAGGGAGGTGACCCGGCGTCCGTCGGTGCCGATGTGCCGGCGCCTGCGCAGGCCCAGCGGGGTGTGACCGGTGGCCAGATAGAAGGGGCGCGCGACGTCGGCCCGCCAGTCGATGAGGATCGGCGTGCGCTCCGCGTCGTCGGCCCGCAGCCCGATACGGCCGATGTGGTGGCTCGCCCCGGAGGTGAGATCGATACGGCCGAAGCAGAGCGAACCGTCCACGGCGTTCAGCGCCGCCAGCAGCCCCGAGCGTTCGGCCACGAGGATGTCCCGCTCCAGCCGGGCCTGCAGGGGTTTGTCGCCCTGCGCGAGCGCGTCCGCGACAGAGGTCTCGGTGTCGCCGCGCAACACGTCCACCCGTGCGTACAGCCCGTCGATGAATTCCTGCTCATGCCGCAATTCATCGTCAGGAAATTCGGTGTTTGACAATTCCGCTCCCGACCCGATATACTGTGCTCACTGAACTTCTCCGCGACCGCATGTAAATGAAGTCGCGAATCATTGAATATACGCAGAGAAATCCCCCGGGCACAATTGCCCGGGGGATTTCTCTGTTGCGGACCAGGTCAGAGCACGTCGGACAGCTCCTCCAGCAGCCGTCGCTTGGGCCTGGCCCCCACCATCGCCCTCACCGGCTCACCGCCGCGGAACACCATGAAGGTCGGCATGGACAGCACCCTGTACGCGTTCGTCGTCGTCGGATTGGTGTCCACGTCCAGCTGCACCACCTTGAGCCGGCCCTCCTCCTCCGCGGCCAGGGCGCTGAGCACCGGCCCCATCTGCCGGCACGGCGGACACCAGTCGGCGGTGAACTCCACCAGCACGGGCAGCTCCGCGCCGATCACCTCCGCCTCGAAGTCCGCGTCCGTCACCTCGGCCACACCTGCCGCCTTGATCACCGCTGTCTCCCTCCCAACTCGCACACCGGTTCCGGACCGCCCGGAACCCCCGCCTCGGCCGCCAGCACGTCGCGGGCCTCCTCCGCCTTCGCCAGCTGCGCCCCGACCTGCGCCCGCACGGCGTTCAGCTCGCCGATCAGCGCGTCGAGCTCATCCAGCTTGCGGCGGTAGACCGCGAGCGACGCGGGACATGCGTCGCCCTCCGGGTGCCCGGCCCGCAGGCACTCCACGAAGGGCCGCGTCTCCTCCAGCTCGAACCCGAAGTCCCGCAGCGTCCGGATCTGCCGCAGCAGCTTCAGATCGCGCTCGTCGTAGGTGCGGTGCCCGTTGCCCGCGCGCCGCGCGGTCAGCAGCCCCCGTGACTCGTAGTACCGCAGGGTCCGGGTGGTGGTCCCGGCCCGCGCCGCCAGCTCACCGATTCGCATGCGCTCGACGGTAGCCCTTGACGCCGACGTCAAGGCAACACGTCGGCCGGGCGGTCCGGGCAGCCGCCGCGCGGGGCGGGCCCGTCAGCCGGGCGGCAGCAGCACCCGCCGCGCCGCGGTCCGGCCGCGCGCGGCCCGGACGTCATGAGGGCACCGGCCACCCCGGTGGCGCTGCTGTGGATGTCGGTCGCACCGGCCCGGCTCGGTCAAGGCCGCGGGCCCGCTGGGCCCGGCGCCGGCTCGGGTCAGACGGTGACCTCCAGGCCCGCCGACTCCTCCACCTCCATGAGCGAGGCGCTGTGCCGCTCCTCGTCGAACGCCTTGCGGCCACCGCGCAGCCCGAACAGCCGTTTGGCGATGGCGATGTAGAGGACCGCGAGGATGTTGAGCACCAGCGTGGCGATCTTCAGTCCGCTGATGTGCTCGGTGAGTTCGTAGATCTCCAGGGGCAGGAAGGCCGCGGTGGCGACGACCGTCAGATACTCCGCCCAGCGCCTGCCGTACCAGAGCCCGACCGCCTCGATCAGCTCGACCAGCGCATAGGCCAGCAGGAGCCCGGCGACCAGGAGCAGCGTGGAGTGCCGGTAGCCGAAGGCCTTCTGGATGGTGCCGACCACGGGTGAGTGGTCGAGGTCGTAGTGGAAGTGCCGGAAGACGGGCCGCAGCACGTCGAGGTACTCGGTGAACAGCCGCCGCACCGCGTCCTGGCTGTTGCTGAACTTCCACACGGCCACCGCGACGAGCACGATGAACGCGCCGCGCACGGCCCGTTCGATGGCCAGGAAGCGCAGGATGAACAGGTCGCGCAGCACCTTGCCGCGCGGCACGAGCGGTGCGTCGGAGGCCGGACCGGTGCCGTGCGGCTCGCCGAGCACGAAGTCGCCGCAGCGCAGGCACCGCCAGACGTCCCCGAGTGCCGTCAGGGCGTGCAGCCGAACCCGCAGCCGGGGATCGTCGGGCGCGTAGGTCACATGCCCGCGGCGCGCACAGGTGCGCCGGTCCCAGTCGATCTTCATGCCCCGTGCCTCCCGGACAAAAGGTGCCGTGCCGGTCGGTCCGGCACGGCACGTGTCGTACTCGTACTACGAGACGTCGGCGCAGGGGCCCGGGGTTCCGCGGCGGATCAGCGGTTTCCGGCGGCCGCGAGCTCGCGCTCCTCATTCTCCTCCCGCGCGGCGTCCGGGGCGCCCTTCCCCGGCAGCAGCACCCCGACCAGCACGGTCCCGACCGCGAGGATCACCGCGCCGACCAGGCTGGTGTGGGCGACCGCGTCCGCGAAGGAGGCCCCGACGGCGTCGGCCATCTGCCGCGCGCCGTGGGCGAGCTGGTCGGCCTGCGCCTTGAGCTGCCCGGCCTGCCGGGCGTTCTGGGCGTGCGCGGCCTGCTCGGCGAGCTGCCTGGCCTTGTCGCCGATGCCCTGCGCCACCGCGTATCCGGCGCCCACGGAGTCCTGGGCGGTGGACAGGGCACCCGGGGGCAGGCCGCGGCCGGCCGTGGCGTCCTTGAGGTGCGAGGAGTAGGAATCGGCGAGGACGGAGCCGAGGATGGCGATACCGAGCGAACCGCCGAGTTCGAGGGAGGTGTCGTTCACCGCGCCGCCGACGCCCAGTTCGGACTCCGGGAACGCGCCCATGATCGCGTCCGTGCAGGGCGAGAGCGCGAGGCCGATCGCGAGGCCCAGGATCACCAGGGGCAGCACGAAGTCGCCGTACGACGACGTGGAGTCGATCCGGGTGAGCAGCACGAGCGCGGCCGTACCGCCGACCATGCCCGCGGTCACCGTGATCCGCATGCCGATACGGGGGGTGAGGTAGCCGGTCAGCGCGGAGCCGACGAACACCGCGCCCGCGAGCGGCAGCATCCGCACCCCGGTCTGGAGGGCGTCGTAGCCGAGGACGAACTGGAGGTGCTGGGTGAGGTAGTAGAAGGCGCCGAAGACGGACAGGAAGAACAGGGCGACGGCGAGGTTGGAGCCGGCGAAGCGGCGGTGCGCGAAGCGGCGCACGTCGAGGACCGGGCGCGGGTGGCGCAGCTCCCACAGGACGAACAGGACGAGCCCGGTGCCCGCGACGACGGCCGCCGTGACCGCCTTGGCGCCCCAGCCGAAGTGCGGCCCCTCGATGATCATGTAGACGAGGGAGCCGACCCAGACCACCGACAGCGCGCCGCCGACATAGTCGACGCGGTCGTGGTGCGCGGCCCGGGAGGGCGGGACCAGGACGAAGGCGGCGACGAGCGCCACCGCGGCGATCGGCACGTTGATCAGGAACGTGGACGACCAGCCGTGGTCCTCCAGGAGGGCCCCGGCGACCAGGGGACCCGCCGCGATGGCGAGACCGGCGGTGGCGGTCCACAGGGTGATCGCCTTGGCCCGTTCGGCGCGCGGGAAGGTGGCGGCGAGGAGGGAGAGGGTGGCGGGCATGATCAGCGCGGCGCCGACGCCCATCACCGCACGGGCCGCGATGACCGCCGTGGCGCTGTCGGCCAGGTAGCCGGAGACGGCACCGCCGCCGAAGACGACGAGCCCCAGGACGAGTGCGCCGCGCCGGCTGTACTTGTCGCCGATCGCGCCGAGCAGCAGCATCAGGGCCGCGTAGGGGACCGTGTAGCCGTCGATGACCCACTGCAGGTCGGCGCCGGACAGGCCGAGGTCCCGGGTCATGTCGGGCGCGGCGACGGTGAGGGCGGTGTTCGCCATCACGATGATCAGCAGACTCAGGCAGAGCACCAGCAGCGCCCACCACCGCCGGGCGTAGGGCCGGTCCATCCTCTCGACCGGTTCGTTCATGACGAGACGCATGGCTGCGGGCCTTCCTCTTTCTCCATGGCCGAGGGCCCCGGGGGCCGACGACTTGCACAGTGGCGTGCAGTTGCACAACCATGTGCAATGTACGACGTTGCACAGCGCTGTGCAAACAAGGAGGGGGAGACTCTGCGGAGGCACATGAACGCGCCCGGGAGGACGTGCAGAATGGCAGCCATGACCACGGGTAACCCCAGCCGGGCCGACGCCAACCGCCGCCGCATCCTCGAGGTCGCGCTCACCGAGCTGCTGCGCGACCCCGACGCGTCCATGGACCAGATCGCCCGGGCCGCCGGCGTCGTACGACGCACGGTCTACGGCCACTTCCCGAGCCGCGAGGCACTGATCAGCACGCTCGTCGACGGCGCCGTCGAGGCGGTCGCGGCGGCGCACGCGGCGGGGCACGAGGGGGTGGCGGACCCCGCGGAGGCGGTGGCCCGCTCGATCCTGGCGGTGTGGGAGGTCGCCGACCGCTACCGGATCCTGGTCGCGCTGGCTCAGCGCAGCGTCACCGTGCAGGGCATCCGCGACCGCCTCACGCCGGTCCGCTCGGCCTGTGCCGGGATCCTGGCCCGTGGTCTGGAACAGGGCGTGTTCGTCTCACCGCTGCCGCCGAAGGCACTGGCGTACGTCCATGAGCAGATGCTGTTCGCGCTGATGGAGGCGGTGAACGACGGTCTGCTCCCGGCCCGGGACGCGGGCCCCTCCGCCGCGGTCACCCTGCTGTGCGCGGTGGGCGTGCCCGCCTCACGGGCCGCCGAACTGGTGGCGAAACTCGACGACTGACGCCCCCGGGCACCGGAAGGCGGCTGCCCCAGGGGCATACGGCACCCACGCCTGCCCGAGGGTGTCTACGGCACCGAGCGGCCGGGCCCACAGGGAGGGGGCCCGGCCGCTCGGGGTCAGGGGAGGTGCGGACCGGGCGGCCGGCGACGGGGGATCGGTCCGGCCGCCCGGGGTGCGGGGATATGGGGATATGGGGATATGGGGATGTGGGGACTACCCGGACACGAGGCTCAGGCCTTGGCCAGTTCCTTGTCGCCGCCCTGCTCGGGCATCGGGGCCGCGGCACCGTCCTCCGTGTCCACCAGGGTCTGCTCGTCGAAGGGGATCTCGCCCGCGAGCACCCGCCGCACCCGCTCCTTGTCGACCTCACCGGTCCAGGTGCCGATGAGCAGGGTGGCGACCGCGTTGCCCGCGAAGTTCGTCACGGCGCGGGCCTCGCTCATGAACCGGTCGATACCGATGATCAGGCCCACCCCGTCCACCAGGGCGGGCTTGTGCGACTGCAGACCGCTGGCCAGGACGGCGATACCGGAACCGGAGACACCGGCCGCACCCTTGGAGGCGACCATCATGAACAGCAGCAGACCGATCTGCTCCCCGATGCTCATGGGCTGGTCCATCGCGTCCGAGATGAACAGGGAGGCCATCGTCAGATAGATCATCGTGCCGTCGAGGTTGAAGGAGTAGCCGGTCGGCACCGTGATGCCGACGACCGGACGGCTGACGCCCAGGTGCTCCATCTTGGCGATGAGACGCGGCAGCGCGGACTCCGAGGAGGAGGTGGACACGATCAGCAGGAACTCACGGCCGAGGTACTTCAGCAGGTACCAGATGTTGACCTTGGCCACCACACGCACCAGCGCGCCGAGCACGATGCCGACGAACAGCAGACAGGTGATGTAGAACCCGACCATGATCGTGGCCAGCGCCTTCAGCGCGTCCACTCCGGTCTCGCCGACCACGGCCGCCATGGCGCCGAAGGCACCGATCGGGGCCGCCCACATGATCATCGCGAGCACCCGGAAGACCAGCCTCTGAATGTGCTGGACCCCGCGCAGGACGGGCTCGCCGGAGCGTCCCATGGCCTGCAGCGCGAAGCCCACGAGCAGCGCGACGAGCAGCGTCTGGAGCACCTGCTCCTGGGTGAAGGCCGACACCATGGTGGTCGGGATGATGCCGAGCAGGAAGTCCACCGGTCCCTCGGCGGCGGCCTTGGCTTGCTGGTGCCCGACACCCTTCACGGCCTCGGTCAGATGCATCCCGCTGCCGGGGTGGATGACATTGCCGACGACGAGACCGATGGCGAGCGCGACGGCGGACATCGCGAGGAAGTAGCCGAGGGCGAGCCCGCCCACCTTGCCGACCTTGGCGGCCTTCCGGACGGAGCCGACACCGAGCACGATCGTGCAGAAGATGATCGGCGAGATCATCATCTTGATCAGACTCACAAAGCCCGTACCGAGCGGCTTCAGCTCCTTGGCGAAATCGGGCGCGGCGAAGCCCACGGCGATGCCGAGGGCCACCGCGGCGATCACCGCGAGGTAGAGATAGTGGGTGCGGTCCCGCCTGGCTGCGGGCGCGGCTGGTGCCGTTCGGGGTGTGCTGGCCACGGCTGCCCTCCTCGACGACGTCGTCGGATGTTCCGGCGTGCGGCTCACGTCCGGGGAAACCGGGAGGCGTCCGCCCGGTGGCCGGAAGACATCCCCCCAGCGACCGGGAGGCGTCTTGCTCCCGGGGATGCGGTGACTATCTCCCGCCCTGTGAGGGCGGTCACCCTTCCGTTCATTTAGTTCACGCTTATACGGGGACGGTCACGCGGAGCGAGCGGGTCGCCGGGCCCGGTAAGGGGCCTGGACGCCGGGCCGGGCCCGCGAGGCAGACTGAACGCATGCGCGTGCCCAGACTCCCGAGACCCCGCAGCCTGGCCGGCCAGCTCTTCGCGATGCAGGCCGTGCTGATCGCGGTGCTCGTCGCCGGGTACGCCCTCTTCTCCTACGTCAGCGACCGCGGCCAGGCCCAGGAGGCGGCCGGCCGGCAGGCGATGGCGGTGGCCCGCTCGGTCGCGGACGCCCCCTCGGTGCGGACGGCGATCCACACCCCGGACCCGAGCCGGACGCTCCAGCCGTACGCGTCCGAGGTGCAGCGGCACACCGGCGTCGACTTCGTCACGATCATGAACCCCCAGGGCATCCGCTGGACCCACCCCAACCCGGAGCTGATCGGCGAGCACTTCCTCGGCCACACCGCCCGCGCACTGAAGGGCGAGTCGTTCACCGAGACCTACACCGGCACCCTGGGCCCGTCCGTGCGCGCGGTCACGCCGATTCGTGACGGCGGCCGGATCATCGGCCTGGTGAGCGCGGGCATCAAGGTCGACACCGTCTCAGCCCGGATCCGGGAACAGGTGACGACCCTGGTCTCGGTGGCGGGCGGGGCCCTGGCCCTGGGCGCCGTCGGCACATATGTGATCAACGCCCGGCTGCGCCGCTCCACCCATGGCATGAACGCCACCGAGCTGAGCCGGATGCACGACTACCACCAGGCCGCGCTGCACGCCGTGCGCGAGGGTCTGCTGATGCTGGACGGCCGCTTCCGGGTGGCGCTGATCAACGACGGCGGCCGGGAACTGCTCGGGGTGAGCGGCGACGTGGTGGGCCGCTCGGTCGCCGACCTGGGGCTGCCCGCCCCGCTGACGGGTGCGCTGCTGTCCTCCGAGCCCCGGGTCGACGAGGTCCATCTGACGGCGACGCGGGTCCTGGTCGTCAACACCTCACCGGTCTCCGGCGGCGAACGCCGGGGCACGGTGGTCACCCTGCGCGATGTGACCGAACTCCAGTCGCTGATGGGCGAGCTGGACTCGGAGCGCGGCTTCACCCAGGCGCTGCGCTCCCAGGCGCACGAGGCGGCCAACCGTCTGCACACGGTGGTCTCGTTGATCGAACTGGGCCGCGCGGAGGAGGCCGTCGACTTCGCCACGGCCGAACTGGAGCTGGCGCAGGCCCTCACGGACCAGGTGGTCGCCGCCGTGAACGAGCCGGTGCTCGCGGCTCTGCTGCTCGGCAAGGCTGCGCAGGCCAACGAGCGGGGCGTGGAACTGGTGGTCTCGGAGGCGAGCCGCATCGACGACGGGCTGCTGCCGGCGTCCCTGCCGGCCCGGGACCTGGTCACGATCCTCGGCAATCTGATCGACAACGCGGTGGACGCGACCCAGGGTGCGGAGGGCGGCCGGGTGACGGTGACCGCCTGTGCGGAGGGGGCGGAGCTGGTCCTGCGGGTGTCGGACACGGGAGCCGGGGTCGATCCCGCGCACGCGGAGGCGGTGTTCCGGCGCGGCTGGTCGACCAAACCGGCCCCCGCGTCCGGCGGCCGGGGCCTCGGCCTCGCCCTGGTCCGTCAGACGGTACGCCGCCACGAGGGCACGCTGACCGTGTCGGAGGCGGCGGGAGGCGGGGCCGAGTTCGAGGCGCGGATCCCGTTGCCTACCGTAGGGGCTGCATCGGGAGCGGACACGGCGGCGGATTCGGGGGCGGCCGACGCGCTTCCCGGGGCCTGCGCCGAGCCCGCCCTGCCCGGAGGTGACGTATGAGCGAGCCCATCCGCGTCCTTGTCGTAGAGGACGACCCGGTCGCCGCCGACGCCCATGTCATGTACGTGGGCCGGGTGCCGGGCTTCACGGCGGTGGGCACGGCGCACACGGGTGCGGAGGCACGGCGCCTGCTGGACCGGACCCCCGTGGACCTGCTGCTCCTGGACCTCCATCTGCCGGATGTGCACGGCCTGAAGCTGGCGCGCTCCCTGCGGGCGGCCGGCTACCACGCGGACGTGATAGCGGTGACGTCGGCGCGGGATCTGGCGGTGGTGCGGGAGGGGGTCTCGCTGGGGGTGGTCCAGTACGTGCTGAAGCCGTTCACCTTCGCGACGCTGCGGGACCGGCTGGTGCGGTACGCCGAGTTCCGGGGCGCGGCGGGCGAGGCGAGCGGCCAGGAGGAGGTGGACCGCGCCCTGGCCACGCTGCGGGCGCCGGGACCGGCGGCGCTGCCCAAGGGGCTGAGCGCGCCGACCTTGGAGCGGGTGACCGGGGTACTGCGGGAGCACGAGGAGGGACTGACGGCGGCGGGGGTCGCCGAGGCCGTCGGCATCTCCCGGATCACCGCCCGCCGCTATCTGGAGCACCTGGTGGAGGCGGGCCGGGCGGGTCGCAGTCCGCTGTACGGGCAGGTGGGGCGACCGGAGTTGGTGTACCGATGGGTCCGGGAGACCGGGCGGACACGCTGAATCCGGCCGACGGAAGCCCGGTCCCGGGTCCCGGCGGTCTGCGCAGCGGCACGGGGATCGACAGGTTCGCGCCGCGCCCCCCGCTCCCCCGCACCCCTTCGCCACGTGTCTCCCCCCTGACGTATCGGCCTCCCGTGTCCACCCGCGCCGGCGCTTCCCGGCTCGTCCCGTACGTCCCGTGATCACCGGCGGGGCCGTCGTGGTGAGCACGCATATACCCCGCCACCTTGCGCGACGCCGTCCGCGCCGCCCGCGGGAGCACCGCCCCGCCCAGGCCGTCCGGCCTCTGCGGCCCGCGCGGCGCGGCCGACGAGAAGCGCCGGCCGTCAAACCCCCGGCGGCCGAAACCGTATGTTCCTACAATCCGTGAGTGTGGCCGAACAGACCGTAGTCGCCGCAGTCCACGCGCCCCTACGTTGTGCGCGTGCACCGACCGCAGTCTCAGCAGCCCACTCCACCCACTCCGCCGTTCGACGCCCTTGCCGCCCGGAGACTGCGGGCGGCGCTCGGCATGCGGCCCGAACACGTCGCCTACGGCATGCGCTCCTCGTACGGGCTCCCCTATGTGACCGTCGACCTCGTGATCGCCTGGGAGCGCGGGATCAGCGCCCCGAGCACCTCCGAACTCACGGCGCTGGCAGGCATGTTGTGGTGCTCCCCCGGTGAACTCATCGGCACGCCGCGCACTTTGCGCGAGCACCGCGTCGCGCGCGGGCTCGCACCGGAGGACGTCGCGCACGCCGTAGACATCGAACTCCTCGCCTACGTACGGATGGAGGAGGCGGGCGAGTGGCGCGGCAACGACCGCCAGTCCGCCGCCCTCACCGAGGTGCTGGGCCTGACCCTGCCCGACTTCATCACGGTGACCGGGCGCGACGGCCGGCTCGCGGAACTGCTGCGCGGCGCGGTCACCGCCCGCTGGCAGGCCTACGTCCGCCCGCTGGGCAAACTGCTGCCCCTGGAGCGGCATCTCCTGGAGGACGCCCTGGAGGAGATGCACGCCGACTACCAGGGGCAGTTGGCCGCCACGCTCGGCTGGGGCGCCACGGCGGCCGCGACCGACTCCGGTGAGGCGGGCCGTGACTATCTCGACCACATCGTCGGGATCTTCTGGTCCACGGTCGAGAGGAGCTCCGCCTGAGCCCCCGGGGCGACCCGAAGGCCCGGAACCCCCAGACTTCCCGGAACGCTTAGAACAACGCCCGGAAAACCCAGAACGCCTGGAACGCCCAGAACGCCTGGAACGCCTGGAACGCCTGGAACGCCTAGAACACGGACTCCGCCTCGTCCATCCGGTCCCTGGGCACCGTCTTCAGCTCGGTCACCGCCTCCGCCAGCGGCACCATCACCACGTTCGTGCCGCGCAGCGCCGTCATCATGCCGAACTCGCCGCGGTGCGCCGCCTCCACGGCGTGCCAGCCGAAGCGGGTCGCGAGCACCCGGTCGTAGGCGGTCGGTGTGCCGCCGCGCTGGACGTGGCCGAGGATGACCGGCTTGGCCTCCTTGCCGAGCCGCCGCTCCAGCTCGTAGGCCAGCGCCGTGCCGATGCCTTGGAAGCGCTCGTGGCCGTACTGGTCGATCTCGCCCTTGCCGTAGTCCATGGTGCCCTCGGCGGGATGCGCGCCCTCGGCGACGCAGATCACCGCGAACTTCTTGCCGCGGGCGAAGCGCTCCTCGACCATCTTGACCAGGTCGGCGGGGTCGAAGGGGCGCTCGGGCAGACAGATGCCGTGGGCACCGGCCGACATGCCAGACTCCAGGGCGATCCATCCGGCGTGGCGGCCCATGACCTCCACGACCATCACGCGCTGATGGGACTCGGCCGTGGTCTTCAGCCGGTCCATGGCCTCGGTGGCCACGGTGACCGCGGTGTCGAAGCCGAAGGTGCGGTCCGTGGACGAGATGTCGTTGTCGATCGTCTTGGGGACGCCGACCACCGGCAGACCCGCGTCCGAGAGCATGCGCGCCGCGGTGAGCGTGCCCTCGCCGCCGATCGGGATGAGGGCGTCGATCCCGAAGTCGCGGATCATGTCCGAGGCGTTCTCGCACGCCTCGCGCAGCCGGTCGCGCTCCAGGCGGGACGAGCCGAGAATGGTGCCGCCGTGGGCCAGGATGCCGCTGACACCGTCGAGGTCGAGGGCGCGGTAGTGCCCCTCCAGCAGTCCTCGGTAGCCGTCCTCGAAGCCGATGACCTCGTCGCCGTACTGCGCCACGGCCCGGTGGACGACCGATCGGATCACTGCGTTCAGGCCTGGACAGTCGCCGCCCGCGGTGAGGACTCCGATGCGCATCGTGCTGTGTCTCCTGCTCGCTTTGATACCGGTGAGCCAGTCCGATTCTTTCACGCTCCACAGGTGGCTGCCGCGCCCACTCCACAGGCGGCTGCCGCGCCCGCCCCGACCGGCTTCCGGCCCCGCGACCTGACGGGCGCTTTATCCAGCCCCAGGGGTATTGTCAAGAGGGTTCTGCTCACCCGCGGGGTGGGTTTTCGCATGCCGCAGAAACCAACAAATACCCCCAGAAACGGTCAAGAACCCCACCCGAGAGACGAAACGGAGAGCCCGCGTGACGCCCAGCGTGTACGTGACCGGGATCGACCGCGGCGACGGCCGCCAGGTCGTCGAACTGGGAGTGATGGAGCTCCTGAGCCGACAGGTCGACCGGGTGGGCGTGTTCCGCCCGCTCGTCCACGACGGACCCGACCGCCTCTTCGAGCTGCTGCGGGCCCGCTACCGGCTGGCCCAGGACCCGGCGGCCGTGTACGGGATGAACTACCGGGAGGCGTCCGCGCTCCAGGCTGAGCGGGGGACGGACGAGCTGGTGTCGGCCCTCGTGGACCGCTTCCACGCCGTGGCCCGCGAGTACGACGTCGTCCTCGTCCTCGGCTCCGACTTCGCCGACACCCAGCTCCCGGACGAGCTGTCCCTCAACGCCCGGCTCGCCAACGAGTTCGGGGCGTCCGTGATCCCCGTCGTCGGCGGGCGCGACCAGTCCACCGAGTCCGTACGGGCCGAGGCGGGCAACGCCTACCGCGCGTACCACGGGCTGGGCTGCGACGTCCTCGCCATGGTCGTCAACCGGGTCGCCCGCGAGGACCGGGACGAGATAGCCGAGCGGCTGGACTCCCGGCTCCCCGTGCCCTGTTACGTCCTTCCCGACGATCCCGCCCTCTCCGCCCCGACGGTCGCCCAGATCGCCCACACCCTCGAAGCCAAGGTCCTCCTCGGCGACGAATCGGGGCTGGCCCGGGACGCGCTCGACTTCGTCTTCGGGGGGGCCATGCTGCCCAACCTCCTGGGCGCCCTGACCCCGGGCTGCCTGGTGGTGACCCCGGGCGACCGCGCCGACCTCGTCATCGGCTCGCTCGCCGCCCACAGCGCCGGCACCCCGCCGATCGCGGGTGTGCTGCTCACCCTGAACGAGGTGCCGCGCGAGGAGATCCTCACCCTCGCCGCCCGCCTGGCCCCGGGCACCCCGGTGCTCTCGGTGTCCGGCAACAGCTTCCCCACCGCCGCCCGGCTGTTCTCCCTGGAGGGGAAGCTGAACGCGGCCACCCCGCGCAAGGCGGAGCGGGCGCTCGGGCTCTTCGAGCGCCACGTCGACACCGCCGACCTCCTCACACGGGTGTCCGCCCCGAGCAGCGACCGGGTCACGCCGATGATGTTCGAGCACAAGCTGCTCGAACAGGCCCGCGCCGACAAGCGCCGGGTGGTGCTCCCGGAGGGCACCGAGGAGCGGGTGCTGCACGCCGCCGAGGTGCTGCTGCGCCGCGGTGTGTGCGACCTGACGCTGCTCGGGCCCGTCGACCAGATCCGCAAGAAGGCCGCCGACCTGGGCATCGACCTCGGTGACTCGCAGCTGATCGACCCGGCCACCTCTCCGCTGCGCGACTCCTTCGCCGAGAAGTACGCCCGGCTGCGCGCCCACAAGGGCGTCACCGTCGAGCTGGCGTACGACGTGGTCGCCGATGTGAACTACTTCGGCACCCTCATGGTCCAGGAGGGCCTGGCCGACGGCATGGTCTCCGGGTCCGTGCACTCCACGGCCGCCACCATCCGGCCCGCGTTCGAGATCATCAAGACGAAGCCCGACGCGAAGATCGTCAGCTCGGTGTTCTTCATGTGCCTCGCCGACAAGGTCCTCGTCTACGGGGACTGCGCGGTCAACCCCGACCCGAACGCCGAGCAGCTCGCCGACATCGCCATCCAGTCGGCCGCCACCGCCGAGCAGTTCGGGGTGGAGCCCCGGATCGCGATGCTGTCGTACTCCACCGGCACCTCCGGCTCGGGCGCCGACGTCGACAAGGTGCGCAAGGCCACCGAGCTGGTGCGGCTGCGCCGCAGCGATCTGAAGACCGAGGGTCCCATCCAGTACGACGCCGCGGTCGAGCCGACCGTCGCGGCGACCAAACTGCCGGGCTCGGAGGTCGCCGGGCAGGCGTCCGTGCTGATCTTCCCGGACCTCAACACCGGCAACAACACCTACAAGGCCGTGCAGCGCTCGGCCGGCGCGATCGCCGTCGGCCCGGTACTGCAGGGCCTGCGCAAGCCCGTCAACGACCTGTCCCGGGGCGCCCTCGTCCAGGACATCGTCAACACGGTCGCCATCACGGCGATCCAGGCCCAGACCCCCCATGAGAAGGCGACCGCCCAGTGAGCCCCTCCCGCGTCCTCGTCCTCAACTCCGGCTCCTCGTCGGTGAAGTACCAGCTGCTGGACATGCGTGACAGCAGCAGGCTGGCCACGGGGCTCGTCGAGCGCATCGGTGAGCAGACGTCGCGGCTGAGGCACACGGCGCTCACCACGGGCGAGACCCGCGAGCAGAACGGGCCGATCGCCGACCACCAGGCCGCGCTGAAGACCGTCGCCGAGGAGCTGGCCAGGGACGGGCTGGGCCTCGACTCGCCCGAGCTCGCCGCCATCGGCCACCGGGTGGTGCACGGCGGGCTGTTCTTCACCGAGCCCACCGTCATCGACGACGCCGTGCTCACCGAGATCGAGCGGCTGATCCCGGTCGCGCCGCTGCACAACCCGGCCAACCTCACCGGTATCCGCACTGCCATGGCGCTACGGCCGGACCTGCCGCAGGTCGCCGTCTTCGACACCGCGTTCCACACGACGATGCCGGAGTCCGCGGCGCGCTACGCGATCGACACCCGGACCGCCGACCGGTACCGGGTACGGCGCTACGGGTTCCACGGGACCTCGCACGCATATGTGTCCCGGGCGACCGCGAAGCTGCTGGGCAAGGCGCCGGAGGACGTCAACGTCATCGTGCTGCACCTGGGCAACGGGGCGTCCGCCTCGGCGGTCCGGGGCGGCCGGTGCGTGGACACCTCCATGGGGCTCACCCCGCTGGAGGGGCTCGTGATGGGCACGCGCTCCGGCGACGTTGATCCCGCCGTCATCTTCCATTTGGAGCGGGTCGGCGGAATGTCCATGGACGAGATCGACACTCTCCTCAACAAAAGGAGCGGTCTGTTCGGCCTCTGCGGCGACAACGACATGCGGGAGATACAGCGCCGGATCGACGAGGGCGACCAGGAGGCACAGCTCGCCTTCGACATCTACATCCATCGGCTGAAGAAGTACATCGGTGCGTACTTCGCGGTACTCGGCCGGGTGGACGCGGTCGCCTTCACGGCGGGCGTGGGCGAGAACGCGGCAGCGGTGCGCGCGGCGGCCGTGGCGGGCCTGGAGGGGCTGGGCCCGGCGGTGGACGACGGTCTGAACGCCGTACGCGGTGACGCGGCGCGGCTGATCTCGCCCGCGTCCGCGCGGGTGGCCGTCGCGGTGGTGCCGACGGACGAGGAACTGGAGATCGCCAGGCAGACGTATGCACTGGTCGGAAAGGACAAGTGAACAATTCTCGGTCTCGACTGAGCGCCGGTCCGCCCATTTGTATTTTCCTCCGGTCGGAATATTCCGCACCGAAACAAACCGATAGGATCGCCCCATGCGCCGTTCGAAAATCGTCTGTACTCTCGGCCCTGCGGTCGACTCCCACGAGATGCTCCTCGCGCTGATCGAAGCCGGCATGAATGTCGCCCGCTTCAACTTCAGCCATGGCACCCACGCCGAACACCAGGGGCGGTACGACCGCGTCCGTGCCGCGTCCGCCGAGACCGGCAAGGCCATCGGCGTCCTCGCCGACCTGCAGGGCCCGAAGATCCGCCTGGAGACCTTCGCGGAGGGTCCGGTCGAGCTGGTGCGCGGTGACGAGTTCACCATCACCACCGAGGACGTGCCGGGCGACAAGTCGATCTGCGGCACCACGTACAAGGGTCTGCCGGGCGATGTCTCCAAGGGCGACCAGATCCTGATCAACGACGGCAACGTCGAGCTGAAGGTCCTGGACGTCGAGGGCTCCCGGGTGAAGACGATCGTCATCGAGGGCGGTGTCATCTCCGACCACAAGGGCATCAACCTGCCCGGCGCGGCGGTGAACGTCCCGGCACTGTCCGAGAAGGACATCGATGACCTGCGCTTCGCGCTGCGCATGGGCTGCGACATGGTCGCGCTGTCCTTCGTGCGGGACGCCAACGACGTCAAGGACGTCCACCGCGTCATGGACGAGGAGGGGCGCCGCGTCCCGGTCATCGCCAAGGTGGAGAAGCCGCAGGCGGTGGCGAACATGGAGGACGTCGTGATGGCGTTCGACGGCGTGATGGTCGCGCGCGGCGACCTGGCCGTCGAATACCCCCTCGAAAAGGTCCCGATGGTGCAGAAGCGGCTGATCGAGCTGTGCCGCCGCAACGCCAAGCCGGTGATCGTGGCGACCCAGATGATGGAGTCGATGATCACCAACTCCCGTCCGACCCGCGCCGAGGCCTCCGACGTGGCCAACGCCATCCTGGACGGCACCGACGCGGTCATGCTGTCGGCCGAGTCGAGCGTCGGCGCGTACCCGGTCGAGACGGTCAAGACGATGTCGAAGATCGTCCAGGCCGCCGAGGAGGAGCTGCTCTCCAAGGGGCTGCAGCCGCTGGTTCCGGGCAAGAAGCCGCGGACGCAGGGCGGTTCGGTGGCCCGCGCGGCGGCCGAGATCGCGGACTTCCTGGGCGGCAAGGGCCTGGTCGCCTTCACCCAGTCCGGTGACACCGCCCGCCGGCTGTCCCGCTACCGGGCCTGCCAGCCGATCCTGGCGTTCACCACGGACGAGTCCACCCGCAACCAGCTGTCCCTGAGCTGGGGCGTGGAGTCGCACGTCGTGCCGTTCGTGAACAGCACCGACGAGATGGTCGACCTGGTCGACCAGCACCTGGTGCGGCTCAAGCGGTTCAACGACGGCGACATCGTGGTCATCACCGCCGGCTCCCCGCCCGGCGTCCCGGGCACCACGAACATGGTCCGCGTCCACCACCTGGGCGAGGGCCGCCGCAACTGACGTCCTGACGACGGATGTACGACGCCGGGGGCGCCTCCTGTGACAGGGGGCGCCCTTGCGCCGTGGGTTCAGGATCCGTGGATGCCGACCACTCGGCGGCCCTGACGGGGGCGTTGCGGCGGGCACGGGAATCGGACGGCCTCGGGGACGCCCCGGGAGAGGCAGCCGCGTCGGAATACGCCAGGGCCCCGCCGGTGTCCTGCCGGCGGGGCCCTGACTCCTGCGGCTCCCGGAAAGGTCTGAAAAAGGTGCTCAACTCGCCCCGGTGATGTACTGGTGCATGCCGGGGATGGTCAGCGTCCCGCCGAACTGGCCGGCCTGGGTGACCTTCACGTTGGTGAAGTAGATCAGCGGGATGTTCAGCGGCGGCGGGTTGTCCGGGCTGAACGTGATCGGGATCAGGCCGAGCAGGTTGCCGGAGATGCTCTCGGTGTACATCACCGTCTTGCCGTCGCGGATGGTCGACTTGGAGCCTTTGGCGGCCTGGACGTGGTACGTCTCGCCGTTCTGGCCGTCGACGAGCTGGTGCAGGTCACCGATGTCGGTGCCGTCGGAGATCACGTACTTCAGAACCCGCTTGACGGTCCCGCTCGCGGTGCGCACCTTGACGACGCCCTGGTAGTCGGCACCCTTCAGCAGCAGTGAGCTGGCCTCCAGGTGCCAGGGCTTGTCGGGCAGCGCCAGGATCTTCTCGACGCCGCCCTCGTCGTCGGTGGCCGCGACGCAGTCCGCGGGAGTGGAGCTCGCGGACGGGCTCGGGGTCGCGGACTCCGCCGCCTTCACAGCGTCGTCCGCCGCCTTGCCGGCCTCGGAGGCGGCCTTCGTCGCCGTGTCCGTGGTGTCCTTGACGGTGTCCTTGACCGTGTCGTTGATCTTCTTGACCGTCTTGGTGGCGGACGTGGAAGACGACGTCGACGACGAGGACGTGCCGCTGCTGTCCTTCGCGGCCTTGGTGCCCTGGGTCGCGGACGGCGACGGCGTGGCGCTCGCGCCCGTGTCGCTCGACGAGGTACCGCCGGGCGTCAGGATGTTCTTGAGCGCGCTGCCGAGGTCGTCCAGCACACCGCCGTGGGTCGCGGAGGCCGACGGCGCGGCACCGCCGCCCGACGACGTACCGGATCCGCTCGCGGAGGACGCGGACGGCGCGGGCGTGGCCTCGTCGTCGGAACCTGAATCCGACGAAGAAGGCTTGTCCGGCTTTGTGTCCGGTGTCTTGTCCGAGGTGGCCGAGGGCGTCGGCTCCGCCGTGCCGGCGGACTTCGACGCGCTCGCCGACGCGGACGGCGACGGCGTCGCCGAGGCGTCCTTGGAGTCCTTGGACTTGTCCAGGACCTCGACGCACTTCTGGTACTCGTCGGCCGTCATGGTCCTGGAGGACGAGTGGTCGTCGGCGCGGGCGAGCGTCGGCGTCAGCCCCATCCCCATGAGAACCGCCGTCGGCATCGCCGCCAGGGCAATCGCCTTGCCGGCCGGCACGTGGAACCTGGTGAACAGCGGCTTCCTCGGGGCCGCGTGGCGCGGCCCGGTTCTCACACGGGACGCGTCCACGTCCGTCCCGTGGGTCACCTCGTCAGCCGGCACTGTGCCTCCCGTTCGTCCCGTTGACCGGGGTCGTCTTGGTCAGGTCCTGCGGCTCGTTCACCCCATCCGGGGCCACCTCGGGGGCACCGCCGCCGCCCGCCGCCCCTGCCTGGGCCGGCTGCTGCGAGGGCGGGGCGCCCGGTGCCCAGGACACGGCCATGGCTCCACCGACCAGGGCGAGCAGGAAGCCCACGACAAAGCCGCCGAAGTTGGACACCGGGAGGGACACCAGCGCCAGCAGGATCGCCGCGACGCCAGCGAACGTGCGGATGTGCTGCTGGAACCAGAGGCTGATGCCGAGGACTATCAGCAGCACGCCGATGATGAGGGAGCCCGCGCCACCCGTGGTGGCCATGGCCAGCGTCAGATGACCGAGCTGCAGGTGCGCGTACGGGAAGTAGAGGATCGGGAAGCCCCCGAGCAGGACGAACAGTCCGGCCCAGAACGGCCTCGTGCCCCGCCAGGCGCGGAACTGCAGCCTCCGGCGGCTGAACTGACCGGGTCCGGCGGCAGAAATCTCGGCGCTCATGGAAAACAGCTCCCTGGTGCAGCGTTGCTGTAGGTGGTGGTGCGAAGGTGTGGGGGGTGTGTGAAGGAGCGGTTGAAGGTGGAACGGGCGGGGGCGCCTTCGGCTCCCCCGCCCGTCACCGAGTGCTCAGTGCTTGAGCTGGCACTCGTTGTTGCCCTTCGACAGGCTCATGTTGAGCCCGCTCAGCGTGAAGGTGCCCGCGGTCGTCGCCCAGGCGTGCTGCTCCACGCCGCTCAGCACCGCGTGCTTGGCCTGCTGGGCGAATCCGGCCGGGTTCGACTGCTCGCCGCCGCCCTTCATGCCCGGGCCCTTGCCGCCCTTGTCGGCGCCCGTGTCGCCGGCCGCCACACCGATGTCGATGTCGTCGAACTTGGCGTCGGCCTTGAGGTCGTTGACGTCGATGTAGATGTTGTGAGCCGAGACCTTGGGGTGTCCCGCCCCGCCCGCCGTCAGCGTCAGCGTGACGTCGCCGAGCACCGGGATCGGGGTGACCACGGACTGGCACAGGTCCGTGATCTCGGCGTCCTTGAACGCCGACACGGCAACGGGGTGAGCCGTCTTGCCGCCGTCGAGCGTGTAACCGTTGTCAACCGCCCCGTACTGCTCGAAGCCCCAACCCTCAAGCTGGGTGGCGGTCACCTTGAACTGCTGGCCCGACACGCTGAACGAAGCGGCCAGAGCGCCCTGTGCCAGGGCCACGCCTATCGCTGCCGTCGCGGCGACGCTGGGCACCATGACCACAGCGAACCGCTTCCATCTGGTCCCGCCACGCACCTGGGACTCCATATTTCCTCCTTCTCGGACGTACATCTCCTGGCCCCAGTTCGCTACCGTGCGGCAGCTCAGCAGGGCAGGGATGGGAGAAGTGCTACGTCCTCGGGAAGGAGAGCGCCCGCGGTCGGCGGCGCGAACCGCGCCCGAATCACCGGCGATCACCCCCGAGCGACAACCACTGGTCGCGCCTGACACGCATCACGCACAACCTGCCGGACAGGCTCCGCCAGGGCGGAGACCCCCCTGTCCAGGAGCCGGCGCCACTGCCGTCGGCTCCTGCCCGGTGGGGACCCACGAAAACCCGTTGCCCCGGCTGGGTGTCGGGTACGGCGATGGACCGAGCGTGGCCGATCGTGGTGCATTCTCGCCGCCCCCGCAAGGGGGTTCGTTACTCACTAGTAACGGCCGGATAACCGAACAACGACCCCCTGGTCTCGCTCGGCAACTCTTAGTGGCCTCATAGGAGATGACTAAACGGTTGAAGTAGGGACAGACCCCGACAGAACCAGAGGCTCGACTTACTCCAAGTAACAGCGGCCGCGATTACCAAGATTTGGTAAAGCGCGGCCGCAATGCACCTCTGCCGTCAAACTTTCACCCGGGCATCACACGCCCTGGCGTTTAGCAACTGGTCAGAACAAAGCCCTCGCGAGCGCCCGCCGAGCCGCCGCCACACGCGGGTCCTCGGCACCGACCACCTCGAAGAGCTCCAGCAGCCGCAGCCGCACGGCCTCCCGGTCCTCGCCCGCCGTGCGCCGCACGGTCTCGACGAGCCGCCCGAGCGCGTCCTCCACATGGCCGCCCACCAGATCCAGGTCCGCCGCCGCGATCTGCGCCGACACGTCACCGGGCTTCTCCGCGGCCTCCTTGCGCACCCGCTGCGGGTCCAGGTCGCTCACACGCTGCAGCAACTCGGCCTGGGCGAGACCCAGTCCGGCCTCGGTGTTGCCCGGGTCGTCGCTCAGCACGTTCTTGTACGCCTGGACCGCACCGCTCAGGTCACCCGCGTCCAGAGCCTGCACCGCCGCTTCGAGCTGAGCGTCGTAGGGGCCGGCCGGAACCTCGGCGGCCACCGGCGCCGCGCCCGGCTCGGCGTCCGGGTCGACGGTCAGACCGGTCAGCCCGAAGCGCTGCTCGGCGACCTGGACGAGCTGGTCGAGGGTCGCGCGGATCTGCTCCTCGGGGGCGGCTCCCTGGAAGAGGGGAAGCGCCTGGCCGGCGACGACGGCGAAGACGGCGGGGATCCCCTGGATGCCGAACTGCTGCATCAGCATCTGGTTGGCGTCGACGTCGATCTTGGCGAGCACGAACCGGCCGCTGTACTCATGGGCCAGCCGCTCCAGGACCGGGCTCAGCTGCTTGCAGGGCTGGCACCACTCGGCCCAGAAGTCGATGACGACCGGGACCTCGGTGGAGCGCTGGAGGACGTCGGTCTCGAACCCCGCCTCGTCGACGTCGATGACGAGGTCGGCAGGGGAGACCGCGCCGCCTCCACCCTGCCGGGCCGCTTCGGCGCGCGCCTGCTCCGCCTTCGCCTTGGCCTCTTGGGCGGCCTTCACCGCGGCGAGGTCGACGACTCCGCTCATGGACATGTTCCGTGGCTGCATGAGTACATCCTCCCCCCTCCGAAACGCCGCTGTGAAAAGCGTCGTGAAAGCCGTGCCCGCCGGTCGTGATCCGCGCCTGGGTCCCCACCCGGCGCCCGTGGTCGTCGCTGGTCCGCGCGCCGCTTGGACGCGCTTCCGCTACGAGTCGTAGCGTAACTGCCCGCGGGGGTCGCCGTGACCCGTCCACAGGTGATCTCCCTCACCACTTCACACAACGCACGGATATGGCCGAACCACAGCGCCGGATAGGGTCACCGATATGCAGCGCAGCACGCCCGCCGCCCGTACGGGGCGCCCACGCAGCGCCGCCGCGGACGCCGCGATCCTGGAGGCGACGCGGGAGGCACTGGTCGAGCTGGGCTGGTCGAAGCTCACGCTGGGGGACGTGGCGACCCGCGCGGGGGTCGCGAAGACCACTCTCTACCGCCGCTGGGCCGGCAAGAACGAGCTGGTGGTGGACGCGGTGGCGGCCCTGTTCGACGAGCTGGAGCTGCCCGACCGGGGGAGCCTCGCCGCGGACATCGAGGGTGTGGTGCTGCAGTTCGCGGCGATCCTGGACCGCCCCGAGGCGAAGAGCGGTCTGATGGCGGTCGTGGCGGAGTCCACGCGCGACGGGGCGCTGCGCGAACGCATCCGCACCTCCATCGTCGACCGTCAGAAGCGTCTGGTCGTCCAGGGCCGGGCCCGCGCGGCGTCCCGCGGCGAACTGCCGCCCGAGACGGATCCCGAGGCCGCCGCGCGCGGGGCGGACCTGATCTTCGACATGGTCGCGGGTGCGGTGGTCCACCGCACCCTGGTCAGCGCCGAGCCCGTGGACGAGGACTGGGTCCGGCGGTTCTCCGCGGTGCTGCTCGGCGGGCTCGCGGCGAGCGGCACCTGACGCCGCACGCCCCGCACGGGCGCCTCCCGGGGCGGCGACCCGGCCGCCGCCGCACCCCGGGCCGGTCGGTCCTTCACGCCTTCCGGCGCGCGCCCACCGGAGTTCACCGGTCGTGCGGTGCCGGACTCTCGTCGCCAAGACATGCCCCCGTCATCATGGCGGCGGCGGGCATCTACTCGCATAGACCCCGCTTCGGGTTCCACCCGCTCCATCCCCGACAGCGCGTCATCGACCCTTCGTCCCAGGAGGACCGATCCACGTGAGACCTCATCACCCCCGCCGGCACGGCACCACCGTCCGCCGCCGCGGCGCCGTCACGGCCCTCGCCGTGTCCCTCGCCGCCCTGTGCGCCGGCCAGACCCTCGGCGGACCGTCCGCCGTGGCAGCCCCGAAGACCTCCGCCTCCGCCTCCGCATCCGCCGCCGCGACCGCGTCGGCGGTCTCCGCCGCGGAGAACCAGGCCGCGCGGGCGATCGCCGGCTCGCTCTCCGCCCCCGCCTGGCGCACCCGCGTCCGCACGGCCGCCCTCTCCTCCCACGAGGTGGCCGTCACCGCGCTGGCCGGCCGGGCCGGCTACGGCGCGCTGAAGTCCGCACTGTCCTCGGCCGACCGGCGGATCGCCACCGCCAAGGGGCTGGGCACCGACGCCGGTCCGCTGCTCCGGCTGCGGCTCGGGGACCCCGCCATGCGCGCCGGGCTCACCGCCGGAGCGCAGCCGTGGGTGGCCGCGGCCGCCGCTACGGCGCCCGCGGCAACGGCTGGATGACCGTGGAGCCCTACTTCGTACAGGAGTTCTGAGAGGGGACCGCGCAAAGCGGCGGGCCGGCGGGAAGGGGTTCCCGCCGGCCCGCCGCGTCCGCCCGTCAGAAGTTCGCGGGCTCGGTGTAACTGCCCCACTCGTCGCGCAGCACCCCGCAGATCTCGCCGAGCGTCGCCTCCGCGCGTACGGCGTCCAGCATCGGCCCGATCATGTTGGAGCCGTCGCGCGCGGCCGTGAGCATGGCATCGAGCGCCGCGCGCACCGCCGCGTCGTCCCGCCCGGTCTTCCGCTCACGCAGCACCCGCACCTGCTCGCGCTCCACCTCGTGGCTGACCCGCAGGATCTCCAGGTCCCCCGTGACCGACCCGGTGTGGACGTTGACGCCCACCACCCTCTTGTCGCCCTTCTCCAGGGACTGCTGGTAGCGGAACGCGGACTCGGCGATCTCGCCGGTGAACCAGCCGTCCTCGATGCCCCGCAGGATCCCGGAGGTCATCGGCCCGATGGGGTGCCGCCCGTCGGGATGCGCCCGCAGCCCCCGCTCCTTGATCTGGTCGAAGATCTTCTCCGCGTCCGCCTCGATCCGGTCCGTCAGCTGCTCGACGTACCAGGCACCGCCGAGCGGGTCGGCGACGTTGGCGACGCCGGTCTCCTCCATGAGCACCTGCTGGGTCCGCAGAGCGATCTCCGCGGCCTGCTCGCTCGGCAGTGCGAGCGTCTCGTCCAGCGCGTTGGTGTGCAGCGAGTTGGTCCCGCCCAGCACCGCCGCCAGCGCCTCCACCGCCGTACGGACGACGTTGTTGTACGGCTGCTGCGCGGTCAGCGAGACCCCGGCCGTCTGGGTGTGGAAGCGCAGCCACTGCGCCTTGGCGGTCTTCGCCCCGTACACGTCCCGCATCCAGCGCGCCCAGATGCGGCGCGCCGCGCGGAACTTGGCGATCTCCTCGAAGAAATCGACGTGCGCGTCGAAGAAGAAGGACAGACCGGGGGCGAAGACATCGACGTCGAGGCCCCGGCTGCGGCCCAGCTCCACATAGCCGAACCCGTCCGCCAGTGTGTAGGCCAGCTCCTGCGCGGCCGTCGCGCCCGCCTCGCGGATGTGGTAGCCGGAGACGGACAGCGGCTTGTAGGCGGGGATGCCGGCCGCGCAGTGCTCCATCAGGTCGCCGATCAGGCGCAGGTGCGGCTCCGGCTGGAAGAGCCACTCCTTCTGGGCGATGTACTCCTTGAAGATGTCGGTCTGCAGCGTGCCGTTCAGCACGGCCGGGTCGACGCCCTGGCGCTCGGCGGCCACCAGGTACATGCAGAAGACCGGGACAGCCGGACCGCTGATCGTCATGGAGGTCGTGACGTCGCCCAGCGGGATGTCCTTGAACAGGACCTCCATGTCCGCAGCCGAGTCGATCGCGACCCCGCAGTGCCCGACCTCGCCGAGCGAGTGCGGTTCGTCGGAGTCGCGGCCCATCAGGGTGGGCATGTCGAAGGCGACACTCAGGCCGCCGCCGCCGGCGGCCAGGATCATCTTGTAGCGCTCGTTCGTCTGCTCGGCGTTGCCGAACCCGGCGAACTGCCGGATGGTCCAGGTCCGCCCTCGGTAGCCGGTCGGGTACAGACCGCGAGTGAAGGGGTACTCGCCGGGCCAGCCGATCCGCTCGAAGCCCTCGTACGTGTCGTGGGGCCGCGGCCCGTACACCGGCTCCACGGGGTCGCCGGAGAGCGTGGTGAAGTCGGCCTCGCGCGTGCGCGAGGCGTCATAGCGGGCCTGCCAGCGTCGGCGGCCCTCCTCGATGGCGTCAGCGTCCATACCTTCGAATTTACTAGGACGTCCAAGTAAATGTCGACGGGTGACCGCCGTACGGCTTCCGTACGGCGGTGTGTGCTACGCCTCGGCGACCGCGGGGGCGGCTTCGGCGACCCGCGCCTGAAGCTCCTGCGTGACCTTGCGCTCCACGAAGAAGGCGGCGGTGGGGATGGTCCCCGCCAGCAGCACCCACAGCTGCTTGCCGACCGGCCACTTGGCCTTGGAGCCCAGGTCGAAGGCGAAGACCAGGTAGATGACGTACAGCCAGCCGTGGGCGATGCCGACGACACGGGTGAAGTCCGCGGCACCGTTCATGTCCAGCACGTACTTGGCGATCACACCGAGGGTCAGCAGGACCAGCAGCACGCCGGTGACATAGGCCATGACGCGGTAGCGGGTCAGCACGCTCTTTTTCATGGCTACGAGCGTAACGGCACGTATCGGCCGATCTTCGAGTGCCCCCGCGACGTTCCCGCGGCCACCGGCCGGGCGGGCCGCCGCCCCGCTACTCGCCGGCGAAGTCCCCCGCGGCGATGCGCAGGGGGCGCAGCATCGCGAAGATCTCGCCGCACTCCTCGGCGTCGTACGTGCCGAGCCCGAACTCCATCGCCATCAGATCACGGGTGGCGGCGTCGCAGACCTCGCGGCCCTTGTCGGTGATCGAGGCCAGCGTGCCGCGGCCATCGTGGGGATTGGGCCGCTTGGCGACCAGACCGGACCGCACCAGGCGGTCGACGGTGTTGGTGACGGAGGTGGGGTGCACCATGAGCCGCTCGCCGATCTTGGACATGGGCAGCTCGCCCGCCTTGGAGAAGGTGAGCAGCACCAGCGCCTCGTACCGCGCGAAGGTCAGTCCGTACGGTTTCACGACCGCGTCCAGCTCGGCGAGCAGGATCTGCTGGGCTCGCATGATCGAGGTGATGGCGGCCATCGACGGCACGTTTCCCCAGCGCTGCTTCCAGTGTTCGTCGGCACGGGCGATGGGGTCGAAGGACAGACTGAGCGGCTTCGGCACGACACCGACCTTACCCGCCGGTCACATGGTGGTCAGCCCTGTCTCGCCCTTCGGTCGGCCTCGGGCACCGGGCGCACACTGGAGACAGAGAGCCCCGCGCACGGGGCGAACGTGGAGGTGAGCCATGAGCACCCTCGAGGAACACGTCGACATCGCGGTCCCGATCGACGCGGCCTGGGACAGCCTGCACCACATGGAGGAGTATCCGCGCTTCATGGACGGCGTGCGCGACGCCCGTACGGAGACGGGCGGCCGGGCACATCTGGACATCGACGCGGGCGGCCGGTCCCGGTCGTTCGAGGCCGAGGTCTCCGACCACGGCGACCGGCGCGTGATGGAGTGGCGCACCACGAGCGATCCCCGACTGTCGGGGTCGTTCTCGCTACAGCCGATCGACCAGGACCACACCCGCGTCCAGGCACGCGTGGAGTACGACCCCGGACCCGTGCGGGACAGCTTCGGCGGGCCGAAGGGGTTCGCCCAGGCGAACGCGATCGAGCGGCTGGTCCGCGGCGATCTGGAGCACTTCAAGGAGTATCTGGAACGGCAACGGTGAGCACCGGGAGGCCGGCGCGGCTCACGGCGGCCTTCTGAGGGCCCGAGCCGGGCGGGTGCGGCCCCGTGCGGGATGCGCGATTCGCCCGGGATGTGTGCCGTACGCCCGAGAGGCGTGCGGAGGCCTGCGCTGCGACCCGGTTGCGCGTCCTACGCGCTGGAGGCCCGGCGCAGTGCGTGCCGTACCGCCCGCTGTGCCACCGGGCCGAGGTCGTCGAGCGCCGCCACCAGGGTCGCCAGCTGGTCCAGGGCGGCCAGCGCGGCGTGCGCCCCCGCCGCGTCCACCCCTTCGTACAGCTCGATCCCGACGAAGGACGCGGACACCGCGCGGGCCAGGCCGGCCGGGTCCGCGAACTCCCCCGCCGGTGTCGCCGCCAGCACCCGCACCAGCACCCGCTCGATCTCCGCGATCCACAGGTCGAGCCCCGCCGCCGTGGCCGGGGCGAGCCGGGGATGGGTCTGGGCGCCGGCCAGCAGCTGGCCCAGCACCGCCACATGCCCCGCCGCCTTCTCCTCCTCGTGCACCTGCCGCCCGAAGGCGAGGAGTTCACCGAGCGAGCCGATGCTTTCCAGGCGGTCCCGGTACCGCGCCACCCGCTGTTCCGTGCCGTACCGGCACGCGGCCGCCAACAGCTCGTCCACCGAGCCGAAGTGGTAGAAGACCAACGCCTGGTTGACCCCCGCCGTCGCCGCGATCGTACGCGCCGACGTCTTGGCGATCCCCTGATCGGTGAGCGTCCGCAGCGCCCCCTCCAGCAGCTTCACCTTCGTCGTCTCGCTCACGCCCGCACCTCCTCCCGCACGGGCCGCAGCGGGAGCCCTAAGAGCTCCGAACACCATGGGAGTCCGATCCGCGAGCCGGGCGCCCATGGTGTTCGGAGCTCTGGGCACGGGTGCGTCTCACGCGCACGAATCCGGAAGAAGTGCGGCTCGCCCGCCGGGAGTTGGGGTGTGCCGGGGAGGTGGAAGATGCGCACGGACGACACCGTCTCACGGCCGGCGGTGTCGGCGCAGGGCACATTCTCGATCTTGAAGTGGACATCACGCCTCTTGCCGTCGCCCGGCGCCGTACGGAAGGCCGAGGTCACGACGGCCGCTCCAGGGCGGCGAGCAGACGCGGGGCACGCACCCGTGTGGGCGGGGTACGCAGACAGCGCCGCGCCGCCGGGGTGCCGGCGAGGGGTTCCTTGCACAGGGCCAGGGAGATGACGAGGGCCAGCAGCAGCGGGCACAGATACGCCATCGTGGCCGCCAAGGGGCCGAACAGCCGTACACAGGAGCGCAGCCCGAGGCCGGTGCAGGCGACGATGAGGGCCACCCCCCGGACGACCAATTCCGCGCACCAGTTGGCCAGGGCGCGCTCCGGTGTCACCCCTCGCTCCACCCACAGGCGGAGGCGGTCGAAGGACCAGGCCGTCGCCCAGCCCATGAAGGGCCGCAGGAACAGCCGGTCGGCGAAGCGGCCGAAGGCGCCCCAGCGCGGCCGGTAGTCGTACCCGGTGAGGAAGCGGACGCCGTCGCCGTCGGGCACATAGCGCCAGTAGCCGCTGCCCTCGGCGATCAGCGACAGCGGGTGCGGCGAGCAGAAGCGCAGGGCGGAGGCGCGGGTCCCGTCCGGGCGCGTCTCCTCCCCGGCCGACACCCCGGTCCCGCAGACGGTCAGGAAGGGCAGGACGCGTGTGACGTAGCGGAAGCGGCGCGGTTCGCCCGCCGCGCCCGGCAGACAGTCGATCTCGGTGAAGCGGAAGTCCCAGCGGCGGTGGTGCGCGGGGTCCTGGGTGCGTGCCCACAGCTCGTCGAGGTCGCCCCGTATGTGCGCCTCCACGTAGAGCCCCATTGCCGATCCCCCATGCCAACGGCCCTATTTGAGCGACTGCTCAAATCAACTTACCTGACAGTACAGGCATTTGAGCAGTCGCTCAAACCGCGGGAACGGGAAAACCCCGGCCGCCGGGGCCGGGGCTTTGTGCCGGGTCCTCCGCTGCCGGAGGGCGGGTGCGTCACTCGGTGGACAGGTACCGCTCCACCGTCTCCACCTTGGAGGTGAGGCCGTCCGTCACGCCCGGGCGGATGTCCGCCTTCAGTACGAGGGAGACCCGCGGGGCGCGCGCCTCCACCGCCGCCACGGCACGCTTCACGACGTCCATGACCTGGTCCCAGTCACCCTCGATCGACGTGAACATCGCGTCGGTACGGTTCGGCAGACCGGACTCCCGCACCACCCGCACGGCGTCGGCGACGTACTCCCCCACGTCCTCCCCGACACCCAGGGGCGTCACCGAGAAGGCGACGATCATGCGTTCACGATCCCTTCCTTGCGGGCGCGGGCCGCGATGACCGCGTCCTCGGCCTCACGGCGCAGCTTGCGCTCGGCGAAGAAGCCGCCGGTCGGCAGCACGGAGAGGACGAAATAGAGGGCGGCCGTCCCCACGGACCACTTGGCGCGGTTCCAGGCGTCGGCCCAGAAGATCACGTACAGGATGAAGAGCACACCGTGGATCGAGCCCATGACGGGGACCGCGTTGAAGTCCGTGGTGCGCTTGAGTACCGAGCAGACGAGCAGCAGCAGGAAGGAGACGGCCTCGGGGGCCGAGACCAGGCGGAGCCGGCGGAGGGCGGTGGCGGTCTTTATGTCCACGGGTCACCTTCGGTGGGAGTTTCGCTGACGACGCAGTCGCTTTGTGAACGCATGCACAAGCGCTCCCCATTGTGACATCCGGGACGCGACGGTCCGGGAACCGGGGGGCGGGGTGTCGATGACGCGTGGGTGTAGCCCTTAAGAGCGGCTCTAAGGGCGAGGTCAGGGTCGGGATCCGCCTTCGGGCTCTGTCCGCTCCACCCACCCGGCGGCTACCTTCACCTCGTGGCGATGTTCCGACTCCAAGGCAGCAAGGTGCTGGCCGTCGACATGACCGGGGACGCCGTGAAGGCGAAGAACGGCTCGATGGTCGCGTACGACGGCCGGATGGCCTTCAAGAAGCTCACCGGCGGCGGCGAGGGGATCCGGGGGATGGTGACCCGCAGACTCACCGGCGAGCAGATGACCGTGATGGAGGTGAAGGGCCATGGGACGTGCTGGTTCGCGGACCGTGCCTCCGAGATCAACCTCGTGAGCCTGCGCGGGGACAAGCTGTACGTCGAGTCGAGCAATCTGCTCGCGACGGACGCCGGCCTGCGCACGGGCACGACTTTCACTGGCCTGCGCGGCGCCTCCCAGGGCAACGGCCTGTTCACCACGACCGTGGAGGGCCACGGCCAGGCCGCGATCATGTCGGACGGCCCGGCGGTGGTGCTGCGGGTGAGCGCGCAGTACCCGCTGACCGTCGACCCGGGCGCGTATGTGGCGCACCAGGGGAATCTGCGGCAGTCGTTCCAGTCGGGGGTGACGTTCCGCACGTTCCTCGGCGAGGGCGGCGGCGAGGCCTTCCAGATCCGCTTCGAGGGCGACGGACTGGTCTACGTCCAGCCCAGCGAGCGCAACACGATCGCGGGGGATCTCTGACATGGGCTTCCGCGAGGTGAACTCGAAGATGATCGAGGCGACGGTCGTGCCGGGGCAGCGGCTGTACAGCCAGCGGGGCGCGATGCTCGCCTACAAGGGAGACGTCTCCTTCACCCCGAACATCCAGGGCGGTCAGGGCGGGGTGATGTCGATGATCGGCCGCCGGATCGCGAACGAGGCGACACCGCTGATGACGGTCGAGGGCAGCGGCACGGTGCTGTTCGGGCACGGCGGCCACCACATCCAGGTGATCGACCTCACGGGGGACACGCTCTACGTCGAGGCGGACCGTCTGCTCGCCTTCGAGGGCACGCTCCAGCAGGGCACGATGTTCCTGGGCGCGCAGGGCGGCGTGATGGGCCTGGTACGCGGCCAGGTCACCGGCCAGGGCCTGTTCACGACCACCCTCGCCGGGCGCGGCGCGGTCGCCGTGATGGCGCACGGCGGTGTCTTCGAGGTGCCGATCACCCCGCAGCACCCGGTCCATGTCGATCCCCAGGCGTATGTCGCGCACCACGGTGACGTACGCAACAAGCTGTCCACGGCGCTCGGCTGGCGCGACATGGTGGGCCGCGGCTCCGGCGAGGCGTTCCAGCTGGAGCTGAGTGGCAGCGGTGCGGTGTACGTGCAGGCCTCGGAGGAGAAGCTGTGACCACCTACCCGGGCGCCGGCCCCGTCGTGCACGACCCGATGACGCTGCCGGCCGACGACAACGTCGACAAGTACACCTTCTGCATGGAGCTCAAGGGGAGCCAGTGGTTCCTGCAGAAGGGGAAGATGATCGCGTACTACGGCTCGATCGAGTTCAACGGCGTCGGGCACGGCCGTCTGGACCGCCTCGTCCGTACTTCCTTCCATTCGCCACTGCACGCGAGCGACTGGGTCGTGGCCGACGGCTCCGGCAAGATGCTCCTCGCCGACCGGGCCTTCGATGTGAATTCCTTCGACCTGGACGACGGCAATCTGACCATTCGCTCGGGCAACCTGCTCGCTTTTCAGCCAAGTCTGGCACTCAAGCAGTCGATCATTCCCGGTTTTCTGACCCTCCTCGGAACCGGCAAGTTCGTGGCCGCGTCCAACGGTCCGGTGGTGTTCATGGAACCCCCGATCCGGGTGGACCCGCAGGCACTGGTCGGCTGGGCCGACTGTCCGTCCCCGTGCCATCACTACGACCATGGGTATCTGACCGGCGTATGGGGCGGTCTACGTGCGATGACGGGTCTCGGCGGGGCCTCCGGGGAGGAGCACCAGTTCGAGTTCGCCGGGGCGGGCACGGTATTGCTCCAGTCCTCGGAGACCCTCATGGCGGAGCAGGCCACGGGAGCGGTTCCACACGAGCCCGGCGTACCGGGCGGCGGAGGGGTACCCGGTCATCAGGGACAGTCGGGGACACCGCGCCTTCCCGGACAGCTGGGGGACCTCCAGCGTCGCTTCGGGCTGTGAGCGGTAGTCTGCGGAGTGTGACATCGAACGCGTGCGCACTGTCACACCACCCTCACTAGTACGCCTTTCAACCTTTTAGGTAGACTTCATTCATGGAGACCGAGACGGCCACGCGCTGGCTGACCGATGCGGAGCAGTGCGCCTGGCGCACCCACCTGGAGGTCAACAGGCTGTTGACGTACCAGCTCGAAAGGGATCTGCAACCGTTCGGCCTGACGATGAACGACTACGAGATCCTGGTGAATCTGTCGGAGTCGGAGGGCATGCGGATGCGTATGAGCGATCTCGCGGCCGCCACCCTCCAGTCCAAGAGCCGGCTCTCGCACCAGATCACTCGTATGGAGAACGCGAACCTGGTACGCCGCGAGAACTGCGAGTCCGACCGACGGGGTCTGTTCGCCGTCCTGACGGACCACGGCCTGGAGACGATGCGGAAGGTCGCGCCCCACCACGTGGCGTCCGTGCGGAGGCACTTCATCGATCTGCTCTCCCCGGACGACCTGGAGCAAGTGCACAAGTCCCTGCGCCCGATCGCGGAACACCTGAGAGGACAGCGGGGCAAGCCCTGACGCTTCCCCGGGCGGTCCCCGCGACCGCCGACGCCCCCGACCGGCCTGAATCCGGGCCGGTCGGGGGCGACAGTTTCTCGTACGGGCCCTGCGCCGGGCCGGGGGCCGGGCTCAGCCCGTGGTCAGGCCCGCCACCAGTTCGTCCGCCGCCCGGTAGGGATCAAGGTCGCCCGCCACTATCCGCTCGGCCAGCGTGCTCAGCCGGCGGTCGCCGTGCAGATCGCCGATCCGCTCCCGCAGGGCCGTCACCGCGATCGTCTCGACCTCGTGCGCGGCACGGGCGAGCCGGCGCTCCGTGAGCACCCCCCGCTCCTCCATCCACGCCCGGTGCTTCTCCAGCGCCTCGACGACCTCGTCGACGCCCTCGGCGCGCGCCGCGACCGTCTTCACGATCGGCGGGCGCCAGTCGCCCGGGGCCCGCGACTCCCCGAGCCCCAGCATGTGGTTCAGCTCGCGCGCGGTCGCATCCGCACCGTCCCGGTCGGCCTTGTTGACCACGTACACATCGCCGATCTCCAGGATGCCCGCCTTCGCGGCCTGGATGCCGTCGCCCATCCCGGGGGCCAGCAGAACGACCGAGGTGTCCGCCTGGGAGGCGATCTCCACCTCCGACTGGCCGACGCCCACCGTCTCCACCAGGACCACATCGCAGCCCGCCGCGTCCAGCACCCGGATCGCCTGTGGGGCCGCCCAGGCGAGGCCGCCCAGATGACCGCGCGTGGCCATGGAGCGGATGTACACACCGGGGTCGGACGCGTGCTCCGACATCCGCACCCGGTCGCCGAGCAGCGCGCCGCCCGAGAAGGGCGAGGACGGGTCGACGGCCAGGACGCCGACCCGCTTGCCCTGCTTGCGGTACGCCGTGACGAGCGCCGACGTGGACGTGGACTTGCCGACGCCCGGGGAGCCCGTGAGGCCCACGACATACGCATTGCCCGTCAGCGGCGCCAGGGCCGCCATGACCTCCCTGAGCTGCGGGGACGCCCCCTCTACCAGGGAGATCAGCCGGGCCACGGCACGCGGGCGGCCGTCCCTGGCCTGGGCCACCAGTGAGGAGACGTCCTGCATCACAGCTCCGTTCACACATTCACGACGTTCACGTCAAGAGGTCGGGGCGGGACCACTCAGGCCTTGGGTACCCGCACGATGAGCGCGTCACCCTGGCCGCCGCCACCGCACAGCGCGGCCGCGCCGACGCCTCCGCCACGCCGCCTGAGCTCCAGGGCGAGGTGAAGGACGAGCCGGGCGCCGGACATGCCGATCGGGTGGCCCAGGGCAATCGCACCGCCATGCACGTTCACCATTTCGGGGGAAACGCCCAGGTCCTTCATTGACTGCACGGTGACCGCCGCGAACGCCTCGTTGATCTCGATCAGATCGAGGTCCGAGACCTCCAGGCCCTCCTTCTTCAGCGCGTGCAGGATCGCGTTCGAGGGCTGCGAGTGCAGCGAGTTGTCGGGACCCGCCACATTGCCGTGGGCGCCGATCTCGGCGATCCACTCCAGGCCCAGCTCCTGCGCCTTGGCCTTGCTCATCACGACCACGGCCGCCGCACCGTCCGAGATCTGCGAGGAGGAGCCGGCGGTGATGGTGCCGTCCTTGCTGAAGGCTGGGCGCAGCTTCGCCAGCGACTCCGCCGTCGTGTCGCCGCGGATGCCCTCGTCCTTGCTGAAGACGACGGGCTCACCCTTGCGCTGCGGTACCTCCACCGGGGTGATCTCGGCCTCGAAGATGCCGTTCTTCTGAGCGGCCGCGGCCCGCTGGTGGGACAGGGCGGAGATCTCGTCCTGCTCCTTGCGGCCGATGCCCAGACGGGTGTTGTGGTGCTCCGTGGACTCGCCCATGGCGATGCCCTCGAACGAGTCGGTCAGACCGTCGTAGGCCATCGAGTCGAGCATCTCGACGGCGCCGTACTTGAAGCCCTCACGGGACTTCGGCAGCAGGTGGGGGGCGTTGGTCATGGACTCCTGGCCGCCCGCGACGATCACGTCGAACTCGCCCGCGCGGATCAGCTGGTCGGCGAGCGCGATCGCGTCGAGACCGGACAGACACACCTTGTTGACGGTCAGGGCCGGGACGTTCATCGGAATGCCCGCCTTGACCGCGGCCTGGCGCGCCGGGATCTGCCCGGCCCCGGCCTGGAGCACCTGGCCCATGATCACGTACTGCACCTGGTCGCCGCCGATCCCCGCACGGTCGAGGGCGGCCTTGATCGCGAAGCCGCCGAGGTCGGCTCCGGAGAAGGACTTCAGCGAGCCGAGCAACCGTCCCATCGGGGTACGGGCCCCCGCGACGATGACGGAGGTCGTGCTGTTCGTTCCAGACATGAGCTGCAATCCCCTTCCGGCCTGCACAGCCGAGGAGTGAACGAGGGTTTACTTCGAATGTACTGAGCGGTACTGCACCCCGTCATCGGGCTGTCAGTGTGATCGCGCGCACGTTGCGTAACCACGCCAGGAGCGCTGCACTGATTCCTATGCTGACGCGAATCGACCACATTGGGATCGCCTGTTTCGACCTGGAGAAGACCGTCGAGTTCTACACCTCGACGTACGGCTTCACGGTGTTCCACACCGAGGTCAACGAGGAGCAGGGCGTGCGGGAGGCCATGTTGAAGATCAACAACACGGACGACGGCGGCGCCTCCTACCTCCAGCTCCTCGAACCCGTCCGTGAGGACTCCACCGTGGCCAAATGGCTGGCCAAGAACGGCGAGGGCGTGCACCACATCGCCTTCGGTACGGCGGATGTCGACCAGGACTCCACCGCCATCCGGGACAAGGGTGTACGCGTTCTGTACGACGAGCCACGACGTGGTTCCATGGGGTCGCGGATCACCTTTCTGCACCCCAAGGATTGCCATGGTGTCCTCACAGAACTCGTCACATCGGCGGCTGTTGAGTCACCTGAGCACTGACTGCCGTACATAAGGGCCGGTAGGGTTGGGGGCGGTCGTCGCTCCACCAGGGCGATCGCGTCCCGCTGTGAGCGGCGGGACGAAAGGCCGGGGTCCGGGTTTCGGGGGACGAGCGTCGGGGCAGCAGCCCATGCTCCGCCGTTGATCTGACACCATTCCCCGGGGGCCCCGTTCGGCGGATGGACGGAGCTCGTTTGGAGAGACTTGCGACCAGGGGACGGATGGGACCGCGCAGTGCGGGGCTACGAACGCCAGGAGCGAGAGCCGGCGGCTGACGTCGACCACCTCTCTCGGTTCGAGGCCGAGATGGAGCGGCTGAAGACCGAGCGGGAAAAGGCGATCCAGCACGCCGAGGATCTCGGCTACCAGGTCGAGGTGCTGCGCGCCAAGCTGCACGAGGCGCGGCGCACGCTCATGACCCGTCCCGCCTACGACGGGGCCGATCTCGGCTATCAGGCCGAGCAGATGCTCCGTACGGCGCAGATGCAGGCGGACCAGCTGCGGTCGGACGCGGAGCGCGAGCTGAGCCAGGCCCGCGCGCAGACGCAGCGCATCCTCCAGGAGCACGCCGAGCAGGTGGCCCGCCTCCAGGCGGAGCTGCACGCGGAGGCGGTCGCCCGCCGCCAGCAGCTGGACCAGGAGCTCGCGGAGCGCCGGCAGACCGTCGAGTCGCACGTCAACGAGAACGTGGCGTGGGCCGAGCAGCTGCGCGCCCGCTCCGAGTCGCAGGCCCGCCGGCTGGTCGAGGAGTCGCGCGCCGAGGCCGAGCAGTCCCTGGCCGCCGCCCGCGCCGAGGCCGAGCGGCTCGTCGCCGAGGCCCGGCAGCGGCTGCAGAGCGACGCCGAGAGCGCCCGCAGCGAGGCCGACCAGATCCTGCGCCGGGCCCGCACGGACGCCGAGCGGCTGCTCAACGCCGCCTCCACCCAGGCCCAGGAGGCCACCGACCACGCCGAGCAGCTGCGGTCCTCCACCGCGACCGAGTCGGACGCCGCCCGCCGTCAGGCGGCGGAGCTGAGCCGGGCCGCCGAGCAGCGGATGACGGAGGCCGAGACGGCCCTGCGCGAGGCGCGCACCGAGGCCGACAAGGTCGTCACCGAGGCGAAGGAGGCCGCCGCCAAGGCCCTCGCCCATGCCGAGTCGACCAACGAGCAGCGCACCCGCACCGCCAAGGAGCAGGTCGCCCGGCTGGTCAGCGAGGCCACCAAAGACGCGGAGACCACCAAGACCGAGGCCGAGCAGGTGGTCGCGGACGCGCGCGCCGAGGCCGAGAAGATCCTCGCCGAGGCCTCCGAGAAGGCCCGCAGCATCACCGCCGAGGAGACCGCCTCCCAGCTCGCCAAGACCGCCCGTACGGCCGAGGACGTCCTCACCAAGGCGTCCGAGGACGCCAAGGCGACCACCAAGGCCGCCACCGAGGAGGCCGAGCGGATCCGCCGGGAGGCCGAGGCCGAGGCGGACCGGCTGCGCGGCGAGGCGCACGACATCGCCGAGCAGCTCAAGGGCGCGGCGAAGGACGACACCAAGGAGTACCGGGCCAAGACCGTCGAGCTGCAGGAGGAGGCCCGGCGGCTGCGCGGCGAGGCCGAGCAGCTGCGCTCCGAGGCGGTCGCCGAGGGCGAGAAGATCCGCGCCGAGGCCCGGCGCGAGGCCGTCCAGCAGATCGAGGAGGCGGCCAAGACCGCCGAGGAGCTGCTCGCGAAGGCGAAGGCCGACGCGGACGAGCTGCGCCAGAGCGCCACCAACGACAGCGAGAAGGTCCGCACCGAGGCCATCGAGCGCGCCTCGACGCTGCGCCGCCAGGCCGAGGAGACCCTGGAGCGCACCCGCAAGGAGGCCGAGACCCAGCGCGCCGAGGCCGTCGAGCTGTCGGACGCGATCAGGGAGCAGGCGGAGAAGGCCGCTCGCGAGCTGCGCGACGACACCGAGCGGGCCGTCGAGGCACGCCGCACGGAGGCGGCCGAGGAGCTGACCCGCCTCCACAACGAGGCCGAGCACCGGCTCACCTCTGCCGAGCAGGCGCTCTCCGACGCGCGGGCGGAGGCCGAGCGGATCCGCCGCGAGGCCGTCGACGAGGGTGACCGGCTCCGCTCGGAGGCCGCCGAGCGCAGCCGTACGCTCCAGGCGCAGGCCGAGGCCGAGGCCGACCGGCTGCGCACGGAGGCCGCCGCCGACGCGTCCGCCTCCCGAGCCGAGGGCGAGGCCATCGCCGTACGCCTGCGTTCGGATGCGGCGGCCGAGGCCGAGCGGCTGAAGACGGAGGCACAGGACACCGCCGACCGGGTGCGGGCCGAGGCCCAGGCCGCCGCCGAGCGGCTGGCCGCCGAGGCCACCGAGACGCTGGCCGCCGCCCAGGAGGAGGCCGTCCGGCGCCGCCGCGAGGCCGAGGAGCTGCTCGGTTCCGCACGGCAGGAGGCCGACCAGGAGCGGGAGCGGGCCCGCGAGCAGAGCGAGGAACTGCTCGCCGTGGCGCGCGCCCGGGTCGAGGAGGCCCAGACCGAGGCCGTACGCCTGGTGGAGGAGGCCGACCGGCGCGCCACCGAGATGGTGTCGGCCGCCGAACTCCACGCCCAGCAGGTGCGGGACTCCGTCGTCGGGCTGCACGAGCAGGCCCAGGAGGAGATCACCGGACTGCGCTCGGCCGCCGAGCACGCGGCGGAGCGTACGCGCACCGAGGCGCAGGAGGAGGCGGACCGGGTCCGCGCCGACGCCTACGCGGAGCGCGAGCGGGCCGCCGAGGACGCGGGCCGTATCCGCCGAGAGGCCGCCGAGGAGACGGACGCCGCCAAGTCGCTGGCCGAGCGGACGGTCTCGGAGGCGATCGCCGAGGCCGAGCGGATCCGCACGGAGGTCGCCGAGCAGGCCCAGCGCGCCCGGACGGAGGCGTCGGACACGGTCGCCACCGCCGAGCAGGACGCGGCGCGCACCCGCGCGGAGGCCCGCGGGGACGCGAACCGGATCCGTTCGGACGCGGCCACGCAGGCGGACACCCTGATCACCGAGGCGGCGTCGGAGGCCGAGCGGCTCACCACGGAGACCGCCGCCGAGGCCGAGCGGGTCCGGACCGAGTCGGTGACCAAGGCCGACGCGCTTCTGGCCGAGGCCATCGACGAGGCGGAGCGGCTGCGCGCCGAGGCCGCCGAGACGGTCGGGTCCGCGCAGGCGCACGCCGATCGTGTCCGCAAGGACACGGAGCGGCTTCGGGCCGAGGCCGAGGCGGAGGTCGAGCGGCTCACCACGGCCGCGCGCGAGGAGGCCGAGCGCACCCTGGACGAGGCGCGCAAGGAGGCCAACAAGCGGCGCTCCGAGGCGGCCGAACAGGTGGACACGCTCATCACGGAGACCACGGCCGAGGCCGACAAGCTGCTTAACGAGGCCCAGCAGAGCGCGCACCAGACGACGGCGGAGGCCGAGACGCAGGCGGACACCATGGTGGGTGCCGCGCGCAAGGAGGCCGAGCGCCTGGTCGCCGAGGCGACGGTCGAGGGCAACACGCTCGTGGAGCGGTCCCGTTCGGACGCGGACGAACTGCTCGTCGGGGCGCGCCGGGACGCGACCGCGATCCGGGAGCGCGCGGAGGAGCTGCGCGAGCGCATCACGGCGGAGATCGAGGAGCTGCACGAGCGGGCGCGGCGCGAGTCGGCCGAGACGATGAAGTCGGCCGGCGAGCGGTGCGACGCGCTGGTCAAGGCCGCCGAGGAACAGCTGGAGAAGGCCAAGGCGCAGGCGAAGGAGACCCTCTCGGAGGCCAGCTCCGAGGCCGGCAAGGTCCGCATCGCCGCGGTCAAGAAGGCGGAGGGCCTGCTGAAGGAGGCCGAGCAGAAGAAGGCCACGCTGGTCTCCGAGGCCGAGCAGATCAAGGCCGAGGCCATCCGCGAGGCCCGCAAGGCCGTCGAGGAGGGCAAACGGGAGCTGGAGATCCTGGTGCGCCGGCGCGAGGACATCAACGCGGAGATCTCGCGTGTCCAGGACGTCCTGGAGGCGTTGGAATCCTTCGAGGCCCCGACCGGGGGCAAGGACGGGGGTGTCAAGGCGGGAGCCGCAGCGGGTGCGACCCGTTCGGGTGGCAAGGCGTCAGAAGGGTAGCCATAAGCGCTGATTCTGTGCTTGCCGGGACGTTTCCACAGGTCCTGGCAAGCCCCCCGACAGTCAGCCACCCAAAAGGAGTGTCATTCTCCAGATCAAACACGCATCCGCTCGATGACACGCCGCATCGACCCCTAGGATTCCCTTATCACCTCACTGGTCTCATTCGACAGGAACCCCATGAGCGACACTTCCCCCTACGGCTTCGAGCTTGTGCGGCGTGGGTACGACCGCGCTCAGGTGGACGAACGAATCTCCAAGCTCGTCTCCGACCGTGACAGTGCTCTCGCCCGCATCACCGCTCTGGAAAAGCGCATCGAGGAACTCCACCTCGAGACGCAGAACGCCCAGGCCCAGGTCAGCGACGCGGAGCCGTCGTATGCGGGTCTCGGCGCGCGCGTCGAGAAGATCCTCCGTCTCGCCGAGGAGGAAGCCAAGGACCTGCGCGAGGAGGCCCGCCGCGCCGCCGAGCAGCACCGTGAGCTCGCCGAGTCGGCGGCCCAGCAGGTGCGCAACGACGCAGAGTCGTTCGCTGCGGAACGCAAGGCCAAGGCCGAGGACGAGGGCGTCCGGATCGTCGACAAGGCCAAGAGCGACGCCTCGCAGCTGCGTTCCGAGGCGCAGAAGGACGCACAGTCCAAGCGTGAGGAGGCGGACGCCCTCTTCGAGGAGACCCGCGCCAAGGCCGCGCAGGCCGCCGCCGACTTCGAGACGAACCTCGCCAAGCGGCGTGAGCAGTCCGAGCGCGACCTGGCCTCCCGTCAGGCCAAGGCCGAGAAGCGACTGGCGGAGATCGAGCACCGGGCGGAGCAGCTGCGCCTGGAGGCCGAGAAGCTGCGTACGGACGCCGAGCGCCGCGCCCGCCAGACGGTGGAGACGGCCCAGCGCCAGGCCGAGGACATCGTGGCCGACGCAAACGCCAAGGCCGACCGTATCCGCTCGGAATCCGAGCGCGAGCTGGCGGCGCTGACGAACCGTCGCGACTCCATCAACGCCCAGCTCACGAACGTCCGCGAGATGCTCGCGACACTCACGGGCGCGGCGGTGGCCGCGGCGGGTTCGCCGGCCGAGGACGAGCCGATCTCCCGTGGGGTCCCGGCGCAGCAGTCCCGGTAACGCCTGACCGGTCGTGTACGACAGGGCCCGTACCCCTCGGGGTGCGGGCCCTGTCGTCCGCGGGCACCGGTCCCTTCCGCCGGGCGACCGGCTCGGGTGGCAGGCTCCGAACGCCCGTCTTACCGTGGCCGCATGATCGAGCTGGAGGGGCTGACCAAGCGGTACGGCGAGAAACTGGCGGTCGACGACCTCACGTTCACGGTCAGACCGGGCGTGGTCACGGGCTTCCTCGGGCCGAACGGCGCCGGGAAGTCGACCACCATGCGGATGGTGCTCGGGCTCGACCACCCCACCGCCGGCGACGTCCGTATCGACGGGATGCACTACGACCAGCTGAAGGACCCGCTGACCCGCATCGGCGCCCTGCTCGACGCGGGGGACGTGCACGGCGGGCGCAGCGCCTACAACCATCTGCTGTGTCTCGCGCAGAGCAACGGCATTCCCGCCGTCCGCGTCCACGAGGTCCTCGACACCGTCGGTCTGACCGCCGTGGCGGGCAAGAAGGCCAAGGGCTTCTCGCTCGGCATGGGCCAGCGTCTCGGTATCGCGGCCGCGCTCCTCGGCGACCCGGGCATCCTGATGTTCGACGAGCCGGCCAACGGCCTGGACCCCGAGGGCATCCACTGGATCCGCACCCTGATGAAGTCCCTGGCGGCGCAGGGCCGGACCGTGTTCGTCTCCAGTCATGTCATGAGCGAGATGGCGCTGACCGCCGAACATCTCGTGGTGATCGGCCAGGGCCGGCTGCTCGCCGACACCTCCATGGCCGACTTCATCCGGCAGAACTCCCGGACCTACGTCCGGATCCGCACCCCGCAGCGCGAGCGGCTGCTCGATGTGCTGCACGAAGGCGGCATCACGGTCGTCGAGTGCGGCAGCGGCGCCCTGGAGGCGGAGGGCGAGAAGGCGGAGCTGATCGGCGAACTGGCCGCCCGCCACCAGATCGTGCTGCATGAGCTGAGCCCCCGGCAGGCCTCGCTGGAGGAGGCGTTCATGCGGCTGACGGCACCGGCGGTGGAGTACCACGCGCACAGCGACCCGCCCGGCGGCTGGCCCCGGCAGGCGGCACGCGCCGGGTGGGGTGCCGGCCGGGGAAAGGCGGGGTGAGCCATGGCGGTGACGCAGGTCCTGCGCTCGGAGTGGACCAAGATCCGGTCGGTGGCGTCCACGGTGTGGACCCTGTCCCTGGCCCTGGTCGTCACCGTGGTCCTCGGCATGCTGATCTCGGCGCTGACCCGGAGCGAGTCCGACCGCACCTTCCCGGCCGACCGGCTCGCCTTCGACCCGACCTATGTGAGCTTCGCCGGGATGAGCCTCGGCCAGCTCGCGATGATCGTGTTCGGGGTGCTCGTCGTGTCGAACGAGTACAGCACCGGCATGATCCGCACCTCGCTGGCCGCCGTCCCCCGGCGCGGCACGTTCCTGTTCGGCAAGGTCGCGGTGGCGACCGCGCTCGCCCTCGTCGTCGGCATGGTCACCAGCTTCGCCGCCTTCTTCCTCGGGCAGGCGATGCTCGGCCCCTACCGGGCCTCGCTCGGCGAGCCCGGTGTGCTGCGCGCGGTCTTCGGCGGCGGGCTCTATATGACGCTCATCGCGGTGTTCTCGATGGGGGTCGCGGCGATGCTGCGCTCGCCGATGCTGTCGCTCGGCATCCTGATGCCGTTCTTCTTTCTGATCTCCACCGTCCTGGGGAGCGTCTCCGCGACGAAGAAGGTCGGCCGCTTCCTGCCCGACCAGGCCGGCAGCAGGATCCTTCAGGTCGTGCCGAGCCTCGGCGACGACACCCCCTACGGCCCCTGGGGCGGTCTCGGGATCATGGTGCTGTGGGTGGCCGCGGCGCTGGCCGGGGGATACGTCCTGCTGAGGAGACGCGACGCCTGAGCGTCAGGTCCGTCACACCACGGTGACCTGCGAGGTTTTACATTCTCTTGAGCGGAACCGTCAGCGCCCCGATATCCTCCTAACCCTTACGGGGGCAGTGTGGGCCCCGACGTCCTGAACCTTTTGATGGGTGCGGAGCATGATCGAGGCAGTCGGCCTGACGAAGCGCTACGGCGACAAGACGGCCGTGTACAACCTTTCCTTCCAGGTGAGGCCCGGTGCCGTCACCGGCTTCCTCGGGCCCAACGGCTCGGGCAAGTCGACGACCATGCGGATGATCCTCGGCCTGGACAACCCGACCGCGGGGCAGGTGACGATCGGCGGCTACCCGTACCGTCGGCTGCCGAACGCCGCCCGCCAGGTCGGCGCACTGCTCGACGCCAAGGCCGTGCACGGCGGCCGGTCCGCCCGCAACCACCTGCTCAGCCTCGCCCAGCTGTCCGGTATCCCGGCCCGCCGCGTCGACGAGGTGCTCGGCGTCGTCGGCCTCCAGGACGTGGCCAGGAGGCGGTCCAAGGGCTTCTCGCTCGGCATGGGCCAGCGTCTCGGCATCGCCGCCGCGCTCCTCGGCGACCCTCAGGTGCTGCTGTTCGACGAGCCGGTCAACGGCCTCGACCCCGAGGGCATCCTCTGGGTGCGCAATCTGATGAAGGCGCTCGCGGCGGAGGGCCGTACGGTCTTCGTCTCCTCCCATCTGATGAGTGAGATGGCACTCACCGCCGACCACCTGATCGTGATCGGACGCGGGCAGCTGCTCGCCGACATGAGCGTCAAGGACTTCATCTCGGCCAACTCCGCCGACTTCGCGCGGGTGCGCACGCCCGACACCGAGCCGCAGCAGCGCGAGAAGCTGACTTCCGCGCTCACCGAGGCGGGCGGCCATGTGCTGCCCGAGCAGGACGGAGCGCTGCGGATCACCGGGCTGCCGCTGCCGCGCATCAGCGACATCGCGCACGAAAGTGACGTACGCCTGTGGGAGCTGTCGCCGCACCAGGCATCGCTGGAAGAGGCGTACATGCGGATGACGCAGGCCGCGGTCGACTACCGCTCGACGATCGACCAGAAGGCCGGCCTGATGCAGCCGCTGCCGCCCGGCGTCCAGCCGCCGGTGCCGGTGCCGGGACAGGGCCAGCCGGGCTGGTACGCCCCGCCGTCGCCCCAGCAGGGCGGGCAGCCGTTCGCGCTGCCCGGCCAGCCGCCCGCGGGGCCCTACGGCGGCCCGGGCGCGCCCGTCGCGGACGGGCAGCCGAACCCCTACGCTGAGCCGTCCCCGCAGGACCAGGCACCGGCCCCGGCCGCCGCACCCGCCCCCACGGCTCCCGCGACGCCCGAGGCCTCCGCACCCCAGCCGCCGCCCGCGCAGCCGGCGGCGGCCGCTCCCCCGGCGCCCGCCTCTGCCCCTGCCTCTGCCCCCGCCTCTGCCCCTGCCTCTGCCCCCGCCTCTGCCCCTGCCGCCGACCTGACCAAGTCCGAGGACGCCCGATGAGCACGCCCCAGACCCCGATGCCGCAGGCCCCGCCCGCCTGGCAGACGGCCTCCGGCTCCGCGTATCCCACCTACACCTCGCCGATTCCCGTGGTGCGCACCAACCTCGGGCACACCATCTCCTCGGAGTGGACGAAGATCAGGTCGGTGCGCTCCACGATGTGGACGCTGGGCGTGTTCGTCCTGCTCGTCGTCGGCATCGGTCTGCTGGTCGCCGCGCTGGTGGCCGCCAACTCCCGGACGGGCGAGCTGAGCGGGCAGAACCCGCTGTCCTTCGGCGTCTTCGGGCTGCTGCTGGGCAGCATGTGCCTCATCACGCTCGGCGTGCTGACCACGGCCTCGGAGTACGGCACCGGCATGATCCGCACCACGATGGTCGCCTGCCCCTCCCGTGGGCGGGTGCTGGCCGCGAAGGCGGTGGTGTTCTTCGCGGTCGCCTTCACCGTCAGCCTGGTCTCCGTCGGCCTCGTCGCCTTCGCCGATGTGGCCCTGCTCGACGGCGCCCGGACGCCCTCCGGCGGCGAGTGGCTGAAGGGCACGCTCGGGATCTCGCTCTACCTTGCGCTGCTCGGCATGCTCTCGCTCGCCATGGGCTCGGTCATCCGGCACTCGGCGGGCGCCATCACCATCATGATCGGCCTTGTGCTGGCCCCGCTGGTCATCGCGCTGTTCATGTTCTCGGACTCGCTCGACAGCGTGCGCAAGGCCCTGTTCGAGTACTCGATCCCGAATCAGCTCAGCGTCTTCTACTCCAACTCCCTGACCTCGTCGGGCCCGTCCGGCTGGGACCCGCTGTGGATCATGGCGGGGGTGACCGCCGTCGCCTTCGCGGGCGCCTATCTGCTGCTGGAGCAGCGGGACGTGTAGTCAGTCCTCAGTACCTCGGCGCGTTACGGGACCGCTGCACCCGCGTGGTGCGGCGGTCCTTCGCGTTCCAGCAGGCCCGGTGCCAGTGCCGGCGGTCGTCCACGCCCGCGTGCTCGGGCCAGGCCACCACATGCGGGACGCCGGAGGGGATCACCTGGTCGCAGCCCGGGCAGCGGTAGGTCTTGCCCTCGGCCGCGGCGCCCGCCACGTGGCGCACGCTCCACTCCTCGCCGCGCCAGCTCTCGGTGCTCTGCCGGCCGCCGTAGCGGGGCTGCTCGTCGTCCTCCGCGCTCCGGCCGGACGAGCCTGAGCCCTTGGGACGGTTACGACGCGGCGACACGGAACACCTCACGGAGTCATCGGGGAGCAGGGGCCGCATCCAGCCTACGCGGGCTCTGCGGGGGTACGCGTGCGTATCCAACCCTGACAGAACCCCCTCCCACGGGCCGATTCTGCAGACAATCCGCAAATCTCTCCGTGAGGCCGTGACTTCGGCACATGTCAGGCAGTTATGCCGGGTGGGGGAGCTCCGTGTCGGAGCCAGGAAAGCAGGAAATGCCATGCACGTAGGAAGTTTTGTACTGGCCGCCCAGTTTCCGGGCCAGGGACAGGGGGAGGCACTGCACCGTGCGGTGCGGTCGGCCGAAGTGGCCGAGGAGGCGGGCCTCGACGCGGTGTGGCTGGCCGAGCACCACTTCGTGCCGTACGGCACATGCCCCTCCGCGATCACCCTGGCGGCCCTCCTGCTGGGCCGCACCCGACGGATCCGGGTCGGTACGGCGGTCAGCGTTCTGCCCACATCCCACCCGGTGGCGCTCGGCGAGCAGGCCGCGCTGCTGCACCTCACCACGGGCGGGCGCTTCTCCCTCGGGGTGGGGCGCGGCGGCCCCTGGGTGGACCTGGAGGTGTTCGGTGCGGGGCTGCGGGCGTACGAGACGGACTTCCCCGAATCACTCGATCTGCTGGTGCGCTGGCTGCGCGAACCGTCCGTCTCCGCCGTGGGGGAACGATTCACCTTCCGTGAAGTCCCGGTCGTCCCACGCCCGTCCGAGTCGCTCACCGACACCGAGGGTCCCGAGGTCGTCGTCGCCTGCACCTCACCCGCGAGTGTGAGGCTGGCGGCCGAGCGGGGGCTGCCGATGCTCCTCGGGATGCATGTCGGGGACGAGGAGAAGGCGGACATGGTGGCGCTGTGGCGGAGTTGCGCCCGCGCGGCCGGGATCGACGGGGACGCCATCGCCCGGGCCGGTCATGTCTCGGCCGGCGTCTGCCAGATCGCCGACCGCCGCACCGACGCGGTCGAGACGCTGACGAAGGCGATGCCAGGCTGGCTGAAACAGGGTCTCGACGCTCATGTGACGGTCGACGGCCGGGCCCGGAGCATGCGGGACCCGCTGGCGTACACCGAACTGCTCTGCGGACTGCACCCGGTGGGCACGCCTCGACTGTGCGCCGACCGTCTGACGGCGACCTCCGAGCGGACGGGCATCAACCGCTTCGCCCTGCTGCTCGAAGGCTCCGGGGACCTCGCGGCGACGGAGGAGAACGTGCGCAGGCTGGGTGCCGAGGTGCTGCCTCAGCTCCGCTGAGAGCTTCGTGTCCACGGCTTTGGGCCCACCGGGCCGGGCCCGTCACCCGGGCCCGGCGGGAGCTTGCCGCTCCGGTACAGATGCACCTCCCGCGTACCGAGCGGCAAGCCTTACGGCTTCATGTGGCTCAGCAGTCGCGCAGTTCCGGCGACTGGTTGAGCAGTTGATTGCGGACCGAGGTGAAGCGAGCCAACGTGTCGTCCACTGAGGAGTCCAGCGGGAACACCGCCACCCGGTGGCAGTTCTGGAAGGCCAGGCGCACTCCGAAGTGCCGCTGCAGGGCGCCGCGTATCGCGTCACTCGCAAGCGCACGCAGCAGCTGTCCACGTGCCTGCTCGTCCGGCGGGGGCGTCTGGTTGTCGGCGAACTCGCCGCCGTCCACCTTCAGCTGGGCCACCAGGGAGCTGATCATCTCCCACGCATAGGGCAGGGAGGTCCGGACGCAGTCGACGAAATCGGCTTCGTCGACCTCGCCTCGCTCGGCCTGTTCGAGCAGGGCCGGTGAGACGTCGAGCGACATGGGTACTCCTCTCGCACCCCGAGACAACAGGGGTTTACGGACAGGGAAGGGAGTTCGCACTATCGAACACGCTACGTACACACTGCGCGACCTCCCGTTTACTACGGTAAGCAACGGACGGTGACCGCACCAGGAGAATGCACACAGAGCCGACTCTCATTAGGCACACAACCAGCCATTGGCGAACGGGGGCATCCCGGGTGAAACGGAGGATGCGGGGAGTCCGGTCCGCAGGGGGACCGAGGAGGGCGAATCGCGTCGGGGCGGTGAGGTCGAGTAGCGTTGCCGACCATGCGTCTCGTCATTGCCCGGTGCTCAGTCGACTACGCGGGTCGGCTCACCGCCCACCTCCCCTCCGCACCCCGTCTGATCCTGGTGAAGGCGGACGGCAGCGTCTCGATCCACGCGGACGACCGGGCCTACAAGCCCCTCAACTGGATGTCGCCGCCCTGCACGCTCAAGGAGGGGACGGGCGACGAGGAAGGCGTCTGGACCGTCATCAACAAGACGGGCGAAAAACTGATCATCACGATGGAGGAAATCCTCCATGACTCCTCGCACGAACTGGGCGTGGACCCCGGCCTGATCAAGGACGGCGTGGAAGCGCATCTGCAGGAGCTGCTCGCCGACCGCATCGAGACCCTCGGCGAGGGCTACACGCTCATCCGCCGCGAGTACATGACGGCGATCGGCCCGGTGGACATCCTGTGCCGGGACGCCGAGGGCGGGACCGTCGCGGTCGAGATCAAGCGGCGCGGCGAGATCGACGGGGTGGAGCAGCTCACGCGCTACCTGGAACTCCTGAACCGCGACCCGCACCTCGCGCCGGTCCGCGGCGTCTTCGCGGCCCAGGAGATCAAGCCCCAGGCCCGCGTGCTCGCGACGGACCGCGGCATCAACTGCGCGATCCTGGACTACGACGCGATGCGGGGCATCGAGGACGACAAACTGCGGCTGTTCTGAGCCTGCTGTTCCGGATCCGGCGGCCTACGCGGCCGGGGCCGAACCCGTTCCACACGGGCTCGGCCCCGGCCGTCGGACTTCTGGGGCAGCGGTCAGGCGAGCCGCGCCGACCCGGAGGGACCGGAGGACGCGGGGGCGGATGTGCCCGCGGTGCTGCTGGGCGTCGGGCCGCTCGCCGAGATGCTGGACGTCGGCGTCATCGTGCCGCCGGTCGTCCCACCTGTGGTGCCGCCGTCGGTGCCTCCCGTGGTGCCGCCGGTCGTCCCACCCGTCGTACCGCCGTCAGTGCCGCCGGTCGTCCCACCCGTCGTACCGCCGTCAGTGCCGCCGGTCGTCCCACCCGTCGTACCGCCGGTCGTGCCACCGCTGGTCCCGCCCGTGGTGCCGCCGGTCGTACCGCCGTTGGTACCGCCGGTCGTCCCACCCGTAGTGCCGCCCGTGGTGCCCCCGCTGGTCCCGCCCGTGGTGCCGCCGGTCGTACCGCCGCCGTGCGACGCGCTGGACGACCCCGACGGCCTGGGCGACTTGGACGTGCCCGAGGACGTGCCGCCGTCGGACGGCGGGCCGCTGTGCGGCGACTGGGTGCTCCCCGGCGGTGTCGGGTCGTCCGAGGTGCCGAGGAGGCCGTCCTTGCCGGGGTCGGTCGGGCGGCTCGCGACGCCCACGCCGCCCGAGTCACCGCCGCCCGCCTTGTCCGCGCCGATGCTGTCGTCGTTCGGGCCCTGGCTCGCCGAGGGGCCCACGCGGACGTTTCCGGACGGGGTGTCGCTGTGGTTGTCGGTCATGCCGAGGGTCACCACGGTGCCGAGCACGGCGACCAGGGCCGCCCCCGCGCCCGCGGCGACCAGATTACGCCGGGTGCCCTGCACCACACCGCGAAGGCCACCGGACCGGGGCGCAGGCGCGGTCGTCGCCTGGTATGTGATGAGCGTCGCCGTGTCCCCGGTCGGCGCGGCCGGACCGAAGGCGGTCGGAACACCACCGGGCGGGGAGGCCGGGCCCTCCTGTCGCGCGTCCGGCGCCTCCTCGCTCGCGGCGATGCCGGGGGCGAGCGGCGCCGTGTCCGCGCGGTCGGAGACCAGGGCGAGGGCACGCCGTCCGGCGATCGTGCCGCGCTTGTCGGCGAGGGCGCCGCGCAGTCCGATGGACGCCTCGAGTTCGGCGCGGGCCCGGTCGACCTGCCCCGCGCAGAGCGCGAGTATGCCCAACTCATGCTGGAAGTAGGACTGTTCGCCGACCGAACCGGCGAGCCGGGACGCCTCCGCGCCGAAGCGCAGCGCCCGCTCCCAGGCCCCCCAGTCGAGCCCCGCGGCGAACGCGGGCGCCGCCTGACGGGCCAGCCGCACGGCGGGGATCTCCTCCTCGTCCTCTCCGGGCGAGGTCGCGTTCCCCGCCTGCTCGGGGGATATCGGCCCCCGGGAGGCGAGCGGCACCAGGACGGTCAGCGCGGCCAGCAGGGCGTCGGCCTCGGCCACGACCCGCGCCGGGGTGACGGAGGGGTGTCCGGCCCACCAGGAGTAGTGCTGGGCGGCCTTGAGCGCGTACTCCTCCGCCCCGGTCGCGTACCCGGCGGCCTCCAGCTGGGCGGTCACCCCGGCCGCGAGACGGTAGCGGGAGCCGGCCTGGGAGACCAGCGCGCAGTCGGCCAGCTCGGCGAGCGCCGCATCCGCGTGGGTGTCGTCCACGAGGGCCGGCAGATGCGTCTGGTGGGGCACCTCACCGCCCAGCGCGACCGCGAACTTGAGCGTCTCGCGCGCCGACGCGCTCAGCCGGGAGGCGAGCAGCGGCGCGGCCGCCGCGGCCTCGGCGAGCGACGGCAGGGGTGCCTCGGGACCCTCGGCGGCGTCGCGGGGCGCGGGGCCGCCGGGCTGTTCGGGGACGTTCCGGAAGACGCCGAACTCGTCGACGGCGTCCTCCTCGGCCCGCTGCCGGTCCCGCTGCCGCAGCAGCGCCCCGGCCTGCATGAAGCGCAGCGGCAGTCCCTCGGACTCGAACCACAGGTCGCCCGCCCAGTTGGCCTCCTCCTCGGTGAGGTCGCGGCCGACGGCGCGCTCCAGGAGTTCCAGGCTGCCGGGGCGGTCGAGTCCGCCGAGGAAGACCTCCTCCACGCGCGAGTCGGCCGAGGGCGCGGGCACCTCGGGTGTGGCGGCGAGCAGGAAGGCGCACTCGGGTGTCGCGTCGAGCAGTTCGTCGAGCGCACTGCCGCCGAACTCCAGGTCGTCCAGGACGACCACGGCGCCGATGTCCTGGAGGTACCGCGTCAGCTCCTCCCGGCCCGGACGGACCAGGGGCGCGTCGTAGACGGCGGCGAAGAGTTCGTACAGCAGGTCGCTCGTGGTGCGCCGGCAGCCGGTCAGGCGGATCACGCCGTCGGGGGCGAGGTCCGTGCAGTCCTCCGCGACGAGGTCCAGGAGCGCGGTGCGGCCGGATCCGGACGGCCCGGTGAGCCGGACCGAGCGGCCGCGCGCGAGGAGCCGTACCAGCCGCTCCCGCTCCTCCTGACGCTTCAGCAGGGGCGGCTGCGGCCGGGCCGGGCCGGGCGGTACCGGCGGCTTCGCGGCGCGGGCCCTCTCGGCCCGCTCGGCGGCGGTGTACCCGGCCGGCGGCTCGGGCCGCTGCCCGGGCGGGCACACCTCTATCTCGCTGCCGTCGACGGGGTTGACGGTGACCAGGAAGTCACCCGCCACGAGCTGTACTGTGCGGGCGAGTGCCGGTGTCGGCTGTACGAAGTCGGCTGTCACGGGGTCCCGTGGCGGGCGCTGGCGCGGTGTGGCATGGGCGCCGTCGTGGCCGTACTCCTCGGGTCCCGGCTGGTTCGGGTCCATAGGTCCAAGCCCCCCAAAAGCGTCGTGTGCTGAGCCCCTCCCGGCCTTGCCGCACACTGCGCTGTCGCTTCTGGTCCGGTGCCCGTACGAGGGATGCGGGCGGCGGGCAGCCGAACCCTAAACCTTCGCACAGTATCTCTGACAAGCCGGGGTGCCGCGCCGTCCGAGACATCACAGTCTCGTGAGGATTGCGCGCGACGTGCGTTTCGTCGGTGTTCGCTCCCGTGACGCCGCGCGCCGGGCACTCACACCCCGGGGAGCGACTCCACGCCGATACCGCCCTCGATGGCCAGGATCCGGTGCAACCGGGTGGCCACCAGCAGGCGCTGCATCTGCGGCGGGACGGCACGCAGCACCAGCCGCCGGCCGCATCGCCCGGCCCGCCGGTGGACCCCCATGATCACCCCGAGGCCCGTGGCGTCCCAGGAGTCCAGTTCGGACAGGTCGAGCACCAGGTCGCCGATCCCGTCGTCGACGGCCGAGTGCAGGACCGTACGGGCGTCCGCCGCGCTGCGGACGTCGAGGCGGCCCCCGACGACCAGCTCGGCGTGGTCGCCCCTGATGTGCATATGCGCTCCCCGAGAGTGCGTCGCCCGTACTCCGTGTTGTGGTTGTGCTTGTGCAACTTCTGACTGCGCCGAGCGCCATCAGGTTGCCGTCTGTAAGCGAACCGATACCGAATGCACTCGATGAGGTGATACCTCAGGAGTACGTGCGGATTCAGTACGTGTAGAAGCCCTGCCCGGTCTTGCGCCCGAAGTCACCGGCGTCAACCATCCGGCGCATCAGCTCCGGCGGAGCGAACTTCTCGTCCTGGGACTCGGTGTAGATGTTGCTCGTGGCGTGCAGCAGGATGTCGACGCCCGTGAGGTCGGCCGTGGCCAGCGGTCCCATGGCGTGGCCGAAGCCCAGCTTGCAGGCGAGGTCGATGTCCTCGGCGGTGGCCACGCCGGACTCGTACAGCTTGGTCGCCTCGACGACCAGCGCCGAGATGAGACGGGTCGTCACAAAGCCCGCGACATCGCGGTTGACGACGATGCAGGTCTTGCCGACGGACTCGGCGAACTCGCGCGCGGTGGCCAGGGTCCGGTCGCTGGTCTTGTAGCCGCGGACCAGTTCGACGAGCTGCATCATCGGCACCGGGGAGAAGAAGTGCACACCGACGACCCGCTCCGGGTGCTCGGTGGCCGCCGCGATCTTGGTGATCGGGATGGCGGAGGTGTTGGACGCCAGCACGGCGTCCTCGCGTACGAGCTTGTCGAGCGTCCGGAAGATCTCGTGCTTGACTTCCAGCTTCTCGAAGACGGCCTCGACGACGATGTCCGCGTCGGCGGCGGCGTCCAGATCGGTGGTCGTCGTGATGCGGGCGAGCGCCGCGTCCGCGTCGTGCGCCTCCAGCTTGCCCTTGCTCACGAACTTGTCGTAGGAGGCCTTGATGGCGTCCGTGCCGCGCGTCAGTGCCTCGTCCGTGACGTCACGCAGGACGACGTCCCAACCGGCCTGGGCCGATACCTGGGCAATGCCGGATCCCATGAGTCCGGCTCCGATGACGGCAAGCTTCCGTGCCACTGTGCGACTCCCCTGACGCGCTGTCCGTATAAGGCTCTCGGCCGGACCCTAGCGCTCTGAAGGCGCTGTGTGACCGGTTAGTAACGCGCGTCACGTCTCACATGACGGACTTCACACCGGCACGAATCATTCCGCCGCCGGACGGCGTACGTGAGCCCTGCGCGCCCTGTGGCGGGACGTCCCCGACCGGTGCGCCCGGGTGCTCCGACCGGCGGTGACGACGGGCATATGGGTGTTCCGCCCGGCCGTGGTCTCACTACGCTGGTCGCATGGTCAATCTGACGCGCATCTACACGCGGACCGGCGACAAGGGCACCACTCATCTCGGGGACATGAGCCGGGTACCGAAGACCGATCTGCGCATCGCCGCCTACGCGGACGCCAACGAGGCGAACGCGGTCATCGGCACCGCGGTCGCGCTGGGCGGCCTCGACGCGGAGGTCGTCAAGGTCCTCACCCGTGTCCAGAACGACCTGTTCGACGTGGGCGCGGACCTGTCGACGCCGGTCACGGAGAACCCGGAGTTCCCGCCCCTGAGGGTCGAACAATTCTATGTCGACCGGCTGGAGTCGGACTGCGACCGCTTCCTCGCCGAACTGGAGAAGCTGCGCTCGTTCATCCTGCCCGGCGGCACCCCGGGCGCGGCCCTGCTGCACCAGGCCTGCACGGTCGTGCGGCGGGCGGAGCGCTCCACCTGGGCCGCGCTGGAGGTCCATGCCGAGGTGATGAACCCGCTCACCGCGACCTATCTCAACCGGCTGTCGGACCTGCTGTTCATTCTGGCCCGCTACGCCAACAAGGAGACCGGGGACGTGCTGTGGGTCCCGGGCGGGGAGCGCTGACCGGCGCCCGCCGACAGGGGCACACCGGCCGGTGCCCCCATCGGGCGTAGGCGCGCACCGGCCGGCGTATCCCCCGCTCAGCGGTCGCCGTCGCCCTGTGCGGCGTCCTGGTCCGCCGCGGTGAGCGCCGACTGCGCGGCGTCCACCTTCTTCTGCATGTCCTGCACCGTGCCCTGCCCGGTGTCCGCGGAACCGGAAGGCGTGGTGGACGAGGCGGGCGGGGCAGCCGTGCCGTGATTCTGTGCGCAGCCCGCGGTGAGGCCCACGAGCAGGACCACCGCGGGGGCCGCGAGCCGCAGCATCCGGCGTCCCCGCATCAGCTCGCCGCCTTTCCGTTCCCGTGGGCCGAGCACCAGCTCTTGACCCCCGCGAGATCCTTCTGCCGCTGCTCCAGCGTCGGCACCAGGGACTTGCGGAAGTCCAGCCGGTGCTGGAGATAGGTGGCGATCTCGGTGTGGCCCGCCTTGTTCGCGTTGTCCACGCGCTGCTGGAGCCGCGCGACCGACCCGCGGACGCGCGCGTCCCCGTCGAGCCGCTTGAGCGCCCGCTCGATCCGCCGGTCGATCTTCGGCACCCGCTTGCACAGCGCCTGCGCCCCGTCGCCGGTCGGCGCGGGCGCGGTCGGGGCGGAAGCAGCCGGGGTGGCGGCCACCGCCGCCCCGGTCCCGCTCACCAGCAGTGCGGCCGTGGCGAGCCCCGCGAGCAGGGTGCGCTGCCGTCGTCGTACGTTCATCGTCGCCTCCGTTCCCGGACGGGCCTGTCGTCCGTCCGTCGCAGCGGAGGCTATGAAGCGTCTTTGTGGGAACTCTGTGACCGGTTTGCCCCGGCTGTTCCGATCAGCCAGTCGCGTCGCTCGGGCAGGGCCCCGCCCGCCCTCGGCAGCCGTACCTCGAACCGCGCCCCGACGCCGTCCGGCCCGTCTGTCACCGTGACACTCCCCCGGTGCAGGGCCGTCTGCTGGGCGACCAGGGTCAGGCCGAGACCGGAGCCCGCGCTGTCCGGTCCCCGTCGGAACCGTTCGAAGATCCACCCGCGGGCCCCGGGCGGAATGCCGGGCCCCTGGTCGTCCACCGTGATCACGGCCTCGGCGCCGTTCCCGGCCACCCCGACGGCCACGGTCGCCCGCCCCTGCGGATCCCGTCCGTGCGCCAGCGCGTTGACGAGCAGATTGTCCAGCAGCAGCCGCAGTCCGGGCTCCCAGCCGGGCACGGTGAGCCCCGGCTCGGCCCGCAGCGTGACGCGGGCCCCGGGAGCGCGGCGCCGGGCCTCGGCGACCGCCGCGTCCGCTGTCTCCGCCACGTCCACGGTCCCGAACGCCTCCGCCTCCACCAGATCGCCGCGCCCCAGTTCCCGCAGCATCATCAGCAGACCGAGGAGGCGGGCGTGCTCGCTGCGCAGATCGGCGAGGACCTCCGTGCGGTCGGGCTCGGGCAGGGCGGGATGGTCGGTGAGGATGTCCAGGTTGGTACCCAGGCTCATCAGCGGGGTGCGCAGTTCGTGCGAGGCGGCGGCGGAGAAGGAGCGGGCGGTCTCCAGGGCCTCGGCGGTGCGGGCGGCCTGTTCGTCGTAGCGGGCGAGGACCGTCCGCAGGGTGGCCGCGAGGTCGTCGACCTCCCGCACGCCGGTCGGCTCGTGGTCCAGCCGGGCGGCGCTGGTCCGCGGGTCGAGGCCCGCGGCGCGGCGGCCGAGACGGCGCAGCGGGCCGGTGGCACCGGTGGCGACGCCCCAGGCGAGCAGGCCGGACAGCGGGGCGGCGAGCAGGGCGGTCAGGACCACCCGGCGCCGCACGAGCCGGAGTTGGGTGCGGTCGGCCGTGTCGGGCCGGAACACCCAGAGGGTGCCGGTGGCGCGGGGGCCCCGGATCGGCACGGCCAGGGCCCGCCAGCTGTGCCCGGCGTCCCGCACGGTGACCGGTCCGGCGGACCGCGCGGGCAGGGCGACCGAGGCATCGGGCTGGGGCCCGCCGCTGAAGGCCGCCGTGGATCCGACGACACGGACGCCGACGTCGAGCGCGGCGCTGTAGAGCTGTCGTTCCCTGGTGTCGGCCGCGCGGGGCCGGCCGGCGGCGGCCGCCCGGAGCAGGGAGCGCGCGTCCGGGGCCACGGCGGCGGCCCGCTGGCGCAGATGCTCGTCCTCCTCGTGGCGCAGGTCCTGCGCGACCAGCCGCAGCAGCAGCCAGCCGGAGGCGAGCACGAGCAGCGGGACGGTGAGTCCCACGGCCAGTCCGATGCGGGTGGACAGTCTCATGACGGCTCCCCCCGCAGGACGAAGCCCACCCCTCGCACGGTGTGCACGAGCCGTGTGCCGCCGTCCGCCTCCAGCTTGCGCCGCAGATAGCTGACGAAGGTGTCGACGGCGTCGGTGCGCACATCGAAGTCGTAGCCCCACACCCGGTCCAGGAGCTGGTCCCGGGTGAGGACCAGGCCCGCGTTGCGGGCGAGCGCCTCCAGGAGTTCGAACTCACGCCGGGTCAGCTCCAGTGGCCGGCCGGCCCGTTCGGCGGTGCGCGCCGCCGGGTCGATCACCAGGTCCGCGACCCGCAGCAGCGCACGGCCGGCCGGCGGTCTGCGGCGCAGCAGCGCGTGCAGCCGCAGCACGAGTTCCTGGAGGGCGAACGGCTTGACCAGGTAGTCGTCGCCACCCGCCTGGAGGCCGGCGATACGGTCGGCGGTCTCGTCGAGCGCGGAGAGCATGAGGACGGGCAGGTCCTGGCCTTCGTCGCGGAGCCGGGTGCACACCTCGATGCCGCTCATGCCGGGCATCGACACGTCGAGGACGAGCACGTCGGGCGGGGCGTCGCCGATCGCGGCGAGCGCCTCGGCCCCGCTGCCGGCGGTGCGGACCGCGAAGCCGCTCAGCCGCAGCCCGCGTTCCAGGGAACGCCGGATGGCCGCGTCGTCGTCCACGACCAGGACGCCCCCAAGGCGTGCCGGATGGCTCATGCGCCCCTCCTCATCGTCCGGACAGGGTACGACCCTCCTCCGAACGGGTGGCATCGGCGGCCGGTGCCTTCTTGGGCCAGAGCAGATACGACAGGGCGATCAGCCCATGGATGGCGGTGATCCGCAGCGCCGTCCACTGCCAGGACCTCAGCGGGCCGACGGCGTCCGGGTCGCCCACGTACCAGACCGCCGCCTGGAGCAGGGCGGCGGCCACCGCCGCGGCCAGCAGGGTGCGCAGCCACAGCCGGCCCTCGTACCGGGCGCGCGCCGTCCCGTGGCGGGGCGGTTTCGGCGGGCGCGGGGCACCGGCCAGGCGGTGTGCGGCGTGGCCGTCCAGCCGACGGATCGTGTGATGGCCGTACGCCACGGTGAAGCCGATGTACAGCGCCGCGAGGCCGTGCTCCCAGCCTGGCTCGGCGCCGTTCTTCAGATCGACGGCCGTCGCCACGAACAGCACGACCTCCAGCAGCGGTTCGCCCAGCAGCAGCGCCACGCTCGTACGGCGCCACCTGAGCAGATAACGGACGGCCAGGCCGGCCGCCAGCAGCACCCAGAACCCGGCCTCGCACGCCACGATCAACCCGACGACCACGGTTCGCTCCTCTCGATCCCCGTTCCTTCCAGGCTCCCGGCGGTTCGTGGCCGGGGCGTCGTCGGTGGTGACGAGGTGCGGGTACATCGAAAGATGCAGTCGAGGACCCTCCCGGGGACGCACGCGCACGGTCCGGGCGCCCTGTTGGATGGAGTCATGGCCCCGCGACTCCCCCGCCCCCACCGTGACGATGTGCGTATCGCGGTGGGCGGACTGCTCGGCGGACTGCTGTTGTGGGCCGTCGGGCTCAGCCCGCGCGGGATCTCCGACCCGGTGGTGCTGTGGCCGGCGCGATGGGTGCTGCTGGTGCCGCTCGTCGTCACGGCCGGCTGCGAACTGCTGCGCCGCACCCGCCCGAAGGCCGCCCTGCTGATCGGCACGGCCGCGGCGTGCGTCGACACGGTGACCCGGGGAAACGTGGCCACCGTCGTGATGTTCACGGATCTGATGTACGCGGCCGTCCTCTACGGCACCCAGGCCTCCGCCCGGCGGCTGCCCTGGATCACGGGGCTGCTCACGGTGATCGGCGGGGTCCTGCCGCTGGCCCTGTGGCGCGACCCGCGGGGGCTGCTGATCGGCGTGGGGGTCGGGGTGGTCACCCTCGCGCCCGCCGCCACCGGCTGGGTGGTACGCGACCACCGCGACGCCGCCGAGGCGGCCCGGCTGCGCGCCGAACAGACCGCGCTGCTCGCCGAGATGGACCGCGCCCAGGCGGTGGTCGACGAACGGGCGCGGGTGGCCAGGGAGTTGCACGACATGGTCGCCAACCATCTCTCCGCGATCGCCATCCACTCCACGGCGGCGCTCTCCCTCGACGACCCGGAGACCTCCCGGGACGCGCTCGGCGTCATCCGGGAGAACAGCGTGGCGGGTCTCGCCGAGATGCGGCAGCTGATCGGCATCCTGCGCGCGGACGACCGGGCGCCGGCCGCGACCCCCACCCTCGACGGGCTCGGCGCCATGGTGGAGAACGCGCGCACCAACGGGCTCGACGTGACGCTCGACGCGCGGTGCGGGCAGGTGCCCGCGCCGGTGGAGCTGGCCGCGTACCGGATCGTGCAGGAGTCGCTGACCAACGCCCTCAAGCACGCCGGCCCGGGCCGCGTCACGGTATACCTCGCCCAGGACGACGATGCCCTCGCCGTCCGGGTGACCAGTCCCTGCGGCCGGCCGGACGGGCCGCGCGCGCCCGGGTCCGGGTCCGGGCTCGTCGGAATGCGGGAGCGGGCCGCGCTGCTCGGCGGTACGTTCGACGCCGGTCCGGACGGCGCGCTGTGGGCCGTGCGCGCCGTCCTGCCCCTCACCCAAGGAGACCCCTCGTGATCCGTGTGCTCGTCGCCGAGGACCAGTCCGCCGTACGCGCCGGGCTGGTGCTCATCCTGCGCGGTGCGCCCGGTGTCGAGGTGGTCGGGGAGGCGGCGGACGGCGAGGAGGCGGTGGCGCTCGCCCGGGAGCTGCGGCCGGATCTGGTGCTGATGGATGTGCAGATGCCGCGTCTGGACGGGGTGTCGGCGACCCGGCAGGTGGTCGGCGAGGGGCTCGCCGACGTCCTGGTGCTGACGACCTTCGACCTCGACGCGTATGTGTTCGGGGCGCTGCGGGCCGGAGCCTCCGGGTTCCTGCTGAAGAACGCGGAGGCCGCGGATCTGGTGGAGGCGGTCCGTACGGTGGCGCGCGGGGAGGGGCTGATCGCGCCGGCCGTGACCCGCCGGCTGATCGCGGAGTTCGCCGCGGGGCCGGTGCGGGAACCGCGGGCCGACGCTGCCGTGGTGGACGCGCTCACCCGTCGCGAGCGGGAGGTGCTGTCGTGTCTGGGCGAGGGGCTGTCGAACGCGGAGATCGCGGCCCGGCTCGACATGGCGGAAGCCACCGTGAAGACCCATGTGAGCCGGCTCCTCCACAAGCTCCGGTTGCGTAGCCGGGTCCAAGCGGCCGTCCTCGCCCAGGAGTTGGGGATCTAGGCCCTGTCGTCAAACTCCCGCCTGCGCACTGGTCCAGACCTATTGACCTATGGTCCAGACCTTTCTATTCTCGCCGCACCGTGGGCTGGAGGCTCAGTCATGCCCACGACTCCCGCTGTGGCGCCCCTGCGGCGCACATCGACATAGGGAGGCGCGCATGCGCTTCAGACACCGAGCCGCGGCAGGGTTCGCCACCCTGTTGCTCCCGCTGGCCGGACTGGTCGGCCTCGCAAGCCCCGCCCCGGCCGCGGCGGACGCCGCGTCGGCCACCGCCACCTACGCCAAGACCCAGGACTGGGGCACCGGCTTCGAGGGCAAGTGGACCGTCAAGAACACCGGGACCGCCACGATCAGCGCATGGACGATCGAGTGGGACTTCCCCTCCGGCACGTCCGTGACCTCCGCCTGGGACGCGGACGTCACCAGCTCCGGCACTCACTGGACCGCCAAGAACAAGTCCTACAACGGCACCCTCGCCCCGGGCGCCTCCGTCTCCTTCGGCTTCAACGGCGCGGGCTCCGGCGCCCCCGCCAACTGCAAGCTGAACGGCGGAAGTTGTGACGGCGGCACCCTCCCCGGCGACAACCCGCCCTCCGCACCGGGCACCCCCACCGCGTCCGGCGTCACCGATACCTCCGTGAAACTGTCGTGGGCGGCGGCCACGGACGACAAGGGCGTCAAGAACTACGACGTGCTGCGCGACGGCGCCAAGGTCGCCACCGTGACGACGACCTCGTACACGGACACCGGTCTGACCGCCGGCACCGACTACGCGTACACCGTCCAGGCCCGGGACACCGCCGACCAGACCGGCCCGGTCAGCGGCGCGGTCTCCGTGCACACCACCGGCGGCGGCACCAACCCGCCCCCGACGAACGGCTCCGCGGTCAAGCTCGGCTACTTCACCGAGTGGGGCATCTACGGCCGCAACTACAACGTCAAGAACCTGGTGACCTCCGGTTCCGCCGCGAAGATCACCCACATCAACTACGCCTTCGGCAACGTCACCGGCGGCAAGTGCGCGATCGGCGACTCCTACGCCGACTACGACAAGGCGTTCACCGCCGACCAGTCCGTCAGCGGCGTCGCCGACACCTGGGACCAGCCCCTGCGCGGCAACTTCAACCAGCTGCGCGAGCTGAAGGCGAAGTACCCGAACCTCAAGGTGCTGTGGTCCTTCGGCGGCTGGACCTGGTCCGGCGGCTTCGCGGACGCCGCCAAGGACCCGGCGGGCTTCGCCCAGTCCTGCTACGACCTCGTGCACGACCCGCGCTGGGCCGATGTCTTCGACGGCATCGACATCGACTGGGAGTACCCGAACGCCTGCGGCCTGTCCTGTGACACCAGCGGGGCCGCGGCCTTCAAGAACGTGATGGCCGCGCTGCGCGCCAAGTTCGGCTCCTCCGCCCTGGTCACCGCGGCGGTCACCGCCGACGGCTCCTCCGGCGGCAAGATCGAGGCGGCCGACTACGCCGGGGCGTCGCAGTACATCAACTGGTACAACGTGATGACGTACGACTTCTTCGGCGCCTGGGACGCCCAGGGCCCCACGGCCCCGCACTCCCCGCTCACCTCGTACAGCGGGATCCCGCACGCCGGCTTCACCACGGCCGACGCGATCGCCAAGTACAAGGCGAGCGGCGTGCCCGCCGCCAAGCTCCTGGTCGGCATCGGCTTCTACGGCCGCGGCTGGACCGGCGTCACCCAGGACGCCCCGGGCGGCACGGCCACGGGCCCGGCGGCCGGCACCTATGAGCAGGGCATCGAGGACTACAAGGTGCTCAAGACGTCCTGCCCCGCCACCGGCACCGTCGCCGGTACGGCGTACGCGCACTGCGGCAGCAACTGGTGGTCCTACGACACCCCGGCCACCATCGGCTCCAAGATGGCGTGGGCCAAGTCCCAGGGCCTGGGCGGCGCCTTCTTCTGGGAGTTCAGCGGTGACACCGGCAACGGTGAGCTGGTGAGCGCCCTGAGCAACGGCCTGTCGTAACCCTTCTCGAAGGGGTCAGGCCACATTGATGTGCCCCCGGACTCCGTCCGGGGGCACCCCCGCTCAACGGGTGAACGCGGCTACGCCACGTTCACCCGTTGGCCGGGAGGTGCCGCTTCCAGCCAGGCCAGGAACCCGGTCAGCGCGTCCTCGCTCATCGCCAGTTCGAGACGGATCCCCCGATGGTGGCAGGCGAGGATCACCGCGTCGGAGAGCAGCGCCAGCTCCTCCTCGCCCTCCGGGGCACGCCGGCCGGCCACCTCGATCGCCGAGCGCTCCAGCACCCGGCGCGGGCGCGGCGCGTAGGAGAAGACCCGGAACCATTCGACGCGGTCGCCGTTGTAGCGGGCGATGCCGTAGCCCCAGCCCTTGCCGCTGGTGTCCGTTTCCTCCGGGACGTTCCACCGCAGGCTGCAGTCGAAGGTGCCGCCGGAGCGCTGGATGATGCGGCGCCTGAGGCCGAAGACGAACAGCCCCACCACCACGACTGCCACGACCAATCCGCACGCGCTCAGAGCGAGGACCATCGACACCGACCTCCTCGTCTCCTAGGTAACGGAACGGAAAAAACGCCCGGATTCGCCTCAGCCGCGGCTGGGTCCGGATCGCTCCGGTCCCAGCCGCGGCTGAGTCATGTCTTTGCACAGCGTGCTGTGTCAGTGCGACGACACCGCACGCAGTCGGACCTCCGCGCGGCGCTCGGCGGAGGCGTCCGCCTCCGTCTTCGCCCGCTCCAGGGCCCGCTCCGCGCGCTGGACATCGATCTCGTCCGACAGCTCGGCGATCTCGGCCAGCAGGGACAGCTTGTTGTCCGCGAACGAGATGAAACCGCCGTGCACCGCGGCGACGACCGTTCCACCATCACTCGTACGGATGGTCACCGGGCCCGACTCCAGCACACCGAGCAGCGGCTGGTGACCGGGCATGACGCCGATGTCGCCGGACGTGGTGCGCGCGACGACCAGGGTGGCCTCGCCGGACCAGACCTGGCGGTCGGCGGCGACCAGCTCGACGTGCAGCTCAGCAGCCAAGAGAGGCTCCTCGGGTCACCACCCGGCGGGACTGCCGGGTGTTGGGATGAATTCTAGTAGGCGTACGGAGGGGGACGGGACGCGGCCCGGGGTCCGGGTCGGTCTCGTCCCCCTCTGTCACGAGCACGGGGTCAGGAGACGCCCAGCTCCTTCGCGTTCTTCTTCAGGTCGTCGATACCGCCGCACATGAAGAACGCCTGCTCCGGGAAGTGGTCGTACTCGCCGTCGCAGATCGCGTTGAACGCCGCGATCGACTCCTCGAGCGGCACGTCCGAGCCGTCCACGCCGGTGAACTGCTTGGCGACGTGGGTGTTCTGGGACAGGAAGCGCTCCACCCGACGGGCACGGTGGACGACGAGCTTGTCCTCCTCGCCCAGCTCGTCGATACCGAGGATCGCGATGATGTCCTGGAGGTCCTTGTACTTCTGCAGGATCGTCTTGACGCGCATGGCGGCGTCGTAGTGGTCCTGCGCGATGTAGCGCGGGTCCAGGATCCGGGACGTGGAGTCCAGCGGGTCCACGGCCGGGTAGATGCCCTTCTCCGAGATCGGACGGGACAGAACCGTCGTCGCGTCGAGGTGGGCGAAGGTGGTGGCCGGGGCCGGGTCGGTCAGGTCGTCGGCGGGGACGTAGATCGCCTGCATCGAGGTGATCGAGTGACCGCGGGTCGAGGTGATGCGCTCCTGGAGGAGACCCATCTCGTCGGCCAGGTTCGGCTGGTAACCCACCGCGGACGGCATACGGCCGAGCAGCGTGGAGACCTCGGAGCCGGCCTGCGTGAAGCGGAAGATGTTGTCGATGAAGAACAGCACGTCCTGCTTCTGGACGTCGCGGAAGTACTCCGCCATCGTCAGGCCCGCGAGGGCCACGCGCAGACGGGTGCCCGGGGGCTCGTCCATCTGGCCGAAGACCAGGGCGGTCTTGTCGATGACGCCCGAGTCGGACATCTCCTCGATCAGGTCGTTGCCCTCACGGGTGCGCTCGCCGACACCGGCGAACACGGAGACACCGTCGTGGTTGTTGGCGACACGGTAGATCATCTCCTGGATGAGCACCGTCTTGCCGACGCCGGCACCGCCGAACAGACCGATCTTGCCGCCCTTGACGTACGGGGTCAGCAGGTCGATGACCTTGACACCGGTCTCGAACATCTCGGTCTTGGACTCGAGCTGGTCGAAGTTCGGGGCCTTGCGGTGGATGGACCAGCGCTCGCCCTCGTACTTCTCGTCCGAGTTCAGGACGTCACCGATGGTGTTGAACACCTTGCCCTTGGTGAAGTCGCCGACCGGGACGGTGATGCCCGTGCCGGTGTCGGTGACCGGGGACTGGCGGACCAGACCGTCGGTGGGCTGCATCGAGATCGCGCGGACCAGGCCGTCACCCAGGTGCTGGGCGACCTCCAGGGTCAGCGTCTTCTTCTGGCCGGCGTTGGCCGGGTCGGCCACGTCGACGTGAAGGGCGTTGTACATGTCCGGCATCGCGTCGACGGGGAACTCCACGTCGACGACCGGGCCGATGACCCGCGCGACGCGGCCCGTCGCCGTGGCCGTCTCAACAGTGGTGGTCATGTTCAGTCACTCCCCGCGGTCGCGTCGGCCAGTGCGCTCGCGCCACCGACGATCTCGCTGATTTCCTGGGTGATTTCGGCCTGGCGGGCCGCGTTGGCAAGCCGGGTGAGGTTCTCGATGAGATCCCCGGCGTTGTCGGTGGCCGACTTCATCGCGCGCCGCGTGGCGGCGTGCTTCGAAGCGGCCGACTGGAGCAGCGCGTTGTAGATACGGCTCTCCACATAGCGCGGCAGCAGGGCGTCGAGGACGTCCTCCGCCGACGGCTCGAACTCGTAGAGCGGCAGGATCTCGCCCTTGGGCGCTTCCTCGGCCACCTCTTCGAGGCTGAGCGGCAGCAGGCGGGCGTCGACCGCCGTCTGCGTCATCATCGAGACGAACTCGGTGTAGACGATGTGGAGTTCGTCCACGCCGCCGTCCGCCGTCTCCTTCTCGATGGCCTCGATCAGCGGCGCCGCGACCTTCTTGGCGTCCGCGTACGTCGGCTCGTCCGTGAAGCCCGTCCACGACTCCGCGATCCTGCGCTCACGGAAGTTGTAGTGCGCGACACCGCGACGGCCGACGATGTACGTGACGACCTGCTTGCCCTCGCGCTCCAGCCGCTCGGTCAGCTGCTCCGCCGCCTTGATCGCGTTGGAGTTGAAGGCACCGGCCAGACCGCGGTCGCTCGTCAGAAGCAGTACCGCGGACCGGGTCACCGTCTCGGCCTGCGTGGTCAGCGGGTGCTTGGTGTTCGAACCGGTACCGACCGCCGTGACCGCGCGGGTGAGCTCGGTCGCGTACGGCGTGGAGGCCGCCACCTTGCGCTGCGCCTTGACGACGCGCGAGGCGGCGATCATCTCCATCGCCTTCGTGATCTTCTTGGTCGCGCTGACGGATCGGATGCGACGCTTGTAGACCCGGAGCTGGGCTCCCATGAGTCAGGTCCCTTCCTTACGTCACTTGGCGGCAGCGGCAGGAACGTCCTCGCCGAGCAGCTTGCCGTCCGAGGTCTCGAACTGCTTCTTGAACTCGGCGACGGCGTCGTCGATCGCCTGGATGGTGTCGTCCGACATCTTGGCGCCCTCCTTGATGGAGGTCATGAGGCCCTGGTGCTTGCGGTGCAGGAAGTCCAGGAGCTCACGCTCGAAGCGGCGGATGTCGACGACCGGAACTTCGTCCATACGGCCGTTGGTGCCGGCCCAGATGGAGACGACCTGGTCCTCGGTGGCCATCGGCTGGTACTGCGCCTGCTTCAGCAGCTCGACCATGCGCTGACCGCGCTCCAGCTGCGCCTTCGACGCGGCGTCCAGGTCGGAACCGAAGGCGGCGAACGCCTCCAGCTCACGGAACTGGGCGAGGTCCACGCGCAGACGGCCGGAGACCTGGCGCATCGCCTTGTGCTGGGCGGAGCCACCGACACGCGAGACCGAGATACCGACGTTCAGAGCCGGGCGCTGGCCGGCGTTGAACAGGTCGGACTCCAGGAAGCACTGGCCGTCGGTGATGGAGATGACGTTGGTCGGGATGAACGCCGAGACGTCGTTGGCCTTGGTCTCGACGATCGGCAGACCGGTCATCGAGCCGGCACCCATGTCGTCGGAGAGCTTGGCGCAGCGCTCCAGCAGACGGGAGTGCAGGTAGAAGACGTCACCCGGGTAGGCCTCACGGCCCGGCGGGCGGCGCAGCAGCAGGGACACGGCGCGGTAGGCGTCGGCCTGCTTCGAGAGGTCGTCGAAGATGATGAGGACGTGCTTGCCCTCGTACATCCACTGCTGACCGATGGCCGAACCGGTGTACGGCGCCAGGTACTTGAAGCCGGCCGGGTCGGACGCCGGGGCGGCGACGATGGTCGTGTACTCCAGCGCGCCGGCGTCCTCCAGGGCGCCGCGCACGGACGCGATGGTGGAGCCCTTCTGGCCGATGGCGACGTAGACGCAGCGGACCTGCTTCTTCGGGTCGCCGGTGCGCCAGTTGTCGCGCTGGTTGATGATCGTGTCGACGGCCAGGGCGGTCTTGCCGGTCTGGCGGTCACCGATGATCAGCTGACGCTGACCGCGGCCGACCGGGGTCATCGCGTCGACGGCCTTGTAGCCGGTCTCCATCGGCTCGTGCACCGACTTGCGCTGCATGACCGTGGGGGCCTGCAGCTCAAGGGCGCGGCGGCCGGACGTCTCGATCTCGCCGAGGCCGTCGATCGGGTTGCCGAGGGGGTCGACGACACGGCCGAGGTAGCCCTCGCCGACCGCGACCGAGAGCACCTCACCGGTGCGGTGCACCGGCTGGCCCTCCTCGATGCCGCTGAACTCACCGAGGACGATGGCACCGATCTCGCGCTCCTCGAGGTTGAGGGCGAGGCCGAGGGTGCCGTCCTCGAACTTCAGCAGTTCGTTGGCCATGGCCGAGGGCAGGCCCTCGACCTTCGCGATGCCGTCGCCGGCAAGGGTGACCGTACCGACCTCCTCGCGCGAGGCCGCGTCCGGCTTGTACGACTGGACAAAGTTCTCCAGCGCGTCCCGGATCTCCTCCGGCCGGATCGTGAGCTCCGCCATCTGGGTTCCCTGCTCTCCTTGTTGGGCCCGAAGTTTCTGTGGGGGTCTGGGGGCGACCCCCAGGAATCCTCTGCACGGCCCAACGCGGGCCGTAGTACTGCGTATGGAGTTGCTGCTAGCTCGCCATGCGGCGACGGGCGTCCTCGAGCCGGTCCGCGACCGACCCGTTGATCACCTCGTCACCGACCTGCACCTGCATCCCGCCGACGACCTCGGGGTCCACGTCCAGGTTGAGGTGCATCTCGCGGCCGTAGAGCTTGGCCAGTGCGGCGCCGAGGCGCTGCTTCTGCGTGTCGCTCAGCGGGACCGCCGAGGTGACGACGGCGACCATCCGGTTGCGGCGCTCGGCCGCCAGCTTGGAGAGGGACTCGATTCCCGTCTCCAGGCTACGTCCCCGCGGCACCGTCACAAGGCGCTGCACAAGACGCTCGGTGGTCACGTTGGCCCGGCCGCCGAGCAGCCGGTGCAGCAGCTCGGTCTTGGCTGTGACGCCGGCCGCACGATCCGTGAGCGCGGCGCGAAGCTCCGTGTTGGAGGAGACGATCCGGCCGAAGCGGAACAGCTCGTCCTCTACGTCGTCCAGCGCGCCCGCCTTCTCGGCGCCGGTGAGGTCGGCGAGGTTCGCCAGCTCCTCCAGCGCGTCCACCAGGTCACGCGGCTGCGACCACCGCGAGCGCACCATGCCGCCGAGCAGGTCCACGACCGGCCCGCTGACCTGGCTGCCCAGCAGACGCCGGACCAGCTCGGCCTTGGCCTCGGCGGCCTGCGCCGGGTCGGTGAGGGCCCGGCGCAGCCCGGCCTCGCGGTCGAGCAGCGCGGTGACGGCGGCCAGCTCGTCGGCGAGCTGCGCCGCGTCCACGGACGTGGCGTCCGTCAACGCGTCGAGACGCTCACGTGCGGCAGCCAGGGCCTCGCGGCTCGCTCCGTGCACTGTCATCGAGCAGCCTCAGCCTTCGAAGCGGCCTCGTCGAGCCCGTCGAGGAAGCGGTCGATCACACGGCTCTGCCGGGCGTGGTCCTCCAGGGACTCGCCGACGAGCTTGCCGGCCAGCTCGGTGGCCAGCGTGCCGACGTCCTGCCGCAGCGCCTGCGCGGCGGCCTTGCGGTCGGCCTCGATCTGTGCGTGACCGGCGGCGATGATCTCCTCGCGCTGCCGCTGGCCTTCCGCCCGCATCTCGGCGATGAGCACGGCGCCCTGCTCCTGCGCCTCCTGGCGCAGCCGCGCGGCCTCGTGCCGGGCTTCGGCGAGCTGAGCCTTGTACTGCTCAAGCACGCTCTGGGCCTCGACCTTCATGGCGTCGGCCTCTTCGATACCGCCTTCGATCGCCGCGCGACGCTCCTCCAGAACCTTGTTGATGTTCGGAAGCAGCTTCTTCCAGAAGAAGAAGAACACGATGGCGAAGGCGATGGTGCCGACGAGCAGCTCGGGGCCGGCCGGGACGAGCGGGTTCTGCTCGGTCTCCTCGGCCGCCAGCTGCACCAGGTTGGCGATCACATCAGTGCCTTTCGTCGTCGATTCGTGCCAGTAAGAAGGTGATTACTTACCGAACACGAACGGCATAACGATGCCGATGAGGGCGAGCGCCTCACAGAAGGCGAAGCCCAGGATCTGGTTGGCACGGATCAGACCGGCGGCCTCGGGCTGGCGAGCCAGGGCCTGGGTGCCGTTGCCGAAGATGATGCCGACGCCGATGCCGGGGCCGATGGCGGCGAGGCCGTAACCGATGGAGCCGACGGAGCCGTGGACACCGGTGGCAGCGGCGAGGGTCTCAAGAGCGGACATGCCGGTTCTTCCTTCTCTTTCATGGACCGGTGGGGGTTGGCCACCGGACGTCAGGGGGTGTGCGGGCAGGTGGTTCGACTCAGTGGTGCTCGGCGAGAGCGCCCTGAAGGTAGGAGCAGGCGAGGAGCACGAAGACGTACGCCTGGACGGCCTGGATGAAGAGTTCGAAGATGATCATGGCCAGGGTCATCACGAACGAGACGCCGGCGGCCGGGATCATGTAGCTGTTCAGCAGGTACCAGGAGGCGACGGTGAACATCACCAGCATCAGGTGACCGGCGAACATGTTGGCGAACAGTCGCACCGCGTGCGTGAACGGGCGGACCAGCAGGTTCGAGAAGAACTCGATGACCATGACGAGCGGCAGGACCGCGCCGAGCGACTTGTCGTAGCCCGTGATGTTCTTGAAGAAGCCGACGAAGCCATGGCGCTTGAAGGTCAACGAGACCCACATGATCCAGACGATCGCGGCGAGGACCATCGGGAAGGCGATCACCGAGGAGACCGGGAACTGGGCCAGCGGGATCACCGACCAGACGTTCATGATCCAGACGAAGAAGAACAGCGAGACCATGAACGGGACGTACTTCTCGCCCTCGCGCTTGCCGAGCGTCTCGTAGACGACGCCGCGGCGCACGAAGTCGTAGCCGGCCTCGGCCACCATCTGGAGCTTGCCCGGCACCACCTTGGCGTTGCCGAAGGCCGCCCAGAAGAACGCGACGACCAGCACGGTGGTGATCAGCGCGAGCAGCATCACCTTGTTGAACTCGAAGCCGCCCGCCGTGAACAGGGGCTTGAAGAGGAAGGAGTTCAGGCCCGGTGCCGGAAAGCCACAGCCGTTGTCGGCCAGGATGCGGCAGCTCCAGTCAAAGGCGAGCTGGGTCTGGTCAGCACTCACCGCGGGCTCCTTCGGCGTGACGCATGGGTTCGGCAACCTCGTTGTGTCGGCGCGGCGCGCAGCCGCGGATCGGCACCGGACTGGTGTTACGGATGTGGGGGCGGCCTTCGGGCATCGAGCCTCGCGATTGAGCAGGCGTCAGCTCAGATGCCCGCGCCCGCGATGCCGCAGTTGGCACCGGACGATAGCAGGATCTCTCACGCGTCTTTATCCCGGCCCTACCCCTCACGGCGTGGACCCTGTCTTCTCGGGCTTCTCGCTCTTCTCGGAGTCCGGGTCGACGTAGAAGATCTTGGCCTTCATATGCGCGCGTGCCTGCGCCGCCATCCACACGACCGTCGCGATCACGAGTGCGAGCGCGAACGTCTTCGGATCGAAGAGAGAGGTGCCCTTGAAGAGAGCCACGAAGATCAGGAGCAGCAGGAGCTGAGCGACGTAGAGCATCAGCCCCATGGCCTGGAACAACTGCGGGAGCGTTTTTGCCGTCCACTGCAGTACGTAGAGCCCGACCCCCATGAAGACGAGGGCGAGCAGCGTGCCGACGGCCGCACCGAGCGCCCCCTTGCCCCCTGCGATCACGCCGCTGACGGCGACGGCGACCACGCCGACGGCCGCTGTGGGCACAGCGATCTGCAGTAGGTTCCGGGCGTCATTGGACGGCATGGCGGCAACTCCGCTTGCTGAAGGGGGCAGGGTGTCGTCATGGACGAGCGTAGTCCCGGGGCGAGTAGGGACCTCACACCGAGGGGCCGTCACAGAGGGCCCTCCGGCTCTATCCCCGGGGTTCTCGTGAACCGTATCACAAACTATTTGATGCGGTCTTTACCAAGGGGGTGTGCCCACCGTCACACATGAGAGTGAAGGTGCGCGTCTGTGCGCGTGGCACACCCAGTTGTCTGGTATTGGGGTGCTATATACCCCCACGAATTGGCAACGCACTCGTCAGATTCTTACTTTGCGCGTCAGCGTGACGACCCGGCTTCGCGCCGCTCCGGACGCGACCGGGAGCCCAGCGCGGTGGCCCCGTTCACCGCCGTGGCACCCGCGGCGACGGGGGTGCGATGCGCCTCCCCGGCCACGGCCGCCCCGTTCACCGGCTCCAGGTCCTCCCCGCCGGTCCCGGCCGCCGCCGGCCCGGCCTCGGCGAGACGCCCGCGGCGGTAGCGGGGCGGCACGAAGGCCTCGGCCCAGCGCGGGGCGCGCGGGGTGAACCTCGGCAGCAGGAGCAGCACCAGACCCACCGTGCTCAGCGCCATGATGCCGAGCACGATCCACATGGACGCCGAGTTGACGGAGTAGGCCAGGGCGCCGAAGGAGATGAGCGCCGCCCAGAAGTACATGATCAGCACGGCCCGGCTGTGCGAGTGGCCGATGTCCAGCAGCCGGTGGTGGAGATGCCCGCGGTCCGCGGCGAACGGCGACTGGCCGCGCCAGGTGCGGCGCACGATCGCGAGGAAGAAGTCGGCGACCGGGACGGCGATGATCGTCAGCGGGAGCAGCAGCGGGATGTAGACCGGGACGGTCTGGTGCACCGTCGCACGCTCGGAACCGGAGAAGAGGTTCATCGCGTCCGGGTCCACCTGGCCGGTGACCGAGATCGCGCCGGCCGCGAGCACCAGCCCGATCAGCATCGAGCCCGAGTCGCCCATGAAGATCCGCGCCGGGTGCATGTTGTGCGGCAGGAAGCCCAGACACATGCCCATCAGGACGGCCGCGAACAGGGTCGCCGGGGCGGCGGCCTCCAGGCCGTAGCCGTACCAGATGCGGTACGCGTACATGAAGAACGCGGCGGCCGCGATGCACACCATGCCGGCGGCGAGGCCGTCGAGGCCGTCGACGAAGTTGACCGCGTTGATCGTGATGACGACCAGCGCCACCGTCAGCAGGGTGCCCTGCCACTGGGTGAGCGAGACCGTGCCGACGCCCGGGACCGGCAGCCACAGGATCGTCAGACCCTGCATGACCATCACGCCCGCGGCGATCATCTGGCCGCCCAGTTTGATCAGGGCGTCGATCTCGAACTTGTCGTCCAGCACGCCGATCAGCCAGATGAGCGCGGCACCGGAGAGCAGGGCCCGGGGCTCGTTCGACTTGGCGAAGACCTCATTGAGGTTCTTGAGGTGGTCGGCGACCAGCAGTCCCGCGCACAGGCCGAAGAACATGGCGATACCGCCGAGCCGGGGAGTCGGTTCCCGGTGCACGTCCCGGGCCCGGATCTCCGGCATGGCTCCGGCCACGATCGCGAACTTGCGTACCGGCCCTGTCAGCAGATACGTCACCGCGGCCGTGATGCAGAGCGTCAGCAGGTATTCACGCACGGGCTTCCCCACAGGTCTCGCTGGACGTCCTCAGCCCCACAGCCTAGCTTCGCGTGCATACGGTTGAGGACTCACGGGTAGCCACGATGGTTGCATGTGTGGCTGTGTACTCGGCTGCGTCTACCCCTCAGCGCCCGGGATACGGCGGAAATCCGTCGGTGAGCTCCCGCACTTCTTCACGCGCCCGCTTGGGCTTCGTCTCCTCGCGCAGCACGGCGCCGAACAGGGCGGCGATCCGCGCCATCTCCGTCTCGCACATGCCCTGCGTGGTCACCGCGGCGGTGCCCAGGCGCAGCCCCCGGACGTCGCCGTGGGGCAGCGCACAGGTGTCGAGGACCATACCGGCCGCCGCGAGCAGGCCCCGGGCGGTGTGGCCGTCGACACCCAGCGGGGCGGGGTCGACGGTCAGCAGATGGGTGTCGGTGCCGCCGGTGGTCACATGCAGCCCCTCGGCGGCCAGGGCCGCGGCGAGCATCCGGGCGTTGGCCACCACCTGGTGGGCGTAGATCCCGAAGTCCGGGGTCGCCGCTTCCCCGAACGCGACGGCCTTCGCGGCGATGCTGTTCATCTGGGCGCCGCCCTGGGTGAACGGGAAGACGGCCCGGTCCACGCGTTCGGCCAGTTCGCCGCCGCACAGGATCATGCCGCCGCGCGGGCCGCGCAGCACCTTGTGGGTGGTGGCGCAGACGACGTCGGCGAACCGCACCGGGCTGGGTGCCGCTCCCCCGGCGACGAGCCCGATCGGGTGCGCGGCGTCGGCGACGAGATACGCCCCGACCTCGTCGGCGACCTCCCGGAAGAAGGCGTAGTCGATATGGCGCGGATAGGAGATGGACCCGCACACGATGGCCTTGGGCCGGTGTGCACGGGCCAGGGTGCGCACCTGCACATGGTCCATCAGCCCGGACTCCGCCTCGACGCCGTAGCCGACGAAGTCGAACCAGCGGCCGGAGAAGTTGGCGGGCGAGCCGTGCGTGAGGTGGCCGCCGTGCGGCAGTCCGAGGGCGAGCACGGTGTCGCCGGGCCTGAGCAGGGCGGCGTACGCGGCGAGCATCGCGGACGATCCCGAGTGCGACTGCACATTGGCGTGCTCGGCCCGGAACAGCGCCTTGGCCCGCTCCACGGCGATGCGCTCGGCCACGTCGACCAGCTCGCAGCCGCCGTGGTACCGGGCCCCCGGGTACCCCTCGGCGTACTTGTTGGCTAGCGGGGAGCCGAGGGCGGCGAGCACCGCCGGGGAGGTGAAGTTCTCGGCGGCGATGAGCTGCAGCGTCGTCGACTGCCGGGCGAGTTCCCCGAGGAGGATCTCGGCGAGCTCGGGATCCTGCCGGCGCAGGACGTCGGCTTCGAGGGTGTGGGTGACCGCCATGGTGGTCTCCGGGGATCCAGGCGTCGGGGTGTACGTCCAATGTAGGCCCGCACCCCCTGTGGCGCCCGGGCGCCACGTCCGCCGAGCCGTCCCGCGGACGCACCCCGGCGAGGCCGTCACCGGCGCCGGATCAGGCCCGTGCGGGCACTCCCGTCAGTGCGGTCACCACCGGGTCCAGGGCCTGGTGGATCTCGTCCCCGATCGAGCGGAAGAACGGCAGCGGCGCCCCGTACGGGTCGAACACCTCGTCGGCCTCCGCCGTCGGCGCCAGCAGCCAGCCGCGCAGGGCCGCCGCGGCCCGCACCAGGGCGCGGGCACGGGCCACCACGCCGTCCTCCAGAGGAGGCAGCGTCGCGGGGTCTATCGCCCGTACGAGACGGGTGAACTCCTTCAGCGTGAAGGTGCGCAGGCCCGCCGAGTGGCCCATCGAGATGACCTGGGCCCGGTGGTCACGGGTCGCGGTGAGGACCAGGTCGGCCCGGATGACGTGCTCGTCCAGGAGTTCCCGGCCGACGAAGCCGGAGGCGTCCGCGCCGAAGTCCGCGAGGACCGCCTCCGCGTTCGCCTCCATGGGGGCACCCTCGTGACCCCAGGTGCCCGCGCTCTCCACGATCAGACCGCCCATGACGCTCCCCGCGACGAGGCCGGGCGCGGGGCAGCCGAGCCGGTCCGCGAGGAAGTGCCGGGTCAGCCGCTCGGTGATCGGCGAGCGGCACACATTGCCGGTGCTGACGTGGAGGATGCGAAAGGTGTCGCCCGGGAGGCCTGGCTCCGCCAGGCCTCCCGTCCGGTCCTCGTTGCCTATGCCACGCCCTGCGTCGGGCGGTGTCAATTCGCCACCTCGAGGTCGGGTACGACCTTGCGCAGCTCCTCCGCCGACAGTGCGCCTTGGCGCAGCAGCACCGGTACCTTGCCGGTGACGTCGACGATCGACGAGGGGACGTTGCCGGGCGTGGGGCCGCCGTCGAGGTACACGGAGACCGAGTCGCCGAGCATCTCCTGCGCGGCGTCACAGGTCTCCGGTGCCGGGTGGCCGGTGAGGTTCGCGGAGGAGACGCCCATCGGGCCGACCTCCGTCAGCAGTTCGATGGCGACCGGGTGCAGCGGCATGCGCACGGCGACGGTGCCACGGGTGTCCCCGAGGTCCCACTGCAGCGACGGCTGGTGCCGTGCGACGAGCGTGAGCGCGCCCGGCCAGAACGCGTCCACCAGCTCCCAGGCCATCTCGGAGAAGTCCGTGACGAGGCCGTGCAGGGTGTTCGGGGAGCCGATCAGGACGGGCGTGGGCATGTTGCGGCCCCGGCCCTTGGCCTGGAGCAGGTCGGTCACGGCCTCCGAGGAGAACGCGTCGGCGCCGATGCCGTACACGGTGTCGGTCGGCAGCACCACGAGTTCGCCACGGCGGACGGCGGACGCGGCCTCGCGCAGACCCGTCGCGCGGTCGGTCGCGTCGTTGGTGTCGTATCGCCGTGCCATGTCTAGAGGACCTCCTCGTACACGTCCTGCTGAGGGAAGAGATGCTGGGGCGCGCTCACGGCAGTGCCTTGCGTGCGGTCGCGAAGCGCGGGCGGTTGTTGAGGTCCGGGTGGTCGGCCGCGTCGGCCCAGCCCCGCTCCTCGGTGAAGATCCACGGCACCTGGCCGCCCTGGGTGTCGGCGTGCTCGATGACGACGACTCCGCCGGGGCGCAGCAGCCGGTGCGCGGTCCGTTCCAGACCACGGATGAGGTCGAGGCCGTCCTCGCCCGAGAACAGGGCCAGGTCCGGGTCGTAGTCCCGGGCCTCGGGAGCGACGTACTCCCATTCGGTCAGCGGGATGTACGGCGGGTTGGAGATCACGAGGTCGACCTGGCCGTCGAGGTCGGGGAAGGCCGTGCGGGCGTCGCCCTGGCGCAGGTCGACCCTGGACCCCTCGACGTTCTTGCGGGTCCACTCCAGGGCGTCCTCGGACAGCTCCACGGCGTGCACCCGCGAGCGCGGCACCTCCTGCGCCAGGGCGAGCGCGATGGCGCCCGAGCCGGTGCACAGGTCCACGATCAGCGGCTCGACGACGTCCATGGCCCGTACGGCGTCTATGGCCCAGCCGACGACCGACTCGGTCTCCGGGCGGGGCACGAAAACGCCGGGGCCGACCTGGAGCTCCAGGTAGCGGAAGTAGGCGCGCCCGGTGATGTGCTGGAGCGGCTCGCGGGCCTCACGGCGGGCGATGACCTCCCAGTAGCGGGCGTCGAAGTCCGCGTCCTTCACGGAGTGCAGCTCGCCCCGCTTGACGCCGTGCACGAACGCGGCGAGCTCCTCCGCGTCATTGCGCGGCGAGGGCACGCCGGCGTCGGCCAGCCGCTGGGTGGCCTGGGCCACCTCTGCGAGCAGCAGGTTCACGCTGGTCCTCCGGGGCTGAGCGTTGTGCGGGTACGGGGGCTTACGCGGCGGCGAGCTTGGCGGCCGCGTCCGCGTCGACGCACGCCTGGATCATCGCGTCGAGGTCGCCGTCCAGGACCTGGTCCAGGTTGTACGCCTTGAAGCCGACCCGGTGGTCCGAGATGCGGTTCTCGGGGAAGTTGTACGTACGGATCTTCTCGGAGCGGTCGACGGTGCGGACCTGGCTGCGCCGGGCCGCGGCGGCCTCCTTCTCCGCCTCCTCCTGCGCCATGGCGAGCAGCCTGGAGCGCAGGATACGCATCGCCTGCTGCTTGTTCTGCAGCTGGCTCTTCTCGTTCTGGCAGGAGGCGACGACGCCCGTCGGAATGTGCGTGATGCGCACGGCGGAGTCGGTCGTATTGACGGACTGGCCGCCGGGGCCCGAGGAGCGGTAGACGTCGATACGGAGGTCGTTCGGGTTGATCTCGACGTCGACCTCCTCCGCCTCCGGGGTGACCAGCACACCGGCCGCGGAGGTGTGGATACGCCCCTGGGACTCCGTCGCGGGCACGCGCTGCACACGGTGCACCCCGCCCTCGTACTTCAGCCGGGCCCACACGCCCTGGCCGGGCTCCAGCTGGCCGCGGGACTTCACGGCGACCTGGACGTCCTTGTAGCCGCCGAGCTCGGACTCGGTGGAGTCGATGATCTCGGTCTTCCAGCCGACGCGTTCGGCGTACCGCAGGTACATGCGCAGCAGATCGCCGGCGAACAGGGCGGACTCGTCGCCGCCCGCACCCGCCTTGATCTCCAGGATGACGTCCTTGTCGTCGTTGGGGTCGCGCGGGACGAGCAGGAAGCGCAGCTTCTCCGTCAGCTCCTCCCGCTGCCGCTCCAGGTCCTTGACCTCCGCGGCGAACTCCGGGTCGTCAGCGGCCAGTTCGCGGGCGGTCTCGATGTCGTCGCCGGACTGCTTCCACGAGCGGTACGTGGCGACGATCGGGCTCAGCTCGGCGTAGCGCTTGTTGAGCTTGCGCGCGTTCGCCTGGTCGGCGTGGACCGACGGATCGGCCAGCTTCTTCTCCAGGTCGGCGTGTTCCCCGACCAGTTCCTCGACCGCCTCGAACATCTCCGGCTCCCTGGGTGTCCCCCGCCCGACCGGGGCGTGGGGGACGTACGTACGACAATGAGTGGGCTGCACCGCAAAGCGCCGGTCCCGGCGCCCCCGTGCCCGTGCACAGGAGCACCGGAGACCGGCGCTGTGGGCTCGCTACTTCTTGGCAGCGGCAGCCTTGCCGAAGCGGGCCTCGAAGCGGGCCACACGGCCACCGGTGTCGAGGATCTTCTGCTTGCCCGTGTAGAACGGGTGGCACTCGGAGCAGACCTCGGCCCGGATGGTGCCGGACTCGATGGTGCTACGGGTGGTGAACGACGCGCCACAGGTGCAGCTGACCTGCGTCTCGACGTACGCGGGGTGGATGTCGCGCTTCAAGGTGTCTCCTAGGTTTCGGGAGGGCGCCGGGTCGCAACCGCGGGATGCGGAGGCGTGAACCGGGGCCGACGTACCAGTCTGCCAGGACTGGCCGCATCCCCCAAAACCGGGGGCGCAAGCGATCTATTCCCCGTGCACGCGGAGGGCGCCGGGCGCGGACCCGGTCAGGCCGACCTGACGACGTCCTTGGCCTGGCCGCTGGCCGATCCCTTGGTCAGGCTCGCCGGAATCGGCCGGTCGTGCTTGAGGGCGTCCCACACCAGATGGGCCTTGTCCTTCTGCAGCAGGACGCGGTTGGGGTTCGCCGGGTCGTACTGGACCGGCACCGTCACCATGTTCATGTGGGACGAGCTGATGTTCTTCAGCCCGCTCGCGAAGGACGCCAGGTTCTTGACGGAGCCGAGGTCGGAGTCGGTGGTGACGGTCTTGGTCGCGGTGTCGGCGAGGTTCACCAGCTTGGTGGGGCTGGTCAGCACGCCGAGCTGCTTGACCTGGGCGACCAGGGCCTTGACGAAGGCCTGCTGGAGCTGGATGCGGCCGAGGTCGGAGCCGTCGCCGACGCCGTGCCGGGTGCGGACGAGGCCGAGCGCCTGCCGGCCGTCGAGGGTGTGCTCCCCGGCCTTCAGGTCGAGGTGGCTGTCCCGGTCGGCGATGTCCTTGGTGGTGGTCACCTGTACGCCGCCGAGGTCGTCGACCAGTTTCTGGAACCCGGAGAAGTCCACCTCGATGTAGTGGTCCATGCGGACACCGCTGATCGACTCGACGGTCTTCACGGCGCAGGCGGCGCCGCCGGTGGAGTACGCGGAGTTGAACATCACCCCGGGGGCGGCCGGGTGCGCGGTGCCCTTGCTGTCGGTGCACTCGGGGCGGTCGATGAGGGTGTCGCGCGGTATCGAGACGACCGCGGCCTTCTTGTGGCCCTTGTAGAGGTGCACGACCATCGCCGTGTCGGAGCGGGCGCTGCCGTCGTCGGTGCCGCCGCCCAGCTTCTTGTTGCCGCCGGAGCGGGTGTCCGAGCCGAGGACCAGGATGTTCTCGGAGCCGTTGTCGGCTTTCGCGGGCCGGTGGCCGCCGAGGGCCGCGTCGATGTCGACGGTCCTGAGGTTGCCGTTGAGCTTGAAGTACAGGATGCCGGCGCCGGTGCCGCCCAGGAGGAGAATGCCCCCGGCGGTCCAGGCCGCGACCAGCAGGGCCGTGCGTCCCTTTCCGCGCGGCTTGCGGCGGCGACCCCTGGCCCCGCGGCGTGGGCCCGTCGCGGCGGTGTCCTCGTCGGCTATGGCGTCGGGTGTGCTCTCGGCGGGCATGTGCTCCCTCAGTCCTCGTCCGGTCGGGTACCCCCTGCGGTCAGGTCCAGGCCTGGCGGAGCGACCCTTTCCCGTCGCTCGGCTCACCCGAGTGGGGGACCCCCGTCGCTCCATCGTCGCTCCGTTCGGTCAGACGGAGAAACCGGGGCCAGGGTTGCACAATCCGGTCCGGTCAGTACGTACGAGGATGAACACACAGGGTCACCGCAAATCCGGGGAGAACGCTGCTCACCTGGGCATTTCCGCATCGGCGCGCCGCCGGGGCAGGCCGCGACCGCGTCCGGGGGCTGTGGCGAAGGTCTCGACACCGGGCCGCCGCGAGCAGGCGGGCGGGGCCGCCGGGGCAACGCAAAGGGCCGCTCCCCTCGTAGGACGGGGGGAGCGGCCCTTCGACCAGGTCAGTCGCCGTTCGGCGTCGGCGTCGTCTTCTGGATCTGCATCAGGAACTCGACGTTCGACTTCGTCTGCTTCATCTTGTCCAGGAGCAGCTCGATCGCCTGCTGCTGGTCGAGCGCGTGCAGCACCCGGCGCAGCTTCCAGACGACGCTGAGCTCCTCGGCGCCGAGCAGGATCTCTTCCTTACGGGTACCGGACGCGTCCACGTCCACCGCCGGGAAGATGCGCTTGTCGGCGAGCTTCCGGTCGAGCTTGAGCTCCATGTTGCCGGTGCCCTTGAACTCCTCGAAGATCACCTCGTCCATGCGCGAGCCGGTGTCGACCAGCGCGGTGGCGAGGATCGTCAGGGAGCCGCCGTCCTCGATGTTGCGCGCGGCGCCGAAGAAGCGCTTCGGCGGGTAGAGCGCGGTCGAGTCGACACCACCGGACAGGATGCGGCCGGAGGCGGGCGCGGCGAGGTTGTACGCACGGCCAAGACGCGTGATCGAGTCGAGCAGCACGACGACGTCGTGGCCCAGCTCCACCAGGCGCTTGGCGCGCTCGATGGCCAGCTCCGCGACCGTGGTGTGGTCCTCGGCCGGGCGGTCGAAGGTCGAGGAGATGACCTCGCCCTTGACCGACCGCTGCATGTCGGTGACCTCTTCCGGACGCTCGTCGACGAGGACGACCATCAGGTGGCACTCGGGGTTGTTGTGCGTGATCGCGTTGGCGATCGCCTGCATGATCATGGTCTTGCCGGTCTTCGGCGGGGCCACGATCAGACCACGCTGGCCCTTACCGATGGGCGAGACGAGATCGATGATGCGGGTGGTGAGGACGCCGGGGTCCGTCTCCAGGCGAAGGCGGTCCTGCGGGTAGAGCGGGGTGAGCTTGTTGAACTCCGGGCGGCCGCGGCCGTGTTCGGGCGCCATGCCGTTGACGGAGTCCAGACGGACCAGCGCGTTGAACTTCTCGCGCCGCTCGCCGTCCTTGGGCTGACGGACCGCACCGGTGACGTGGTCACCCTTGCGCAGGCCGTTCTTGCGGACCTGGGCGAGGGAGACGTACACGTCGTTCGGACCCGGCAAGTAGCCCGAGGTGCGGATGAAGGCGTAGTTGTCGAGGATGTCCAGGATGCCCGCGACGGGGATCAGGACGTCGTCCTCGGTGACCTGCGGCTCCGCGATGTCGTCACGGCCACGACGGCCACGACGGTCGCGGTAGCGCCCGCGACGGCCACGGCGGCCGCCGTCGAAGTCGTCCCCGTCCTCGTCGGGCCGCTGCTGCTGACCGCGGTCCTGACGGCCGCCGCCCTGCTGCTGGCTCTGCTGCTGACGCTGCTGGCCGCCCTGGCCCTGCTGCTCGTCGCCCTTGCCGCGGCGGTCGCGGTCCCGGCCGCGCTCACGGCGGTCGCGGCGGCGGCCCTCGGCGCCGTCACCCTGCTGCTCGGACGAGGCGGACTCGGCGGCCTTGGGCTCGCCCTGCGCCTGCTGGGCCGAAGCGGCCGGGGTCTCGGCCTTCGGCTCGCTCTTCGCCTCGGCGGCGACCGTCTCGGGGCTGCCGGCCTCGGCGGTGGCACGGCGCCGACGGCGCTCGGCCGGAGCACCGTCACCGGCTCCCTGGCCGGGAATCTCGATCTGCTGCTGAGCCACGGGCTGCTCGGACTTGTCGGCCTTGGGCTCGGCCGCCTCGTCGCCGGTACGGGTCCTGGAGGTGCTCCGGCGCTTCGGCTTGGTCTCGGCAGCGGCCTCGGCCTTGGCCGGGGCACCGCCGCCGGCCTGCGCCTCCTTGATGACCTCGATCAGCTGGCTCTTGCGCATCCGCGCGGTGCCCCTGATGCCGAGGCCGGATGCGACCTGCTGCAGTTCGGCCAGCACCATGCCCTCGAGGCCGGTACCGCGGCGCCGCCGGGAGCCGGCACCGGTGGCAGGCGCGGAAGCGTCCGTGGCGGGCGCGGCAGCGGTCTCCTCGACACGTGCGCCCATCAGATCGGTGGTGTCGCTCACGAAGGGTCCTTCCCTGGAGCGGACGTCGGCCTGTCTGGCTCGGCGACCGGTTGTGCTGTCCGGCTTCGGTCCGGTGTCTGTGGACCGTGCCGGGGCGGTGGTCCGCCAAAGCGGCGGAGGAAATTTCTGGTGATTGGCGTTTCCCTGCACGCCATGACACCCGGTTTTGTGTCACGCGGCTCGGTCACGCCGATTCCGGAGCGTGCTCTGCAAACAGCTCAGTGTTCGCGTACGACATACCGCTCACGTACGTGATACGGAACACAGTGCGGTTTGGGAAGCTCCCGGAAGAGAGGTTGTCCCGGACGGGGACACGAAGCACCTCGCCATGGCTGGGTCGGGTGCAGGATTGAGATTAACACTACCGGATCCAACAAACATTCCCCCTCTCGAAATCCGGCGACCGTGTGTCAGGGCGCAAGCGGCAGCACACTCGCTCCCTGGCTGTCGAGCTCCAGCGGGTTGGCGGCCCAGCCCCCGCCCGCCAGGTCGGCCACCTTGTCGGCGCTCGCGTCGTCGGCCAGCGCCAGAACCGTGGGCCCCGCACCGGAGATGACCGCGGGGATCCCGTCGGCCCGCAGCCGTTCCACGAGCGCGGCGCTCTCGGGCATCGCCGGGGCGCGGTACTCCTGGTGGAGCCGGTCCTCGGTGGCGGGCAGCAGCAGCTCGGGGCGTCTCGTCAACGCCTCGACGAGCAGAGCGGCGCGACCCGCGTTGGCCGCAGCGTCGACGTGCGGCACGGAGCGCGGGAGCAGTCCGCGCGCGGTCTCCGTCAGTACCGGCTTTCCGGGCACGAAAACCACCGGAACGATGGAATCTGCGGGGTCCAGGCGGATCGCCCGGGCGCCGCCGCGCTCCATCCAGGACAGGGTGAACCCGCCGAGGAGACAGGCCGCGACATTGTCCGGGTGCCCCTCGATCTCGGTGGCGAGTTCCAACAGCGCGGTGTCGTCGAGCCGGCTGTCGCCGCCTATGGTCACGGCGCGGGCGGCGACGATGCCGGCGCAGATGGCGGCGGAGGAGGAGCCGAGGCCACGGCCGTGCGGAATGCGGTTGGCACAGACGATTTCCAGGCCGCGGGGCTGTCCGCCGAGGATGTCGAAGGCGGCGCGCAGGGCCCGTACGAGCAGATGCCTCTCGTCGCGCGGGAGCGTCTCGCTGCCCTCGCCGGCGATGTCGATGTGCAGCCCGGAGTCGGCCACCCGGACGACGACGTCGTCGTAGAGCCCCAGCGCGAGGCCGAGGGCGTCGAAGCCCGGGCCGAGGTTGGCGCTGGTGGCGGGGACGCGCACCCGGACGGCGGCGGCGCGGAAGGCTGGACCGGCCATCGCTCGATGACTCTCCTTGAGCTGCGTGATGGTCGAATGAATTCGATGCGTACGGAAGACCCGGAGGCCGCAGGGACTGCGCGGCACCGCGGCATATGCGGCGGGCGGGTTCGGTACAGCCTATCGAAGGAAGGTTCTGTGGCGACATAGGGCGCACAGGAGGCGCACGATGCGTGTCGCAAGCCCCCTGTGCCCCCTCTGCCGGTTGCTCTCACGGAGGTTGCCCCCGTGGGCGCCCCGGTTACGCGAGTCCGAGCCGCTCGGCCGCCGTCGCCGCGTCGACCGGCACCGTGACCGGCTGCGGGGCGCCGGCGACGGCCCAGTCGGGGTCCTTGAGCCCGTTGCCGGTGACCGTGCACACGATCCGCTGGCCGGGGTCCACCTTGCCCTGCTCGGCGGCCTTCAGCAGACCGGCCACGGACGCGGCGGACGCGGGCTCCACGAACACGCCCTCCTGCGCGGCCAACAGCCGGTAGGCGCGCAGGATCTCACGGTCCGTCACCTCGTCGATGGCACCGCCCGACTCGTCCCGCGCCGCCAGGGCGTTGCTCCAGGACGCGGGGTTGCCGATACGGATGGCGGTGGCGATGGTCGAGGGGTCCTTCACGACCTCGCCGCGCACGATCGGGGCCGAACCGGAGGCCTGGAAGCCCCACATGCGCGGGGTACGGCCGGCGACGCCGTCGGCGGCGTACTCCTTGTAGCCCTTCCAGTAGGCGGTGATGTTGCCGGCGTTGCCGACCGGCAGGACATGGATGTCCGGGGCGTCGCCGAGCATGTCCACGATCTCGAAGGCCGCCGTCTTCTGACCCTCGATACGCACCGGATTGACCGAATTGACCAGCGCCACCGGGTAGTTGTCGGACAGCTCCCGCGCCAGCGTGAGGCAGTCGTCGAAGTTGCCGTCGACCTGGAGGATCTTCGCCCCGTGCACCAGGGCCTGCCCCATCTTGCCCAGCGCGATCTTGCCCTGCGGCACCAGAACGGCCGACACCATCCCGGCGCGTACGGCGTAGGCGGCGGCCGAGGCGGAGGTGTTGCCGGTGGAGGCGCAGATGACGGCCTTGGCCCCCTCCTCCTTGGCCTTGCTGATGGCCATGGTCATACCGCGGTCCTTGAACGACCCCGTGGGGTTGGCACCCTCCACCTTGAGGTGGACCTCGCAGCCCGTGCGCTCGGAGAGCACCTGCGCGGGCACGAGTGGCGTGCCGCCCTCACGGAGCGTGACGATCGGCGTGCTGTCCGACACAGGCAGCCGGTCCCGGTACTCCTCGATGATTCCGCGCCACTGGTGGGTCATTGCTGGTTACTCTCCTTCAACCCGCATGATGCTGGCGACACCCCGCACGGTGTCGAGCTTGCGCAGCGCCTCGACGGTCCCGCTGAGCGAGGCGTCGGACGCACGATGGGTGACGACGACGAGGGAGGCCTCCCCGTCCTTGCCTTGCTGGCGAACCGTATCGATCGAGACGTCGTGCTCGGCGAAGACAGTGGCGACCTGAGCGAGCACACCCGGTTTGTCGGCGACGTCGAGGCTGATGTGGTAACGCGTGACGACATCGCCCATGGGCGACACGGGCAGGGCGGCGTAGGCGGACTCGCCGGGCCCGGCTGCTCCGTTGAGCCGGTTGCGGCACACGGCCACCAGATCGCCGAGCACGGCGGAGGCGGTCGGCGCGCCGCCCGCGCCGGGGCCGTAGAACATGAGCTGCCCCGCGGCGTCCGATTCGACGAAGACGGCGTTGTACGCACCGCGCACGGAGGCGAGCGGGTGGGTCAGCGGAATCATGGCGGGGTGCACGCGCGCGGTGACCGAGCCCCCGTCCGCGGCCCGCTCGCAGATGGCGAGCAGCTTGATGGTGCAGCCCATCTCCTTCGCCGAGGCGAAGTCGGCGGCGGTGACCTCGGTCATGCCCTCGCGGTAGACGTCGTCGAGGCGCACGCGCGTGTGGAAGGCGATCCCGGCGAGGATGGCGGCCTTGGCGGCCGCGTCGAAGCCCTCCACGTCGGCGGTGGGGTCGGCCTCCGCGTAGCCCAGGGCGGTGGCCTCGTCGAGGGCCTCCTGATACCCGGCCCCCGTGGAGTCCATCTTGTCGAGGATGAAGTTGGTCGTCCCGTTGACGATCCCCAGCACCCGGTTGACCTTGTCACCGGCGAGGGACTCGCGCAGCGGCCGGATCAGCGGGATGGCGCCGGCGACGGCGGCCTCGTAGTACAGGTCGCGGCCGTGCTCCTCCGCCGCCGCGTGCAGGGCCGCCCCGTCCTGGGCGAGCAGCGCCTTGTTCGCCGACACGACCGACGCGCCGTGCTCGAAGGCGGTGGTGATGAGAGTGCGGGCGGGCTCGATGCCCCCGATGACCTCGACGACGACATCGAGGTCGCCGCGTTTGACGAGGGCGGTGGCGTCGGTGGTGACGAGCTCGGCGGGAATGCCCTCCCGCACCTTGGAAGGCCTGCGGACCGCGACCCCCGCCAGCTCGACGGGGGCCCCGATCCGGGCCGCGAGGTCGTCGGCGTGCGTCGTCATGATGCGCGCCACCTCTGAGCCGACAACCCCACAGCCCAGCAGCGCCACCTTCAGCGGACGCGTACGCATCATCCGACCTCGTTTCCTTATGCGGTCTACGGTGAATCCAGTCTCACTCACCGGACGGGGCTTTCCGCCCTTGGTCCGGATCGTGAGACATCTATTTCATTTTGTCAGCGGCGGAGGACAGGAGATCTTCCGCCGATCCTCGGGGCCCGGCCCAGACCCTCCGGGACCGGTCGTCACCCGACATCGAGACGGAGCAGATCCTCTTCCGTCTCCCGGCGGACGACGACCCGGGCCTCCCCGTCGTTCACGGCGACGACGGGCGGGCGGAGGGCGTGGTTGTAGTTGCTGGCCATGGAGCGGCAGTACGCGCCCGTGGCCGGTACGGCGATGAGGTCGCCCGGCGCGAGATCGGCGGGCAGGAACGCGTCCTTCACCACGATGTCCCCGCTCTCGCAGTGCTTGCCGACCACCCGGACCAGCATGGGCTCGGCGTCGGAGGTGCGGGAGACCAGAGCGACGCTGTACTCGGCGTCGTAGAGCGCGGTGCGGATGTTGTCCGACATGCCGCCGTCGACGGAGACGTATGTACGCAGCCCGTCCAGCGGCTTGATCGTGCCGACCTCGTAGAGCGTGAAGGCGCTCGGCCCGACGATGGCGCGCCCGGGCTCGACGGAGATGCGCGGGGTACGCAGCCGGGCGGCGTCGCACTCGCGGGAGACGATCTCGGAGAGCGCCTTGGCGATCTCGTGCGGCTCCCGGGGGTCGTCCTCGCTCGTGTACGCGATACCGAGCCCGCCTCCGAGATCGATCTCAGGCAGCTCGATGCCGTGCTCGTCCCGGATGTCCTTCAAAAGCCCCACGACCCGGTGCGCGGCGACCTCGAAGCCCGACATGTCGAAGATCTGCGAACCGATGTGGCTGTGGATGCCGATGACCTCGAGCCCGTCGAGCTGGAGCGCGCGGCGCACGGCCTCGGCGGCCTGCCCGCCCGCCAGCGGGATCCCGAACTTCTGGTCCTCGTGGGCGGTGGCGATGAACTCGTGCGTGTGCGCCTCCACGCCGACGGTGACCCGGATCTGCACCCGCTGCCGCCGGCCCAGGGACGAGGCGATGTGGGCGACCCGCACGATCTCCTGGAAGGAGTCGAGCACGATCCGCCCGACACCGCTCTCGACGGCCCTGGTGATCTCCTCGGTGGACTTGTTGTTCCCGTGGAAGGCGATCCGGTCGGCGGGCATGCCTCCGGCGAGCGCGGTGGCCAGCTCGCCCCCCGAGCACACGTCCAGGTTCAGCCCCTCCTCGTGCAACCAACGCACGACGGCGCGGGACAGAAACGCCTTCCCCGCGTAGAACACGTCCGCGTCCGGCCCGAAGGCGGTGCGCCAGGCGCGCGCCCGGGCCCGGAAGTCGGCCTCGTCCAGGAAGTAGGCGGGGGTGCCGAACTGCTCGGCAAGGGTCTTCACATCGATCCCGCCCACCGTGGCGACGCCCTGGCCGTCACGGGTGACGGTCTGCGCCCACACCTTGGGATCGAGGACGTTGAGGTCGGCGGGCGGCGCGGAGTAGTGGCCCTCGGGCAGGACGTCGGCGTGGCGGGGCCCGGCGGGATGTGCGGAACGGCTCATGTCGGTGTGGGCTCTCTCGGGATCTCAGAGGTAGTCGGGTGCGCTGATGCCGAGCAGGGACAGGCCGCCGGCCAGCACCGTCCCGGCGGCTTCGGCAAGGGCGAGCCGGGCGCGATGGGCGGCCGAGGGTTTCTCGTCGCCGAGCGGGAGCACGGTGTGCTGGAAGGCGAGCAGCCCGTCGGCGACGGCCACGAGGTGCCGGGCGAGCCGGTCGGGCGCACGGTGGGCCGCCGCCTGGGTGAGGGCGTGCGGGTACGCACCGAGGGCATGCGTCAGGGGTGCCGCGTCGGCCACGTCACCGGGAACCGCGTCCAACCCGAGCCGGCCGGCGTTACGGCCGAGGGCACGGGCGCGCGCATGGGCGTAGCGAACACGGAAGAGAGGGTTGCTCTCTCGCTGCAACAGATGATCGGCGGTGATCCGCGGCCGGTCGTGCGCGGCGGGGTGCAACAGCGCCCACCGGGCGGCATCGGGCCCGAGCGGCGCGGGATCCTCCGGCGCGGGAACCGGCCGAAGGTCGACGGCTTCCCCGGACCGCACGTGATGAACCTCGGCGCGCCCACCCTGGGTGGCGATGATCCGCACGAGCGTGTCGGCGACGACCTCGGCACGGATGTCGTAGGGGATACGGAGGGCGATGACCTGGCCGACGAGGGTGGGGGTGTGGCCGTAGGGGGGCGGGGTTTCGGCGGGGGTGGGTGTGGCGGGGGTGGTTTGTGCGCCGCGGATGGGTTGCGTGCCGGAGGCGATGCCGGTGTCGACGTCGATACGCGAGTCGACGTTGATACGTGTGTCGGCCCCGATACCCGAGTCGGCATTGCTGATGCCCGAGTCGACGTCGAAACCCGGGTCGGCCTTGCTGATACCCATGCCCATGCCACCGGACCGCTGAAGGATCTCCCGGACGAGAGCCGCGGTGGCGGTGGCCCGTTCGAGGTGGATATTGAGAAAGCCCGGTCCGGTGATCTCGACATCGGCGACCCCGGTGGTCTCCTGCAGCAAGGGTCGAAGGATCTCGGCGACATCGAGGGGCGCACGCCCGGCGGGACGGGCCAACTGAAGCGCGATATTGGTGGCGTAGTCACCACGGCCCCCGGGCCCCGGCGGAGCGACCACGGCACGCGTCGGCACGGCCACCGTCAGCTCCCCGCCCTCCACAGCACGACGCACCGCGCACAGCACGGTACGGGAGAGCTCAACGGGGGTCACGGGACAAGGGTAGGCGAGGAGGGGGGTGGGTACGCGAACGGGTTTGGGCGGAGGTCCGGGATGTGGACACAGCCACGCTCCGGGACTGCCGGACCCGGTGAAGGAGCGCTCGACGCTTACGGGCGCCCGCTCAGCTGCCGGCGGCCCCCAACTGCCCCAGAGATCCCACTGGCCCCATCTCCCCCGCCTGACGATCACCACGGTCGGCGTCACTGCTGCCGTTGCTGTTGCTGTTCCTGACGTCGCCGTCGAGGTCAGGGGAATAGCCGTGGACGCCACCACTCCCCCGCCCACGACGCCCCATCAGCTCCTTGACGAGCCGCACGAGTTCGGACGGCTCGAAGGGCTTGGCGAGGAACGCGTCGACACCGACATCGAGGCCGCTCTCGACCTCGTGCTGGGTGCAGGCACTGATGATGGCGACGGGCAGAGAGCGGGTACGGGGATCGGCACGAAGCCGGGCGACGGTCCGCAACCCGTCGAGCCGCGGCATGACGACATCCAGGGTGACGAGATCGGGCCGCACCTGATGCACGACGTCCAGACACTCGACACCGTCGGCCGCGGTCACGACCTCGAGACCCTCCAGCTCGAGGTTGACCCTGATCAGCTGCCGGATGACCTTGTTGTCGTCCACAACAAGAACCCGGCCGGACGCGCCTGGCACAACTCGAGAGTAGGTCCGCCCAACCGGCCACGTCCGGGTTTTCCCCACTTCCGCCCCGTCCGGGGGACCCCGCCCGTCGGGACCACCAGGGAAACCGTTCATGACGACCCTGAAGGAGCTGGTAGGGTTCTACCCGTCGCCGCGAACACCGCGAGACACGCCCCCGTAGCTCAGGGGATAGAGCAACGGCCTCCGGAGCCGTGTGCGCAGGTTCGAATCCTGCCGGGGGCACCCAGCATGAGGTGCCCAAAGACCCCGTCACCAGCGGAAACGCTGCGGCCGGGGTCTTCGCGTTTGTGCAGCCGTATGCGGGTCGGAGCGGCCGTATGTCGGGGCCTGTGGACGAGGCGTGGACGGGATCCTGGAGTATCACCGCAGGTCGCTGCCTCCTTCCGGCGCTCGGCTTAGCTCGCCTCGATGACGGGGCAACTGGCGCGGCTCCAGCCGTGGAGTCCGCGGCACCCGACTGCTTAGATCGCTGGCATGACGGACTGGTCCCAGCTCCACCACGCCTACGGCACGGCAGAAGACATTCCCAGCCTGCTCAGCGCAGTGAGCCCGGCCCCGAAGGATTCAGGCTGGACCGCGCTTTGGTCCCGGCTGTGCCATCAGGGCACCGTCTACTCAGCAAGCTACGCAGCCTTGCCGGCCCTACGAGACATGGCACGCCAGTGGTCACCCGCGGACAGACAGATGCCACTCGTGCTGGCCGGCGCCATCGCGGCCAGCACTGATCAGCCATACGGCGATCAAGATCCCCACGTGGCCTACGCCTCGGAGATGTCCGACCTGACGCAACTGACCGAGGAGGCTCTTCGCGATCCGACCCTCGGCGACGACCCCGGCACTTACGTCTACTTGCTTGCCGCGCTCCTCAGCTTCGAGGGGGTTGACGTCTGGGGCGAACAGCTCGACGGACTGAACGACGATGAATACGAAGTGCCCTGTCCAGCGTGCAGTACAGAGAACTTCATAGCCTTCGGCGAGTACGGCTTCTTCTCGACCACGGACAGCATGTACATGAACGAGACCGCGGCAAGAAAGGTCCCCCTGCAGCCGACGAACCCCTCAACCTTGGAGGGGCTGGCCCAAAGACTTCACAGTCGCGCGCTCGCAGACGCCCAGACCGATGTCGCGCAAAAGTTGACTTACGTTTTCGGCAAAGCACAGTGCGCCGAGTGCGATGCGATTTTCAGCGTCGCGGAAGCCATCACCACCCGCTGGGACGCGTGAATCACGGCCGCCGATCAGCGCCACAACACGCGACTGAGGCAAACTGGCGCCTCGCCGAGGCGCACCGAATCAGGTCTTGTTCCAATCCTGCCGATGGCGAGCCACGCCGTACACCTGGTCGACCTGCTCGGCCGTCAGTACCCCTGAGAGCGGAGCCAGTGCCGCTACTTGGCGTTCCTGGTACACCCGCACACTGAGCTGCGTGGCGACCACCTTCAGATCAGTGACGCCGACGAAGACGAGCACCGGCTCCACCGGAACGGGAAAGGCGCAATAGCGCTCAAGCACTCGGGCTACTCGCTGGGCCTCCGCCCGGCTCTTGCGTGCGTAGGGTGCCGGTATCCCGTGATCGACTTTCACGGAATCATCCCCGACCCACACGGCCCTCTTGTGGTGGTGCTTCGTATTGATGCTGAACACCCCACCAGGCCCGATCAGTAAGTGATCGATATCCACTTTGTTCGCCAATGGGATGGAGTGCAGGACGCGCCAGCCGTGGCGCCCTAAGCGGTTCAGCTCGGCCCCCACTCGCCGCTCCCCCGCCAATCCCTTTCGCCAGGAGTCCCACTCGGTCGGTCGTCGCAGGAGCCGTGAGACGACTCGCTCCATTAGCCCCGGGCCGGATTCATCGAGCAGATCACGTAAGGCCTGCCGGGAGGGTTGGCGGCCAGGTCGTCGGCCGGCGTCAGAGGCGGCAGCATCGAACGCGTCTGAGCCTCCGGCGCCCTGTCTGACGGGACAGGCTCGGTGAGGTTCTGTAGGTGCTGTGTGAGCACGGCGATCACGTCGTCGCGATACTCGGCCCGCAAGACCGTGATGTCCCCCGTCGTGACATCCGCCCAACCGACTGCGGTTCCATCTGGCAGGTTGGCGTAGAGGCGATCATGCCCGTACCGCTTCCAGCGCGTGACGTGCAGCTCCACAAGATCCCCCTGTGCTCCCGCGTTGACGTTGCCGACATGCCAGCAGCAAGTGAGACGAGGCCACCAGGGAACGTCACTTGATCCCCACCAACGGCGTCGCTTCCCCGCTCGTACCTTCGAAGGACCCTCTCAGGGCTCGGGGGTCCATTCCACGGGAGGGGGCATGCGGCTGTAGTGGGCTCCCTTGGTGCCGTAGTGGGCGAGGTGCAGGGTTTCACCGTCGATCTGGATCTCTGCCGGCGGAGGGTTGGGAACGGAGATCCGCGGGTGGGCGTAGGGGTGGCCTTCGATGAAGACAGGCTCCCGGAAGTGGTTCCGGGCGTCCGCCCAGTCCTGGGCCCGCTCGCGGGTCCACGGGTTCTGCAAGGTCCGCGGGGCGGCCGGGTCGTGGTCGTAACCGTTGAGGCTGCGCACCAGAGCCTCGCTGTAGACACCCTTGACCCGGAAGTTCTCCAGGTCGTCCGCGCGCACGACCATGTTGACGTACCGACGGCCGTTGCCTCGGTGCCGGCCCACCGCGTGCCAGCGACCGTGGCCCGGGTCCCAGCGGACGGGCGGTATCCACAGGAGGGCGCCTGCGCGGAAGTGCTTCGTGCCGTGCTGGATGTCGAGGCCGCTCTCGCCGCGTGCGGTTTCTCGCGCCACGTTGGCCACCAGGCACCAGCCCAGCAGCCCGTCCGGTATCTCTGCTTCGGTAGGTCCCGTGTCTGCCACGCCGAGAATTTTGAGGCACGAGACGGGCGGCGAGCTAGCTCTTACTTGCCAACCACGGATCTCTTCGGCGTCCGCCTCGGGCAACAGGGTCCCGGCGTAGTGCCCGGTTGTCCGTGCCGAATTGAGTCTCGGTGTGAGCGCGACTGGCTGCGCGTTCGAGACGCTGCAGTGCTTCGTTCGGTCGTCCCAGGCAGTCGAAGCGCTCGGGCTCGCCCTTTCCACCGGTAAGGCCCGGGCCTCCTCACGTTCCGGCAACAATGGCACATACGTCCCGCACGACTGTCACAGTATCCCCACCAACTCCTGCCACTAATGAGGGGAATCGTGCGCCGCACCGTCTCGGCTCTCGCTCTGCTCTCCTGTCTGCCTCTCGCCGCCTGCGCGTCTTCTCACAAGCCTTCTGCAGCGCCTGACGTCCGCTTGGCCTCCTCGACGCCTTCAGCCACGAGCAGCGCAGCGCCGGCGGCAGCAGGTGACGGCAGCGGTGTCTGCACGATCTATCTGTACGGGCACGCCGCCCGTGCCGAGGTGCACAGCAGCGGGGCGTCCGATCCGGCGGCCGAGTGCGGCAGCCTCGCTTCTTCCGTTTCCACAGGCGGAGACTTCTGGACCACGCAAGCCGTTGCCGTGCAAGGTCTCGTGCCCGAGGTGTGCGCTGTGCAGAAGAACGGCGTCATGGTCGTGGTACGCGACACCAACGGCCAGATATTCGGGCAGAGCGTATGTAGCGCCCTACTCCAAGGCGGCTGGAGTGAAGACGCGCAGGCGGAGCGGACCGCACAGCAGCAGGACCAGGCGACGATTCGTGCAAGTGCGCAAGCCAGTGCGCAGGCGGCAAACCAGCAAACGGCGCAGGACGCGCTCACAACGCTTCAGGACTCCAACAGCTCGTTCAACAACGCCAAGTCGGTACGCGGCGACGTCGGGACAGCCGACAAGGACCTCGTGCAGGAACGGCAAGACGCCAAGGGCGGAAACGGCGATGGCTGCTACAACGTGGAGAACGTGGTCGGCTACGACGCCGAGAACGTCGTCGGGTACGACGTCACAAGCACAGCCAGCTACGACGTAGACCAAGAGCAGCAGGGGATCACGGGACTGCGATCCCAGATCACCGCTCTCAAGAACGCGCAGACAGCTCTCACCGCTGACGGGCTACCCACGCTGCCCGGTGCCAGCACCGCCATCGCCGCAGCGGAAGCGCACATCACCACCGCGCTCGCCACCACGAACAAGGCCATCGACCACCTCAACGCCGACATGCAGACCGCATACAGCATCGCCAACACCCTCGGCACCGGCGACTGTGCCAACACCGGCCCCGGTAAGGCGCCAGCGGGGCTCTCGCACATCTCGTGACCGAATCCGGGCCTCCGTCTGCCAGCGATCCGGCTCTGGACGAGTCCCAGAACGTGGTGGACGAATGGCTGGAGGCCTCCGGCACCCGGCGAGCGGCGCGGCTCAGCTCGCTCCTTCTGTTTGAAGCATCACCGCAGTTAGGCGCGAAACGAGGGAGGCCCCAGGCAACATGCCTAGGGCCTCGGGGTGGGTGCAGGTTGTCTCACTCGTACTCGCGGAGCAGGTCCTCGATACGGCGGTTGGCGACGTCCTGCCGACCGTCGAGGCACTTCGCGTACCGGGTCAACAGGACCTCGACGCTGTTGCCGGCGCGCTCGGCAACTTCGGTGGGATCCACTCCGGCGTTGAGCCACGTCGACAGCGCCGAGTGCCGAAGGTCGTACGGCCTACTCGCGAGCGGCGAGGCCGCGACGGCCGGCGGGAGCGCCAGGAGCCGAGCCTCCTGCCACACGCGGTAGTAGGTCGAGGATGGGACGACCGAGCCCTTCTCGCTGAAGAAGAGCCGCCCGTCTTCCGCCGTGTCGAACGTGGCGAGGTGATCGTGGAGCACCGCGACGAGCTGGGGCGGAATGGGTACGCGCCGAACATCCTCAGTCGGCCGATTCTTGAGCCCACGGTCGTCGTGGGTCTCCCCCGAGTCGGTCCACTGCTTGCCGACTTGCCGACCCAAGGACGAGTCCGGTGAAGCAGCGCCGACCCCCAGCCCTGCTCGGGCAGGACGAGGTCAGTCTCCACCAGGCCGACCGCCTCAGCGGGACGGAAGCCGCCGAAGTACATCGCCGCGAACAGCCCGACGAGACGCCGGCCGCGAGCACGCCTGTAGCCGCCCACGTAGGACACTGCCGCCAGGAGATTGCGAGCCTGCTCCGGGTTGGCGACAACACGAGGATCAACCTGGTTGGACACCTTCGGCTTCTGCCAGCGGACAGCCGTGATGGGGTTCTCACGCAGCTCCCCCAGGTCGACCGCGTAATTCGCGGCATTCACGAGCGTCCTGCGCTTACGTCGCACGGTCTCCGCCGCCGCCGCTGTCCCGTCGAGCTTGAGTTTCAGCGAGTCGAGCACCGCACGAGCCGTGGCGGGTTCGGCAAGATCAGCGAGTGGTCGAGATGCCTTGGACACCCAGTGCAGAACATTGCGTACGTCGTCCGGGACTTCCCGGCCGCCAGGCCCAGGTAACACGAATGCCGGCAGACGAGTCCGGCTGTACCTGAACTACTGCCGGATGCGGTGGCTGTACTGGAAGGTGCCCGGCTTTCAGGGCCTGGTCGGGCCGCAGCAGTGGCTCATTCAGGCGGGGAAGGGGCGGCCGGCGGCCATGACGTAACGCACGTTCCGGAGCGCATTCAGCTCCTTGAGTGGATCGCCGTCAACGACGAGGATGTCGGCTCGGTAGCCCTCCTTGATCCGTCCGGTCTCCGACGCGATCCCCAGGGCGCGGGCGGCGTCCGTGGTGGCCATATCGATGATCTTCGCATGGGGAATCCCTAGATATGCGTAGAACTCCAGGCTGTTGACAAACCCATTGAAAACAGCGCGTGTCACTCCGGCATCAGTGCCCGCGATCATAGGGAGGCCCAATTCGGCCATCCAGCGCATGGACGCGAACAGTTCGTGGGCCCGTTCCTGGCCTACCCGTTCTGCGAAACCCCGCCAGTTGGGGCTGGTGGCCGTGCACACCTGGATTCCCCGGGCCTTGATGCTCTCGGCGAGGTCCTCGCGCAGGTCGAATCCGCCGTCCGCGGCCATCCACGTGCAGTGCTCGATGGTGTTCACCCCTGCGGTCACCGCCGCCTCGATGCCTTCGGTCCCGTGTGCGTGGACGGCCACTGGCAATCCGGCCCGACCGGCCTCCTTAACGATGATGCGCAACTCGTCCGTTCCGAATTGGGCCTGCCAGACTGCCGGACCGCCCTTGGTCATTCCGCCGCCGGTCGCCATCACCTTGATGACGTCGGCACCGGCGTCGGCGTTGCGGCGCACCAGGTCACGGAGGGCGCGTTCACCCTCGACCTCACCGCCGAAAAACCAGCAGTGGCCTCCCGGCGAGGTCAGAGGCGTCATTGCGGAAAGGATCCGCGGCCCTGGCACGGCGCCTCGTGCGATGGTGTCGCGCAGGCGTCGGACGAGTCCGTCACGGTCACCGAGATCCCGCACCGTGGTCACTCCGGTACTGAGCAACTGCCGTGCCCGCTCCGCTCAGCCATTCCATCCCACAGGCCGTCGTCGCTGCTGTTCCGGAAGGCAGTGACCGGATCGGCGCTCGCGTCGAAGATAAGGTGCGTATGGCAGTCGATGAGGCCCGGCAACACGGTGGCGTCCGGAAAGGTCAGCGTGGCCGACGCGTCGGCTCCCAACTGGTCGACCACTGTTTGCGGCCCGACGGCAGCGATGATGCCATCACGGACGAGTACCGCACCGTCGTCCAGGCCCTCGCCGTCGGGACCGGTGAGGACTCGGCGAGCCGTGATCAATATGTCAGCCATGGTGTCCTTCTATCGGTGTGTGCAGCTTGAGCGCTGTCGCCGTAATGCTCGCTGCCATCAGGACGACCCGAGTGCTTGTGATACGGCAACCAGTTGTCGGGCGTCGGCGTCCAGGTTGTCCTCCACCGGCAGCGCGACACCGATGGCGCATGAGCCGACCGACTCGCCAGCGGCGTGGGCACGCAGGGCCGATGGCAGCCGCTCCGCCACGGCCTCGGGCGGCACTCCCTCTCCGACGCCCATCTTCGCTAGGTGGGGGCTGATGCGTACCAGACCGTCTCGGCATTCGATGACGCGACGGTAGTAACGGCGATGTATGCCGCGAATGTGCAGGACCTCCTGCCACGCAGCGGGCACCGATTGGTACAGTGCCGCCTCGGGGAACGCACTGTGCAAGGTCACCCACAACGGGCGCATCCGCCGGTAATCCCGGCGGTGCTGCCGCCAGACCCGCAACGCTGCCAGGCGCGTCACGACGCTGGAGAAGCTCACCCCCACGACGAATAGCGGAACTGCAACTGCGAGCAACAGGGCCGCACCACGAGGCAGAGCCTGCGGGAGGGTGCCGCCGGACCAGCGGACCACGTTGCCGGCCACCCGCAACGAGTTGGCCGCGATCATGCAGGCAAGGGAGGCGGCGGTCAGCCACAGCCCGGTAGACAGGGGCCGTTGTGACATTCGGGCGTACCGCCAGGTCCAGCACAGGGCCGCCGTGAAGGCATACACCAGGTAGAGCCCTGCTGCCGTGAAGAAAAGGGCGACCGGGGTGACACTCATGTCCGCCGTTGCGGAGGAGCGACCGCGAACGGTGGCCGGAGTCACGATGGTGGTCCACGTGAGCACGGCTACTACGACGGCCAGCAGCATTGCTTCGCGCCGTGCACGGCGGCCTGCGCCCAAGCGACCCGCGGGTGACGCGTGGGGGTCCAGCCATTCTTCGATGCCGAGCTGCACACGGTTACTTCTCTGCCGGCCCCGGGGCGGGCGCGACCCCGGTGAAGCACGACGAGCCCAGTTCGTCTCGAACCGGGGGCCCAGGTTGACCCCCGTCCCACCGAACCCGGTGACCCTTCATCTCGCCACCTGAGAACGCATCAGCCCTGATCGGCGATCGGTCGAAGATGTAAGGCATGGACAAGTAGAAGGTGACCATACGGAAGACGACGCCCTCGGAGTACGAGGTGGCGACTGAGCATCGCGAGGCTGAGTCGGCACAAGAACTCAGCAAGTTCATGCCCGAGGAACTTGCGCGAGAACGGGTTCGTCAGGGCACGGCTCAGTTCCTCCCGAACGGCCCCGACACGGCTGGTCACCATCTCGTGGTGGCGGAGAATGAATCAGGCGAGGTCGTGGGAAATGCGTGGATCGGCCCGGATCTGCGCCAAGCTTCGGGCACGGCCGGCAGCCCGAAGAGCTCGGCCCAGGTGTAGGGGTGGTCCGGGTTCGGGGCCCACACCGCGGCGAGGTCGGCGGCGCTCGGTACTCTCACTCGTCCTTCTCATCCTTCATCAGGTCCTGGAGGTCTGACTCGATACCGGAGCCGGCGGCGTAGACACCCGTGGTGAGGGTGGTGCCCACGGTGTTCTTGAAGGCGCCGTCCGTGAGCTTCCCACGGGTCGCTCAGGTTCTTTCCGCCGAGGCTGCCGTGCTGCTCCAGGGCATGGTTGACGCCGTGGTTCTGGGCGTTGCCGACGGCCCCGTGGCGGCGTCGGTGAGCGGGTCCTGGCCGGACACCGGCAACGATCAGCGCCGTGTTTGCGGCTGCGCCCGTCGGCCAGGCAACATTCCGGTGGGCCAGAAAGCGCCCACCGCCCTATCACCGGATACACCGAAGCCGACTGTGGCGGGTCAACCAGCGGACGTGTGGCCCGGCGTATCCGGGCCACACCAGTGCCTCCTATCGATTCAGGACCGGTGCCAAGTAGCGGTCCCAGATCTGGGCCTTGTAGTACGGGCCACAGCCGTCACTGTCGTACTGAGGGCTGTCGAACACGACCCAGTAGGCCAGCTCTCCGCTGTGCGCCGCGTTGTCTCGAACCGGTGCCGGGGGCTCGAAATCGTCGATCGTCCCCTGAAACACTTCCAGCCACGGACCGGGCCAGGCCGGATCTTGGACGACGGTGACCCGCGTACCGGGTGCCATCGCATCTTCCGGCCACGGCACATCGGTGCCGCCACCGTCGCTTTTCATGCGTGGGGACCGGGACGATGCATCATGACTCATGACGACGTCCTCCCTGATGCCTCTCGGACACCGCGGACCATCCGTGCGAAACCCTTTGGATCCTGACAGAGTCTCATCAGCTTCGGTCCTTGAACTTGAAGTCTGCGGCTTCCCGCGTTTGAGTGTTGTAGACGTAGTGAATTTCGACGCCGTCCACAGTCTGTTCCATTTTCACCCATCCTTCGGAAGCGGGCCACCGCGGGTCCTTCATGGCAATGGGCAGTTGATTGCCGTACGAGGCATTCTCCCTGACCAGGTCCATTACGCGTTGCTCGTTGGTGCCGCCACTCTGTGTGCGCCCTGTCGACTGCGCGTCTCGGAGCGCCTGGCCGAGTCCATTACTGAACCGCCCGAGGCCGTCGGTGACCCCATAGATCCCGGCAGCGGCCAGCCCCGTACCCGCGACGATCGCCGGTGCGCCCGCCAGGCAGCCGATTCCGGTCAGGCACAGGCCTCCACCCCCGACGTCAACGGAAGCTCCGGCGCCGATTCCCCAGACGCCGGCACCTGTCTCGAGCAGACCCGCCCAAACGTCGGAATTACTGAGAATTGCCTGCCCATAGTCGCCGATTGTAATGACGGTGTCCTTGAGCCAGCCGGGAACCCAGCCTCCGTCGTCCTGCTCGTCCTTCTTCTTGCGCCAGTCCGCCACGATCTGGCGCCATTTGGCCTCCTGCTCCTGCTGCTTGGCGACTGCGGTGCGGTAGGCCTCCGTTGCCGCTTGGCCGGCGGCGGTGGCGTCCTTGCCTGCCGCGGTGGCCGAGGCGCGTGCCTGCTGGGCTGCGGTCCAGGCCGAGTCGGCGGAGCCGGGTGCTGCAGTGGCTGAGTACTGGGCCTGGGCGGCGGAGCTGACGGCTGCGGCTGCCGCGTTTTCGGCGTCCTGCTGGGCGTTGCGGGCGGTCTTCGCCGAGGCGGCGGCGTCCTTGGCCGACTGTTCGGCCTGAGTGGCGTAGCCGTCGGCCTGAGCCGCGTACTTCTTGGCGTCCGCCGCCGACTGCTTGGCCTGGTTGGCGTAACCGGCGGCTTCGGATGCCGCCTTGGCGGCGGTGGCCGCTGCGTTGCCCGCTTCGGCCGCATTCTTCTGGGCGGTGGCGGCGACACTTGCGGCCTGGGCGATGAGTTGCTGGATCTGGGCCTCGTGGGTGGCGGCTAGCCGGTCCTGCCGCTGGGCCTTGTACTGGCCGACGGTGATGAAGGCGTGGAGCAGCTCGGTGGGGCCCTCCAGGGCGATGCGCGCCGCGGCCTTCACCTGCGGGCCGCCACTGTCGGCGAGTTGGGCGGCGCGGACGCGTTCGTCCTGGGTCCGTGCCTCCGAGTCGCCCGAGGCGATGAACTGGCGCAGTGCGTCCGGTGTGTCGGAGTCCAGCGCGGTGCGGCCTGCCTGCTGCTCGATGGGGCCGGCGGTGGCGATGGTCCGGGCGATGTACAGGCGCATGTCCTGCTTCATGGCCTCGTACTGGCCGGTGGTGAGGAAGGCGGTCACCGCGGTGGAGTCGCCCTGCAGGGCTGTGGAGGCGGCGGTGCGCACATCGGCGGAGCCGGCGCCTTCCGCCAGCCGTTCGACGTCCTGGCGGTCGTCCTGACCGCTCGCTTCCGCGCGGCCGGTGCGGATGTACGCGGTCACATCCTGATCGGAGCCCGCCAGGGCCACGAGAGCCGCGGACTGGCTCCACGGGCGGCCGGTCTTGGCCGTCGCCAGCGCCACCTTGCGGGCTTCAGGAGCGATCTGCGCGGCATCCGCGCCTGGCTGGGCGGCCTGGTCGGCGAGCTTGGCCGCCTCGGCCTGCAGATCCTTCGCCTGCTGCGCCGCCGCTTGCTGTGCCGCGGTGCGCTGATCCTCCGCGGCCTTCAGGTCTTTGGCCCGGTCGATGGCCTCGTTGGTACGGGCCGTCAGTCGCTCGGTGTCGATGCGTACTGCCAGGTCGTGGACCTTCTGGGCCTTGGCCACCGCCGCACTGGCGGCGTTGGCGTCCTTCTTGGCCTCTGCGGCGTGCGTGGCGGCCTGTTTGGCGGCGGTCGCCGCCTGTCCGGCGTGGGCTGCCGCGTCGTCGGCCGCCTTCGCCGCGTTCTCGGCGTGCGTGGCCGCGTCGTTCGCGGCGTCGCGGGCCTCGCCGGCTGCGGACGCGGCTTCCTGCGCCAGCGACTCAGCGGCAGCGGCGGCACGACTCGCCTCCTGGGCGTGCCGGTGCGCGCTGGCCGCGGCGTTCTGCGCTTCGGCGGAGTGGGCTCCGGCCTGGTCGGCGTAGGCGTTCGCCTGGTCGGCCGCGTCCGCGGCGTCGTTGGCATTGCTGCCGGCACCACTCGCGGCCTGGGCCGCGTCTGCGGCCGATGAGGCGGCGGTACGTGCCGAGTCGGCGGCCTGGGCGGCGGCGTGAGCGCCCGCGGCTGCGTCCCGTGCCTGCTGAGCCGCCTGGCGTGCGGCGCCTGCCTGGCCGGCGTCGACGGCCGCGTTGGCAGCGGCGTCGCGGGCTCGGGAGGCTGCCTCGGCGGCACCGCTCGCGGCCGCGGCGGCAGCCGAGGCGGCGTTGGCGGCGACATGGGCAGCATCGGTGGCGGCCTGGGCCGCGTCGATCGCCGTCTGCGCGGCGGTGGCGGCCTGCTGGGCGGCGCTCGCCGCGCGGGCGGCGGCTGCGGCCGCGTGCTGGGTGTCCTTCTGGGCGGCCTGGGTTTCGGAAGCGGCCTTCTGGGCCGCTTCCTTGGCCAGTTTCGCCGCGGTCACCGCACGGGCGGAGGCGTCCTTGGCGGCCTGGGTCTGCTGCCCGGCCAGCTTGCCCGCCTTCGTCGCCTGATCGGCGAGCTGGGCGACGGTGGCGTGTTCCTGGTCGTGCGAGCGGGCCACGAACTGCCCGCCCTGGAGGAACTCGTGGATGTCGGCGGCCGTGCCGTTGATCGCGATACGGCCGGCTGCCTGGACGTTGGGCCCGCCCGCCGAGATGATCTGGGCGACCTGGACGCGCTCGTCCTGTTCCTGGTCGGTGTACTGGTCGTTGTCGAGGAAGTTCTTGATGTCGTCGGGTGTGCCGTTGAGCGCGGCTCGACCGGCCTTCTGTACCTCGGGACCGCCCGTGTCGATGATCTGCGCGACGCGGACGCGCTGGTCCTGCTGCAGCGGTGCCTTCCAGCCGTCCTTCAGGAACGTCTTGAGGTCGTCCGGCGTTCCGTCGAGCGCCTTGCGCGCGGCCTCCTGAAGGCTGAGGCCGCCGACGCTGGCGAACTGGGCGACGGCCACCCGCTCGTCCTGGACCGCGATGTCGGAAGCCTGAGCCAGGAAGTTCCCGACGTCGCTGTCGCTACCTGCGAGAGCGGCCTCAGCCGCGGCTCGTACACCGGGGCCGCCGGTCTCCCACAACCGCACCACCTTGCCGCGGTCGGTGTCCGGAAGCGCACCGCCGATTCCGCTCTCCGTGGGTGCGGTCCCGTCGGCTCTGGCCGGGGAGGGTGCGGGCCCCAGCAGGCCCAGAACGAGCGCGCCGGGCAGCAGGCCCAGGCTCAACACGCGGATCGCGTGCTGTGCTCCTGCCGCCACGCGCCGTTGGCGTCGTGAACGTGTCACTGCGGACTCGATTCGTCTCGTGTGATTTTTTAGGGGATGTGTGCACTGGCTTGCCCGCACGTCGGCGGGGACTTTGGTCATGGGCCCCTGCGCGGGGGCAGTCCGAGGGGCGGTCCATCGGTTCCATGCGGGCCGCCCCTCGAAGGGCCATGTGCTGGTGGGTCAGCCGGCCGGTGCGAGCTGTACCTCGTCGTGCAGACCCTTGGCGTCCACGCCCGGGAAGAGGCTGACGTGGCCGTCCTTCCAGCGGACGAGGATGTCGGCGGCGGCGGTGTTCGTGGTGAAGGCGCCCGCGGCGACCACGGTGGCGTCGGCCCAGTTCGACTTGGCCGGTCGGATCTTGATCTCGGCGGGCAGGCCCTTGCCGGTCAGGCCCGGGTAGGTCGTGGTCTCGCCGTCGATCCAGCGCACCAGCAGGTCATCAGTGGGACTGCCGGTGAACGAGCCCGTGCTGATCTGTTCGGCGAAGGGCCACGTGCTGTTCTTCGTGACGATCTGTGTCTGCTTGTTCAGCCCGTTGGCCGCCAGGTCGCTGAAGAGGGAGACATGGCCGTCCTTCCAGGCGACCAGCAGGTCGTCACGGTGACCTGCGGGGGTGAAGCGGCCGCCGGTCAGCAGCCGCGCGTCGTCCTTCCAGAGGGCACTGTTCGGCGGGGCGAGCTGCTTCTCACCGTGGAAGCCGTTGGCATCGACGGTGGTGTACTGGGTCATCTCGCCGTCGATCCATCGCACGACGAGCCCGTCCGTGCCGCCACCGGTGTCGACACTGGTGAGCGAGAGGGCCTTGGCCCAGATGCCCTTCGGAGCTGCCAGCCGGTATTCGGTGGCGAAGGGGTGGGCGGGGTCGTTGCCGTCGCCGCCCTGGTAGAGGGTGACCTCGCCGTCCCCCCAGCGGACGATCAGGTCCATGTGCCGCCTGCCGCCTGCCGAGCCGCCGGTGTAGTAGCCCGCGGTGATCTGCTGGGCGTCCTTCCACGGGGCGCTCGCGAAGGTGGTGCTGTAGGCGATCTGCTGCACCCAGCCGGCGAGGTCGTCGACCCGGGCGTCCACAGCCCCCGTGCGGGTCTCGGCCGCATCGGTGCCCAGGCAGCCGCCCTGCCAGGACAGGCTGTTGACGCCGATGATCTGGGTGTGGCCGCCTGCGGTGCTCAGCGCGGGCCCGCCGGTGTCGCCCTTGCAGATCGCGGCCCCGTCGGACTTGGCCGCCAGGTCCACGGTGGTGGCGGCCACACTCTGGACAGTGAACGCGGCCGCGTGCACCTGGTCGGGCACCCACTCGTCGTGTGTGCGCCCGTATCCGGCGGCCTGGACCTCGTCCCCGGCACCGGGCGCCGCGCCGGCCACCGGGATGGGGGTGACGCCGCTGACGGGCTTGGCCAGTTGGGCCATGATCACGTCACGGTCGGTGCGGGGAACGAGATTCACCACCTGCTGGGCGCTGCCGCCGACGGTGGCCGTGTCACAGAACCCGATCAGGGCGTTCGCGGCAGGCGTGAACGCCAAACGCCCCCACAAATGGCGGGTTGCCGCTCTGGCCCTGCACGGTGAGGACCTTGATCTGCTGGGCGGAGTCATCACACGTGGAGAGGGTGATGTGTCCGTCGCCCTTGATCAGCTTGATGCCCTGGTCCCGCTGTATCCGGTCCGCGTTGGGGTAGGCGAAGTCCTCCACCGCGGACGGCGGTGTGGCCCCCGCGGAACCTCCTGGCGGCTGCGGGTCGGCAGAGGCCAGCACCGGCGCGCCGACAAGCGCCACGAATGCAGCAGCCCCCGCGATGGCGAGCATCCTGCGCATACGAGGAGTCACCCGAAATCCTTTCCAGGCATGGGTGACAGCACATCTGCAGCCCCCCACGCACAGACATAAAGCAAAAAAAATGGTCGACCGTGAGCCTAAAGCGGCATCAGAAAGAAAAGCAACATGACCATACCCACAGGTAAGTCACAGAACCCGATCAGGGCGTTCGCGGCAGGCGTGAACGCCAAACGCCCCCACAAATCCATGGTTGCGCGTTCTACTAATTCCCTTGAAGGTGATGAATTGCCGACGCGGAGGGAAAGCCAGGCCGTTCGTCGCCGGTGGGCGTCTGGTCAGAGGGCCGGTGCAACAAGAACGTGTTCCGCTCCGAGTTCGGTGGAGTTGGTGTCCGAGTACAGGGTGATTCCGCCGTCGGGCCGGTGAACGACGAGGTCGTCGGTCAGGCCGTCGGGGGTGAAGTTCCCGGCGGTCATGGCCAGGTCGCCGGTCCACGCAGTGTTGGGGCTCTGAAGGCGGGTTGCGCCTCCCGGGCCGGAGGTGGTGATGCTCGGGTAAGTGTCGATCGCGCCGTTGGACCAGCGGACCATGAGACTCCGCCTCCCGCTGCCCGAGAAATCCACGCTGGTGAGATCGACGGCGTCCTTCCAGCTGGAGTTGGGCTCCTTCAATGTGTTTTCCTTGCCGAAAGTACCGGCACCCACGTTGGTGTAAAGGGTCAGTTCACCGTCGGACCAACGCACGATGAGATCGCTGACAGCTCTGTCCGCGGTGAAGCGACCAGCCGTGATCTGCGTGGCGTGGGTCCATGTCTTATTGGCACCGATCATCCGGGTGCCGGCAGTGTTCAGCCCGTTCTTTCCGACATCGCCGTAGAGGGTGACTTCGCCGTCGGACCAGCGCACCATCAGGTCGGACTGGTTCGAGCCCGTGAAGTCTCCCGCGGTGATGGTCGCCGCATGGGTCCATGTCCGGTTGGGAGGAAGGAGCTGTTGCTGGGAGACGAATGTTCCGTTGCCGTCACCGAGGTACAAGGTGGCCCGGCCATCACTCCGCACCGCGATCATGTCGCTGTGTCCGGTACCCCGGAAATCTCCGGAAGCCAGGAGCCGCGCGTTGCGCCAGGTGTCCCAGGCGCCCATGGAGTAGGGAAGCGCGGGCTGTTGGTAGGGGCCGTGATCGGTGTGGTCACCGCGTTGGGCGTCGCTGTACAGCTGGAAGAAGCGGTCACCGTACACGGGGCTGTACGTGATCCGGTTGTACAACGGATCACTTGTCGGCACATCAGGACCACCACCGTTCCAGCCGCCGACGTTGCCCACGATCTCCCCGGTACCCGAGCCGCTCAAGTCGACCCTGGAAAACCACGGGCCACCGGAGACGCCTCCCCACATTCCGGCGCAGTCGATGCGCATCTGGTTGAACCCCGCCAGCGCGCCGGTTCCGGTCGGGCAGCTCACCGCCTGGTCCGCCCTGTCGTATTTGCTCATCGGATACCCGATGACGGTGACGTTGCTGGTGAATCCCGGGGTGCCGGTCACCGTGTTCGCCCCTACCACGTCCTGGACCTTCTTGCCCTGGTAGGGGCCGACCCGTGCAAAGGCGAAGTCCAGGTCGGAGTTGACGCTCTTGTCAGCCGCCCAGTGGGAGTCGCGGAACCACTCCTGAACGGGAAAGACTCCGAACGTCTGATCGTCGGCGGACTTACCGCTGTCGTACCGGGGGACGAACATGCCATGGGCGCTCTTGCAGTGCCCGGCGGTGAGGATCAGGTCGTGCCCAGGGCTGTCGACCACACTGGCGGTGCAGGAGTGCGCCTCAGGCCCGCTTCCGGTGTAGAGAACCCCGACTGATTTGATCCCGGCGAAGTGCTTGCCGGTGTCGGCGGCCGGCTTGGAGCCCGGCTTGGCACCCGGCTTGGTGGCCGAACCGCCTTGAGCCGACGCGCGTCCCGCCGGTTCGACACGGCGGCCGGAAGGGTCGGTGGCCGCCGCCATACGGTCATGCGTCCAGAACCGGATGGCATCCGCGGCCGTCCATTTCGGATCGCCGTCCGGATCAGCGGCCCGAGTCGCCCCGGACGACGCCGATGGCACCGGCCGACGACCTGAGAAGCGCTGTTGACCCTTGTCCGCCGCGCCGCCAGTGCTCTGATGGTTGCGCGATGCATTCCGGACTGCTGTCGGGGCAGGCACGGAAACGCGTGTCGCCTGAGCCGTAAAGGAAGAAGACGCGGCGGCCACGCCGGGGTCGCCGGCCAGCAGCAGGCCCCACAACATGGCGGTGACCGCGCTCAGCGTGCGTATTCGGGGCACAGCAAGACTCCACTAGGTGGGGCGTGGAAGCGGGGGGTACCTGCAACGGCTCGCGATCGCCGGGCCGGGTCCGGCGGACGGGTGGGAAGGCGGAAGAGCAGGAGGAAGCCACGGTGTTGGGCGGTGCCCGAGGCGGCGGCCGTACCAGTGGCGCGTCGGGGTCAGCGGTCGCCGCTGCCGCGGCTCGCGGTTACCCGAGGGGGATGGCGATCCGCACCGCCGTCACGGGTGGAGAACAGTCGCTTCCGCTGCCGCCCAGGCCGGAGTACCCGTGATACTCGGCGAACAGGCAGCGGCGGCACTGCTGTCAAACCGTGGTGATGCCTTCGCGGACTGGTTTATCCGCGGACTGTCATTGATTGACAAGTCGTTCCCCCCAGCGGCGTCCGCCGCTCATCCGCCGCCATGGGCGACTCACGAATCCGGGAGTGGCTGCTCCCGGCCTGTGTTCAACAAGGCCCTGGTCAGGGGCAGTTCGAACACGTACGCCAATGATAGAGGTCGCAGACCGCCGAACGCAGTGTCGACTGATCTCCATGACAGGTTCTCGAGCGAACGGTCAACCGCTTCGTGAGCTGCGCGAACAACGGATCGACCAGCGCGCGGGGACTGTCCGTCGCGGACTGGGCCATACCAGATCCTCACCACCCCATCACCCGCACACCCGGATCTCACAACGGTTCCCGCCTGTCCCACGGAACTCGAGCCTGCGACCGCAAGCCGACGGTCCACCGCTTCAACCGGACAACCGTCTGGATCACGAGCTGTGCGCCTTCCATCGGCGGCTTTCCTCCCTGTTGCCATGTCCCGAGTCCCCCGCCGGGGGCACTCGCCAGTCAGCCAGCAAGAACCAGGGTCTGACCCGCGCGGATGCCAACACGAGAGAGCGGGAATCAGTCTCACTGACTCCCGCTCTTTCTCATTGCCTCTCACTCACCCGGTCTGAACACTCCGAGGCGATGCTCATCCTCGCCAGATGAGGAACTGGGGCGTTATCGCGATCAGGGCACGTGCCGCACGACTGGGCGTGCGCTCGGACGGAACGGCCAGGGAAAACGGCCAGTCCAGGTCGGCGTCGTCGATGGTCGGCGTGGCGACGTCCTCCGCCTTGGCGAGGGCAGGCCGTGGCAATAGCGCCACGCCCAGGCCGTTGCGGACATAGGCCACGCCGGTGGGGACGTCGGTGATCTCGAGGGCGACGCGACGGGTCACCGAGGCGGCAGCGAAGGCCTGATCGGCAACGGTCCGGATGCCATAGCTCACGGGGAAGTCCACGAAGTCCAGGCCGGCTAGTTCGGTGATCGGCACGGTGCGACGTTTCGCGAGCGGATGGTCGGCCGGCACGACGAGGTCGAGCACCGAAGTGACGAGGTCGGTCAGCGTGATGCCCGTCGGGTGCGGTCCGGGCAGAGAGACGAAGGCGAGGTCGAGCCGCCGTTCGAGGAGGGCGTCGATCAGTCCCTGGGAGCCGGAGGCGGCGGCGCTGGTCTGCAGGAGCACACCGGGATGACGCCGGTGGAATTCATTGAGGAGCGCAGGAAAGTCGATGAGCCCCACCGTGGTCATCGTGCCCAGCCGCAGGGTGCCGCGCAGTCCTCCGCGGACCTCGGCCACCGCGTCTGCGGCTTCCCGGGCCGCGTTGAGAGCGGCATGGGCGCGCGGGAGCAGGGCGGCACCGGCATCGGTGAGCAGCACGCGTTTGGTGGTGCGTTCCAGCAGCGGCGTGCCGAGTTCTCGCTCGAGGTTCTTGATCGTGGTGGAGACCGCGGACTGGACGACGTGCAGCCGTGCGGCGGCACGGGTGAAGTTCGCCTCCTCGGCGACGGCGACGAAGTGCTCGAGCTGGCTCAGTTCCACCCTCCCAGTATCCCTCAGAGAGCCCCCACTTATCTCTCAGTGAGATAAGTGCAGTCTCTGACTTTCGTTGGACAGCGGCCGTTACGGTCAACGATTCTTTTCATCGGAGGAACTGCTCGAAGCAGGAATGCTTGCCCGCGGGCACATCGAAACTGGAGGACAAGCGCAAGGTGACCGCCACGATCAACAGGCTGGTCGCCGAGGCGCTCGATATCCCCCCTCGGACTACATCTTCATCTCCCTGATTCGAACGAGAATTTCTTGTTCGGACGAGGGGAGCTGCGATTGGCCAAAGGTGCGCCGTGCTGGTGGATTCCAAAACCTCTGGACGTCCCGAGTCCGGAAACACGCCGAATAAAATCCAGGAACGAGGAGACGAGCGTCAATGACCACACCGAACGAGCCCACCGGAAAGCTGAACAACCAGGCGCCGCACCTGGACTACTACCCAGAGTGGCTCGACAATCTCGCCGACGACGTCATCCTCCAGGGAAATTTCGCCAACGGTGAAGTGATCGGCAAGGAAAAATTAGGGGAACTGCTGAGCTTCGCTCGAAGCAACTACGCTTTCCAGGACTTCCGCTTCTTCGGCAAGCGCGGCGAGCTCTTCCTGGAAGACTACCGCTCCACCATCCGTGGCAGCGAGACCTACCGTCCGGGTGGAATCGAGATTTACAACTTCGTCGTCGTGTACTTCAACGAGGCGGGCGAGACCAGTCAGCTGGTCATGAACCACCGGCCACAGTCAGCCGCCCTGCTGTTCTCGTCCCTGCTGGCGGAGCACTTCGGTGACAAGTTCGGCTCGGACCTCTTCTACAAGGGCGATGTCAGCGACGGGCTGCTCGACCACGACCTGTCCCGCGGTCAGTGGCCCCCGTCGCAGTCCCACTGACTTGCGACGGCCGGGCTGTCCGCTCAAGGACGGGCTGTAACACCCGGGGTGCTGCAGCCCGTCGGCGAAGCCGACCACTCGGTACGAGGTGCCCAAAGACCCCGTCACCAGCGGAAACGTTGCGGTCGGGGTCTTCGCGTTTGTGCAGGCGTATACCGCCCGAGGCGGCCCGATGACGCGGCCTGTGGGCTATTCGTGGACAGGATCTTGAGGCGTCTGCCCAGGTCAGCCCGCCCAGCTGACGAATGAGCCTGCGACCCGCCGCAGATCGGTTGATCACGCAACCGACGTCCCTGGCTCCTGGCACTTTGGGCTCTCAGCCATCGCCGCGTCAGGCCGAATTGCTCTCCCCTTGGAGCTGCTCCGGACGTGGCCACACCCCGGCGTGCCAGTCCCGTTCCAGTTCGGCTGGGGCGAATACGCTGCGAAGATGTCCAACCTGGCGTCTTCGGCAGCGCGTACGCACGGAGATGCCGCCCGGTGGCTGCTCTTCACGTGGGCCCCGGATGGCGCAATTACCGGATGTGGAAGGGTGTGGCATGAAGTCCCCGGGTGTGCACCTACGGGAGATCACCGACGACGACCGGGATGCCGTCTGCGCCCTCCGCGTCCGCGGTGACCAGAAGCAGTTCGTCGCCTCGGTGTCCAAGTCGCTCAAGGAGGCGGCAAAGAAACCGGAGGCCAATCCCTGGTACCGCGCCGTGTACCGCGGCGACGAGCCGGTCGGCTTCGTGATGCTGTCGTGGAAACCGCCGGCTGGTCCTTACAGAGGGCGGCACTTCCTCTGGCGCCTCCTCGTCGACAAGCGGCACCAAGGGCAAGGGATCGGCCGGGAGGCGCTCACACAGATCGCCGCCCTGGTTCGCGCGGACGGCGCCACCGAGCTGCTGACCAGCTACGAGCCCGGCGAGGGCGAACCATGGCCCTTCTACCAGAAGTTCGGCTTCGAGCCCACCGGGGAGATCGACGACGGCGAGATCGTTCTGCGGCTCACCTTTCCTGCTCGGTGAGCTCATACGGAGACCCCGACCGCATTCACCTCCGGTGGTCACACGGCGAAGAAGCTGGTGGGCACCTGGAAGTCGATGCCCAGCAGCTGCACGTCCGCCGACACCGGCCGGGCCGCGTCCTACCTGTCGTCTTCGTCCCGGCCGTCTTCGAAGACGAAGAGTGGTTTGGCGCCATGTGCGGGCTGTTCGGCGAGCGAGATGGCTTCGGCAAAGCGTTCAAGCGGGAACGGCTCGCCTTGGGGGATGCTCAGCACTTCATCAGCGACGAGACTGCAAACCTCGGACAGCGCGCGCAGCGTATCCGCAGGTGAGGCGGTGCCGAACCAGCGGTTCAGCCAGAAGCCACGGACTGCTTTGGTCTCGTAGATGACCGAGCGTGCCTGCAGTGGGATCGTCAGCGCTGCCGGGTCAGTCTGCCGATGGGTGGAGAGCGCGCCGTAGACCACGACCTGTCCTCCCGGAGCCAATGCCTGGGATACCTGGGCACCCACGTGGCCCGCGACGCAGTCGATGGCTTTGCGCACGCCCGCCGGTCCTGCTATCTCGGCCACACGCTGCACCAGGTCCTCGTCCTCAGTGCAAATGACCTCGTCACCGCCCAGCACTTTGATCTCCTCAACGGCATCGCGCCGCCGCACGACATTGATCGTCGGAATACCCAGATGCCTGGCCAGCTGAATGACGAGCCGGCCGACGGTGGAGCCCGCGGCCGTCTGCAACAACCATTCACCCGGCTGTACGTCGAGTTCGCGAGTCACCAGGAGCAGCGCGGTCAACGGGTTGACGGCGAGTTGACATGCGCTGGAGTCGCTCAGACGATCAGGGACCGGCAGGAGCCTTCGTGTATCGGCGACAAGATATTCCTGCCAAGTGCCGGCCACACGCGGCCCGGGTACCGCCGGGACAGCAACGGCCACCACGCGCTCGCCGATCTCCAGCCCCTCGGTATCCGGCCCCAGGGCCTCAATACGGCCCACACATTCCATGTGACCCCCGACAGTGGGGAAGTCGGGGGAGAATCCGTAACGGCCACGCAGCACATGCAGATCACTGGCATGAATCGGAGTGGCCTTCACGCGGATCAACGCCTGACCGGCTTCCGGTGTGGGAACAGGCCGAGATTCCAGCCGCAGGACATCGGTCGGCTCGCCAACCTTTTCGGCTACGAGCGCGTGCATGGATCGGGGCATGACTGATCTTTCACCTCTCGACGCCCGACGAACTCGGCGGGCGTTCTGGACAGGAACGATGCCGATGCCAGCACCCTCATCGGCGACCAGGCTCCGGACCATTCTTTCTCGATGGAGCGACCCGCGCGCAGAACGTTGTCGGTGTCGGGTCCCCTCTTGGCCTTTAGCTCCTGCTTCGAGAAGCTCCAACGCATCAGATGAAATAACCGTAACACGCTTGCCTCAGTCGTAGTGTGCTCTGCTGACCGAACGAGGCTCGAGCGTTCTCAGGTGCCGGGCTTTGATGAGATCGAGCGCCTGGTCCGGGCGTGACCGGTAGTGATCCTTGGCGGCCGCGAGGTTCGCCAAGGTGATCGCGAGGTTGCGGAGGTCGCCAGGGCTCGGTCCGCGCGAAGGGGCCGATGTCGAGCGGGTAGCGGATACGGGACCGGACCACGACAAGGTCTCCGCGTGCGCTCCCGGGCCGCCTTCCGCTGCCGCGGGAGGCTCTCCTGCCGGGCCCGTCCAGGAACAGTTCCGCCTCGTACCGTTCCGTGACGTGGACGCTCGCGGTGACCCGGCCGTCACCGACCTCCACCCCGGACACCGCGTCGAGGTACGACTTCGCGCTGCCCGACAGGTGGTCGAGGGATTGCGCTGCCGGGAGCCTCTCGCCATGATCGGGGCATGACCGGGGGAATCGACGAACTGATCCTGACCGACGCCACGTTGCCGCCGATGTTCCGTTCCGCGGACCGTGCGTCCCTGACGGGGCAGGCGGAGACCGTTCGCTGGTCGGGGGTTCAGCTCGGCCTGCTGGTGGCCGGGGCCTTTCTGGGGGCCGTCGATGTCGAACTCCACAACGGGATCGATCTCGGCGCCCTGTGCGCCGCCGTCGCTCTGCTGGTGTCGTTGGGCCCGGCGATGCTGCTGAGCATCAACAACCCCCAGCGCTCCTGGTACCGGGGGCGGGCCGCCGCGGAGACGCTGCGCACGCTCTCCTGGAAGTACGCGGTCCGGGCGGAGCCCTTCGCGGCCTCGGACGCAGCGGCCGACGAGCGGCTTCTGCGGGACATGGCGGACATCCTGCACGGGATGCAGGACGTCGGTTGGAGTGCGGGCGCGGGAGAGGAGCCGGAGATCACCCCGGCGATGCGACGACTGCGAGCCGAACCGCTCGCCGTGCGTCAACAGGTGTATCTCCAAGGTCGGTTGAGGCAGCAGCACTCCTGGTACGCGACCAAGGCCGCCACCTGTAAGCGCATGGCGCGGCGCTGGGCCGTGTTGGGGATCCTGGCGACGGTCCTGGGGCTCGTGGGCGGCTGTCTGAAGGCCTTCGGCGTTCTCCATTACGACGGTCTGGGCAGCGCCTCGGCCGTCGCGGCGACCGCCACCGCGGTGATCCAGCTCAAGCAGTACCGGCCGCTTGCCGCGGCGTACTCCCTGACCGCGCGCGAACTGCTGCTGGTCATCTCGGGGCTGGAACGCCCCTTGGACGACGAGGCCGCATGGGCCCGCCGGTGCAGCGAGGCGGAAGAGGCGCTGTCACGCGAGCACACGATGTGGCTGGCGCGGAGGGAAGCGGCCTGAGTACGGAGGCCAGCAGCCGGCCAGGCAAGCAAGCCCGATGGTGCCGTCGGCGGCGTCGCGGTTCCTGTCCTCGTCAGTCGTCCTCGGTCGGCACTGAAGGGCGCCTTCCCGCCGTGGGGCGTTTGCTCCGTGAAGCCAGCAGTCTTTGTGCCTGGTAGTTCTTGCCCAGCGCCATCAGCACGGCGCCAAGGCCTTCGACGATGCGTTCTGTGCCGGGGTGGTCGTCCCCGAGGACGCGGCGGCTGAGGATGAGCGCGTCCTTGAACAGTGCCTCGGACTCCTGATAGGAGCGGAGGCGGTACAGCGTGATGGCCAGATTGTGCGCGGCGGCGAGGGTGGCCTGATGGTCGTCGCCCAGGGAACGTCGACCCCACTCGAGAACCCGCTCGTACAGTCGACGTGCCTCGGCGTACTCCTGGAGGCCGCTCAGTGTGGCGGCCAGGGTGTTCGCGGAAGCGAGGCTGTCGGGGTGGTCCTCCCCCAGGACGCGGCGGCGCCGGTCGAGGACGTCCTCGGCCACACGCCGCGCCTCCTCGTATGCGCCGAGGTCCCCGAGGATGACGGCCAGATTGTGCGCGGAAGCCAGGGTGTACGGGTGGTCCTCGCCCAGGACACCGCTCTCTCGTTGCACGACTTCCTCAGCCAGGCGCCGCGCCTCCTCGTGTGCGCCGAGGTCCCTGAGGATGACGGCCAGGGTGTTCGCGGAGGCCAGGGTGTCGGGGTGGTCCTCCCCCAGGACGCGGCGGCGCCGGTCGAGGACGTCCTCGGCCAGGCGCCGCGCCTCCTCGTATGCGCCGACGTGGGCGAGGGAGGTGGCCAGGTTCTGGCCCGACCTGAGGGTGTCGGGGTGGTCCTCCCCCAGGACGCGGCGCCGCCGGTCGAGGACATCCTCGGCCACACGCCGCGCCTCCTCGGGTTCGCCCACGGCAGCCGCCGCCTCGCCGCGGTAGGCGGCCCAGACGAGTGTGCCGGGGTGGTCCTCGCCCAGGGAGTGGGACCAGAGTTCGTGGAACTCGGTGCACACGCGCAGGGCTTCGCGGGGCCGGCCGCTGCTGAGGAGGTAGCGGGCCGCGCCGAACAGCGTCCCGCGCAGTGCGTACTGGTCGTCCTCGAAGGGCCCTGGACGTGTCGTGAGGTGCGAGGTCAGGACGGCCCACCCGTCCCAGGACTCCGGGAGTTCGGGATCACCGGGCGTGACGCCGGACAGGACGGTGTCGACGTCCGAGCGCACTGCGGCGGCCTCTGCCTCGCTGGTCCGATCGCGCTGGATGGCTTGTGTCAGGCGGTGGATCTGGAAGGTGTCGTGGCTGGTCCGGGCGAGGCCGTAGCGGGTGAGGGGCATCAGGGCGGTCTGTGGCCACAGCACGTCGTCGGCTGGGACGCGAACGGTGGAGAGTCGTCCTTGCGCACTCATCAGCCAGTCGACGGGGATGGGTTCGGGGCCGAAGAACGAGCCGAGCCGCAGGAGGGACGCGGCACTCGGCTGCTCGGCGGCCAGACGCTGCGCGGCGATGGCCACCGTGCCCGCCAAGGAGCCGGGATAGTCGGGCGGAACAGCAAGGTCCAGCATCCGGGATCGTTGGTCCCGCAGCAGTGCGAGGTAGCGCTGGACCGGCATGCCGCTGCTGATGACCCCGGTGGCTTGGGCGAGGGCCAGCGGGAGGTCACCGAGTTCCCGCGCGAGGGTGTCGGCCTCTTCCAGGGCGAGTGCGGGTATGTGCTCAGCGAGGTAACCGCGTGAGTCGGCCCGGGAGAAGACGTCCAGGCTGACGCCTCGTGCCAGGCCCTGCCAGGCCGGGTTGCGGGATGTGATCAGTACGTGACCTGCGCCGGAGGGAAGCAGTGAGGCGATGCCCGCGGGGTCGTCCGCGTTGTCGAGGATGATGAGCCACCGGTCCCTGGTGGCCAGATGCTCCAGGAGGATACGGGCGTTGCGCTCGGCTCCCTCCGCCGGATCGGCGATCCCCAGCCGGGCGGCCAGCTCGCTGTAGTGGACGTAGATCTGGTCGGTCTGCTCGGCATCGATCCACCAGACGAGCTCGTACTGGCTCAGGAAGCGGTACGCGTACTCCAGGGCCACCTGGCTCTTGCCGACACCGCCCACGCCGTGAAGTGCTTGAACTGCGGCCGTTCTGCTGCCGAGCAAGAGGTCGCGAAGGCGGTCGAGCAGGTCCTCACGGCCTACGAAGCCGGGGTTGCGCGGGGGCAGCTTCCGCAGAAGGCGCGGGCGCGAGCTGCTGGGCAGCAGGGGCGGCGTCTGCGGGCGCGGGGCGCGGGTCGGCGGTGTCCGGGTGGAGCGGGCCGGGCCGCCGACCGCCTCCAGCAGGGTCGTGACGGCGGTCGGCTCGTCGAGCGTGTGGAGTTGCCTGCGCAGGAGGACGGCCAGGGGCGCAGGGATGTCGGTGGAGGTCAGAGGCTCGATCTCGAGGGGAAGCAGACGCGGCGGCCTGATCCCGAGAGCGGCCGACCACTCCCGTTCGGTCCACTCCCTGCGGAGGTAGGCCTTCGAGAGCAACGCCACGACGATGCCGGCATTGCGGAGCGCGGCGTCCAGCCATGCGACCCAGTCCGCTCCGCTCGGCATCCTGATGTCGAGTTCGACCCTGTACCCAGCGCTCTCGAGCTGCCAGCCCACCCACTCGGCCCAGGCGCGATCCGGCCCGGCATAGCTGACGCAGACGGTCTCGGCAGGGGCTGATGGGGGATCCGCGGGTTCGTCCGGTGACCGCGTCGGGGCGACCGATGCCCCCATCCGGGCCAGGTCCGCCCGGGTAGCCGTGGCGAACGCCTCGCTCTCGGCCGGTACCGTCACATGCTGCGGGGATGCGCCGGTCAGGGCCCCTTTGACGCTGCGCGGGCTGCCGTAGCGCGGTTTGAGATATTCGGTGATCTGGGTGCGGACGAGTTCCCGGACCTCCTTCACGTCGTCGCGGTACTGGGCGCCGACGAGCGCGTCCCGGATCTCCGGCAGGAAGTCGAAGCGCAGGTCCCCTCGGTACGGGAGTCCTTCAGGCTCGGCGGTACGGCGCAGGAGGCCGCCGAGGAAGACCTCCGCGAGATCGCTGCGGGACGAGCCGGGCAGCATGGCGCGCTGCACCAGGCGGGCCACCGGGATGGTCACCGTGGAGAGGGCGGAGAGCAGCCCTGCGAGCCGCCAGGCGCGGGGGGAGGACGAGGCACGGAACCTGCGGATCGCCGCATCCGCGGGCACGGCGACCGGCGTCGACGACGATCTTCGGGTGGGGCCCCTGGAGGTCCGGGACGGCGGCCGTGCGGGAAGGAGGAGGGCCGCCGATGTCGTCCATCGTCCGTTGCCGGCCGTCATCTCGGCCCAGGCCCGTAGGGGCCCGGGTTCGAGCTCGACGACGGGGATCGGGATGCTGCCGCCGCCCCGGCGGAGGCGGTGCTGTTCCGGGGGTACGACCTTCCACTGGGCGTTGGGCAGCCCGGGCTGCGGGATGTGCATCAGGGTCGGAGCCGGTGGTGTGCCGGCGCGATTCCAGAGGGCGGCCGGAAGCATGTGGGCAAGGGCCACCTGGGAATGGCGGGTCCAGTCGAGCAGCAAGCGGTGCGCGGCGCCGGTCCGCCATATGGCGCCGACCGTGTCGGTGAGCACAAGGATCAGCTGGTCACCCGCGGGATCGATGATTTCTCTGGGGTGCCGTGGCGGCCGGTTCGCGGCGGGGTGGGGGCGCAGGTCGACGGTCGTGCCGTCGGTGGAGGGCGAGAGGTTCCAACGGCGGATGTCACGGAAGGCGCCCAGACGGGCCACCTCATGCTGGATCTCATGGACCTCGTCCTGCCACAGACTCATCGACGGACCGCAGTCGACGACGAGGGCGAGACGGAGCCATCGGCTCGGGGCGGGGCGGAGCACCGGGAGGAGGATGCCCTCGTCCACCAGCCGGGTGACGGTCGCGTCTTCGTCGAGTTCGAAGACGGTTCGCGACGGGACCTTGCGGGTGAGGGGCTTCAACGACCGCACCAGCGCGAGGGCGTGGGGCAGGGACGCTGCCGCAGGAACGCGGACGGGTGTGCCGGTCGTGCCGACGGTGCCGTCGTGCGCGTCGCTGCCGGGGACGTGGACGCCCAGTGCCTCCTGGTCCACGGCGGACTCGTCCCAGTCCTGCTGCGTCGTCGTGTCCTCCGGCGCGTCTTCGGCCTGCTCCTCGGTCGCGGAGGGATGCGCGCGCTCCGTACTCGACGGATCGCCGGTGCCCCCCGGGGCCCGGCCCGGTGGCAGGACCCGCTGGGCGAGCCACAGGATGTCCGCCAGCTCCTCGGGGGTGGGGTCGTCGACCCCGCCCTGGGCCAGCAGCGGCAGGAGATCGGAGATCACGTGGCGTCCGGTCCGCTCAACTGGTGCATGGTCGCCTCAGCCAGGCTCGCCAGCTGTTCCGGTGCCGTCCAGGCGCCGGCCAGCCGGAGCTGGACCGCGTTGAGAAGCTGGTCGGTCGCCAGCTCCCCTTCGCTGCGGCGCTTGACGAAGGTCTCGATGACGCCGCCGGGAGCCCGTGCCTCGTCGGCCGCCTCCTGGCCGATGCGCTGCACGATGATGCGGTGGAGCTTGTCCTCGTCGGGGAGGGTGAGGTTGAGCCGGATGCATCTGCGCAGGAACGCGGGCGGGAACTCGCGTTCGCCGTTGCTGGTGAGGACGACGACGGGGAAGGCATGGCACCGCACCCTGCCGCCCTTGACCCAGACCGAACCCACTTGGTCGTCCGTGCCCACGGGGACCCTGGGTGAGGACTCGGACAGCCGGACCAGTTCGGGGATGTCGAACCGCCCCTCGTCCAGTACGGTCAGCAGGTCGCCCGGCAGGTCGATGTCGCCCTTGTCGATTTCGTCGATGAGCAGGACGCGAGGCCGCTCGGTGGGCAGGAACGCGGTGCCGAGGGGTCCGAGTTGCAGGTATCGGCCGATGTTCCGGGCGGGGTCGGCGTCCTCCTCGGGTTGCCGGTCCGGCTGTTGCTCCAGACGCTTAAGGTTGGCGTCCTCCAACCGCCGTAGCGCGTCGTAGCGGTACAGTCCGTCCCGTAGCGTGGTTCGGCTGGTGACGGGCCAGCGCAGTACGGGCCCGAGGCCGAGGTCCTCGGCGATGCTGTGGGCGAGCGTGGACTTCCCGATCCCGGGGACGCCGGTGACCAGGAGCGGGCGACGCAGATACAACGCGGTGTTGACGAGGTCGATCTCCGCGTCGTCGGCGATATAGCCGGCGCCGCGTTCGCGGTCCGCCGCGTATCGCTCGTCATCCAGCGCGGGAACCTCGTAGTCGTGGTCGATCTCGCCGTCGAACACGCGCCAGGGCGGCTGGTGTTCGGCGAGCCGGCCGAGCCGGTCGGTGGACCGATCGCCCTTGTAGATCCACCAGTCCTTCACGGCACCTCCGGTCGTGGGTGTTTCGCGTGCGGTGAGAGTCATCAGAAGACGAAGCTCACGTCGGTCAGGGGAGCGGTCTCCAGGGAGTGATCAGGGTCGTCCCAGAGGAGAATCACACTGGAGCGCGCGGAACGGGCGAGGCCGGTGTCTCTGCGCAGCAGCCTCACCGCTTGTGGAAGGTCCGAGACGTCCTCGATGGGAAGCAGGTCCTTCAGTCCGGGTGCCGGCTCGTGCTGAGAGCGGTGGGCGCGCTGCCACACGACGACCGGCATGCCGACGTGCAGCGCCGCACGCCAGGCCGGCTCGGCGTCGTCCGCCGCGATGGCGACGCAGGCGGGGTGTTCGGACTCCTCCCAGTCGGCGACGTGGTCGTCCAACCGGTCGAGGTCCTCGTTCCGGATCCAGAAGGTGGCCTTGTCGTCCCTGCCGCCCCTGTGGTCCAGCCAGGCCCAGCGGCTCGACCACAGGTGGGCGGAGTCCGCGAGATCCCGGGCGTCCGGGCACCGGACCACCACCTCGTACTGCTCGCCGAGCATCCGCGGCTTGTAGACGGTGACCTCGCACAGCCATTGGTCGAACTCGGTCTCCAACAAGGTGTCGGTGACCGCGAATTCGATGCGCTGCAGTTTCGGGGGCTGCTCCCAGTCGGCTCCTCCTCGGCGAAGGAACGCCTCCGCCTCGACTCTGAAGGTACGCAGGCATCGCTCCACCAGGATGCGGGCCCCGTCCACGGTCACCTTGATGCGGTCGGTCGCACTCTCCGGTGGCTGCACCCGCCTCCACTCCGACGAACCGGCCGGCGGGCGGAGCCAGACCTCCGCGGAGACGTGGCCGGATTCCTGGGGGTCCTGATCGAGCCGCACCAGCATCGTCATCTGGGGTGTGGTGATGTCCGGTACCGGCAATGGTTCGGGCAGACCGAACCGCTCTCGTGTCTCCCGCACCCAGGAGTTCAGGGCGGATCCACGTCTTCGCCTCTCCGCACCTCTGCTCTTGCTGAACCCCGCGCCCAGCGCATGAGCGAACGCGATCACCTTCGGCAGCCCGTCCGCACTCTGCTCACGTGCGTCCAGATCCAGCGCCCAGCGGTACAGGTCGCCGGTCGGCGTGGTGAACGGCGCGGCGGCCCGCCCGGCCTCGCCGTCGACGACGTAGGACCATTGGTAGGCCTCTTCGCACCAGGCGGTCGGAGCCACACGGTGCAGCAGTTCCCAAAGCCGCTGCCAGGCCCGGGCATCCAGGCTGTCCGGTGTCCGCAGGGGGTTTGAGGCCGTGGGCACGGCTACGGCGGGGGCCTCGTCGGAGGGCCGGCTCAGCAGCGCCTGCAGCAGCCGCGCCTCCAGCTGACGCGGATCCTGCACCTTCTGCACGGTGATCCCGCTGTCGCACAGGCGCTTCCGGAACTTTTCCTGGCGCTCCGCGTACTCGTCCCGGATCGCCACGTACGGCAGCCGCACGTCCGCTTCCTCGTCCAGGAGGAACACCAGCCGTTCCAGGCCTGCCGCACCCGCTTCCTCGAACTCCAACTCGGTATAGGACAGGTGCGGAAGATCGGGTATCGGCGAACCGTAGCGGAACCCGATGATGCCGACGTAGATTCCGGCGCTCCGGACGCGCTCACGGCAGTAGTCGGCGGGCTTGCCGTCCCGGGCGGTGAAGTACTTCATGTCCACGGGCAGGTGCTCGGCCGACAGCACGGCCGCTTCCGCCGCGCCCACGAAGGACAGCCCGTCCGGATACTCCCGTAACTCGGACGTATGGCTGAGGAACACCCGCCGCGACTTCGTCACGCACCCCACCCCGGTCACCGACACGCTGCCAGAACAGCCCTGTTCACCAGGTTAGGCACCCGTCCTGCCGAGTGGGGGCGGGATGCTCAGGTACGACGGAAGGAATCGGGCCGTCCGCGGCGATGTGCTCGTCGACGGGGGCTGGTCGTGCGGACTCGGTGGAGGTGCTCGGTGAGCTGCTCGGCGTACTTCAACTCCCCCAGCCATCGAACGCCCATACGATCGGTGGCGGCCTCGGGAGACACCCGTAGGACCAGTGAACGAGGGGGAACTGTGTCCACAATTTCGAGACGATCCCTGCTCGGATACTCCGGTACGACCGCCGCGGGCGCGATGCCCGGCGGCGCGGCGGCGGCACAGCCGGCCCAGGCAGCGGAGGCCGCGGAGGCCGACGCACAGACCGCGGCGTCGACCGACTTCGCCGCAGGGACGCTCTTCAGCGGGACGGCCTCCTTGTCCGGCAGCGACATGGGCGGGGAGCTACTGACGTAGCGACATCACCCCCCCCCCCCCCCCGCATCCCCGCGGCAGCGGGGGCGTCACGAAAGATCCGGTCCAGGTAGCGGTCCAGGACGGTGGCCGCCGCCTCCGGGCCGCGCCGGCCGACCAGGATGCCGGCGCCGAGCCCCGCCGACATCGCGAGCAGACTCTCGGCCCCTCACCGCACATCCACACCGGGCCTCCCACCGCACATCCACACGGGGCCGGTCGAGACCGCTGTCCTCCGCCTGCCGCAGGAGTCCGGCCAGAGCTCTCGGCGGCAGGTCGAGCGCGTCCCGCGCCTGACACCGGGCACCCGGGCGACTCTCCATGAGGATCTCCACTTGATCTGACTGTCTGTCAGTTACACTGGCGCCGTCACACACCGTGAGGGGTCATGTGATCAGCGTGAACGAAACCCATCGAAGGCCGCGACGCCACCTGGTGCTCGGTGCAGCACTGATCGCCGCGCTCGTCGTGCAGTCCTTTGCGCTCATCTCCGAGCAGATGCAGATCGACGATCTGCAGGCTCATGAGATCGACGTCGGCCCCTCCGGGCCGCCCGGCCCGGCTGGACCTGCCGGCCCGCAAGGCCTGCAAGGCAAAGACGGGAAAGACGGTAAGGACGGAAGAGACGGACGAGAAGGCCAGGACGGCCAGGACGGCCAGGACGGCAGAGAGGGCAGGGACGGAACGGAGGGCCGGGAGGGCAAGGACGGAACGGACGGCAAGGACGGGCAGAACGGGCAGAACGGCCAGAACGCCACCGGCTCCCCGAGACCGTCCGCGTCCCACAGACACCGCCGGCACGGCGGCACCAGGTCCCTCCCGAGCGACGTGCCGTCTCCGCTGGTGTCTCCCTACCTCAGCTCGGATCCATCGACGCCCGCCCCCGCGCCGAGCGAAGGCCTCCGTCCCCAGGATCCCGGCGCCCCGCCGCCCGACGGGACGCCGTGGGGCGACTTCGGGGGGCCCGGGTGAGTGACGTCGGGGTGCGAGGGGAGACCTGCCGAGAGGCACGGGGCACGTAGTCGTCGGGCGTCGCCCCGACCCGGCCCCCGCACGCCTTCCCGGTCCCCCCGGCCGCTTCCACCCCACCACCGCCTCACCCCGCCCGCTGCCGCCCGGACGCCTTCTTCGCGGTCGTCTTCTTCGTGGTCGTCTTCGTGGCTGCCGACTTCGCGGTCGTCTTCGTAGCCGCCGTCTTCTTGGCCGCCGCTTTGGCCGCCGTCTCCTTGGCCGGGGTCTTCTTCCCCGTCGACTCCGGCCTCGCCGCGGTCGACTTCTCCGTCGAGCTCTTCTTGGCCGTCGTCTTCTTACTCGCCGTACTCGCCGTCTTCTTGGCCCCCGTCTCCTTGGCCGTGGACGCCGACTTCGCCGTGGACGTCGTCGTCTTCCTCGGCGCGGCCCTCGTCGCTGTCGCCTTCTTCGCCGTGGACGTCGACTTCTTGCCGCCGACCTCCTTCGGCGTCGCGCGCGACGACTTCGGGGACGGCAGGTGTCTCACCTCCGCCCCCTGGCCCGGCTCCGCGCCCCGGGACTCCCGCGCGGCGCGCACGCTCTTCTCCAGGGCCGCCATCAGGTCCAGGACCTTGCCGCCCTCGGGCTCGGGGGCCGGCGGGGGCTCCCGGCCCTCCGCCTTCGCGGCGATCAGCTCCTCCACCGCCTCGCGGTACTCGTCGTGCAGCTCGTCCAGGTCCACTTCCCCGAGCGTGTCCATCAACGTGTCCGCGAGGTCCAGCTCCTTGTCACGGAGGGGGACGTCGGCCTCCGGCGCCACCCCGTCCGCCGCCCGGATCTCGTCCGGCCACAGCAGGGCGTGCATGGTGAGCACGTCGTCGACCACGCGCAGCATGCCCAGCCGCTCCCGGCCCCGCAGCGCGTACTTCGCGACGGCCACCTTCCCGCTGCGTCTGAGCGCCTCCCGCAGCAGCGCGTAGGGCTTGGCGGCCGGGGCGCCGTTCGCCGACAGGTAGTACGCCGTGTCCATCTGGAGCAGGTCGATCCGGTCGGCCGGTACGAAGGCCACGATCTCGATGGTCTTCGCGGTCGGGAGCGGCAGCTGCGCCAGGTCCTCGTCCGTGATCGGCACGACCGAGCCGTCCGCGTCCTCGTACCCCTTGCCGATCTCCGGCGACGAGACCTCGCGGTCCTCCAGTTCGCAGAACTTCCGGTAGCGGATGCGGCCGCCGTCCTCCAGATGGATCTGGCGGAAGGAGAGCGAGTGGTTCTCGGTGGCGTTCATCAGCTTGACGGGGATGCTGACCAGACCGAACGAGATGGCGCCGTTCCAAATGGATCGCACGTGCCGCACCTTTTTCCATCGTTCCGTCGATATCAGTTCCGTCGTCAGTTCCGCCGATATCAGTTCCATCAATATCAGGCGATTTCGTGGGATTCTCATCGTATGACGCCGATCACCGAGGTGGAGGGGCACCGTCTCGCGCTCAGCAACCTGGAGAAGGTCCTCCATCCCGCGACCGGCTTCACCAAGGGCGAGCTGCTGCACTACTACGCGACCACCGCGGACGCCCTGCTGCCCCACCTCCGCGACCGCCCGCTGTCCTTTCTGCGGTACCCGGACGGCCCGGACGGCCAGGTCTTCTTCGCCAAGAACGTGCCGCCGGGTACGCCCGACTGGGTCACCACGGCCGAGGTGCCGCGCGCGGAGGGCCCCGCCCGCATGGTGCTGGTCCAGGACCTGGCGAGCCTGATGTGGGCGGCCAACCTCGTCGCCGAGTTCCACACCCCGCAGTGGCGCGTCGAGACCCCCGACGTCGCGGACCGGCTGGTGTTCGACCTGGACCCGGGGGCACCGGCGACCGTCGTCGAGTGCTGCGGGGTCGCGCTGTGGCTCCGGGAGCGGCTCGCCGCGGACGGGATCGAGGCGTACGCGAAGACGTCCGGCTCGAAGGGGCTGCATCTGCTGGCCTCGGTGGAGCCCACGCCGTCGCAGCGGACGACCGAGTACGCCAAGCGGCTCGCCGTGGAGGCGGAGCAGGCGATGCCCCGTCTGGTGCTGCACCGCATGACGCGAAGCCTGCGGCCCGGGAAGGTCTTCGTGGACTGGAGCCAGAACGCGGCCCGCAAGACGACGGCGGCGCCCTACACGCTACGGGCGCGTCCGCAGCCGACCGTGTCCGCGCCGGTCACCTGGGAGGAGGTGGCCGCCTGCGCGTCCCCGGGGGCCCTCGTCCTGTGCGCCCGGGACCTCGCTCCCCGCCTCCAGGCGTACGGCGACCTGCTGGCCCCGCTGCTCGATCCCGCCCGCGCCCGGCCGCTGCCCGTCTGAGCTGCTCGTCCTGCGTCCCCTCACGCGCTGCGCCCGGTCACACCCTGACCCAGGTGTGCCGGTCGCGTGCCATCGCGTGCAGGGCCTCCACGTCCGCCGGCTTGAGGACCCCGCCCAGGCGGGCGAGGCCGGACAGGTCGGTGTCCGTCAGCACCCGGACCTCCCGCAGCGGGGCCGTGACCTCCAGACGGGCGGGGTCCGTCACCGCCAGGACCGGATGCACCTCGGCGGTGAGGGCGTACGACGCCCGGTCCGCGTCGGCTCGCACCCGGCGCAGCAGCGGACGGGGCTCGCCACGGCCCACCGTCACCACCGGGTCGGCCACGAGGACCCGCTGTCTGCGGGCGTTCAGCGCGTGGACGACGAAGAGGCCGCCGGGGCCGATCACCAGATGGTGGACGCGGTCCCCGCCGGGCAGCGGCACGGAGTGCAGGGTGCGCCAGCCCGCGCCCTCCAGCTGGTCCAGCGCCTCCCCCACCGTCTGCTCGGCGGCGAGCGCCCGCCGACGGGGGTCGGGGCGCAGCCGGTGCGCCGACCCCGGGTCGCGGTCCAGGGCGATCAGCAGTGCCTCGCCGGGCCGGTTCGGCGCCAGGTCGTCGTCCGGGTGGAGGGAGAGCCGTGCCAGCTCGGCGGGGGTGGGGACGGGCGGCGGCCCCACGGTGACCGGGCCGGTCAGATACGGTCGGAGCGCGTCCAGGACGTCTTGCCGCCGGTCCTCGCCGAGCACGTTGACGCGGCCCGTCTCACGGTCGTACCAGGCCAGGTTCCTGCCGTGAGCGTCGCACACGTACAGGCGTTCCTGGCCGTGTCGCCAGGTCGGTATGACGCGCAGTCCGTCCATGCACCATCACCCCATGACCATGGGAACAGGCGGGGTGCTCCAGGGGCAAGAACCCGGTTACCTTTGTGAGCAGTTGGGGACTCGGTGGGAGGCGCAGTTGCGGACCCGCAGAATGCAACCCGAGATTCCCGCGCCGGACGTCCCGTGGAGTGAGATCGTGCCCGGCCTGTGGATGGGCGGGCACGAGTTCGCGGGACGTTCCGGGCAGCGGGAATTCGCTGTCGTGAGCGATGAGTTCGATCTGGTGCTGAGCCTGCTGCGGCTGCCCGGATACGGGCCGGACGAGGGGGTCGAGCACCATGTGTGGCCCGTTCCGGACGGGCCGCTGGACGGGACGCAGATCGCGGGCGTGATGCGGCTCGCACGGGCGGCCGACGACGCCCTGGAGGACGGCCGGAGGGTTCTCGTCCGTTGTTACCACGGGTACAACCGTTCGGGGCTGGTCGTCGCCCAGGCGCTGATCCGGGCTGGTCACACCGCCGACGAGGCGATCCGGATGATCCGCGCCCGCCGTGGCCCCTGGGCGCTGCACAACGAGCTGTTCGTGGAGTACCTGCGGGCCGGTCTGGACACGGCCCGTCTGCTGGAGGAACTCGCGGAGTGAGGCCACCGCCGGCACGACATGTACCGGAACGGCCCGATTGACCCCCTATAACGGGACATGCCACTCGCGCGCTTGCTACGTTCCGCACATGATCGAGCCCGGAACGCGAGGAGCGGAGACGGCACAGAGGGCCCAGCCGATAGCGGAACCCCTCGCTCCCGTCGCATTGCGTCTGCCCCGGCGCCGTGGCATCGAGTGCGCCCTCATCGTCCTCGCCGTCCTGCTCTCCGTGTACGGCTACTGCGCCGTCGGTCTCGCCGACCACGGCAGCGTGCCGCCCGGAACCGTGCGCTACGGCGCCGGGCTCGGCCTGCTCGCGCTGCTCGCGCACGGCGCGGTGCGGCTGCGTGCCCCGTACGCCGATCCGCTGCTGCTGCCGATCGCCGTCCTGCTCAACGGCGTGGGCCTGGTGCTGATCTACCGCCTCGATCTGGCGACCCCCGGCGACCGGGCCGCCCCCACCCAGCTGTACTGGTCGACGGTGGGCGTGGCCCTGTTCATCGCCGTGGTCCTGCTGCTGCCCCACCACCGGGTGCTCCAGCGCTACACCTATGTCTGGGTGGTCGCCGCGCTGCTGCTGCTCATCCTGCCGATCTTCTTCCCGGCGGTGAACGGCGCCCGGATCTGGCTCAGGGTCGCCGGGTTCTCCATCCAGCCCGGGGAGTTCGCGAAGGTACTGCTGGCGGTGTTCTTCGCGGGGTATCTGGCCGCCAACCGCCATGCGCTGGTGTCGACGGCCGGCCGTGCGGGGCGGCTGCGGCTGCCCGCGGGGCGTGTGCTCGGCCCGGTCGTCGCGGTCTGGCTGCTGAGTGTCGGCGTGCTGGTCCTGGAGCGCGACCTCGGTACCTCACTGCTGTTCTTCGGTCTGTTCGTGGTGCTGCTGTACGTCGCCACGGGCCGTACCGGCTGGATCGCCGTGGGTCTGGTGCTCGCCGTCCTCGGGGCGCTCGCGGTCGGCCGGCTGGAGCCGCATGTGCACGGCAGGGTCGCCGACTGGCTGCACCCCTTCGCGTCGATCGAGGCCGGGCAGGGCGCGGGCCAGCTCGCGCAGTCCCTGTTCGCGTTCGCCGCCGGCGGCGCGCTCGGCACCGGGCTCGGGCTCGGCCACTCGGTGCTCATCGGTTTCGCCGTCAAGTCGGACTTCATCCTGGCCACGGCGGGCGAGGAACTGGGCCTCGCGGGTCTGTCCGCGCTCTTCCTGGTCTACGCGCTGCTGGTGGAGCGCGGCTACCGGGCGGGCCTCGCGCTGCGCGACCCGTTCGGGCGCCTGCTGGCCATCGGGCTGGCGTCGATCGTCGCGCTCCAGGTGTTCGTGATCGCGGGCGGGGTGACGGGGCTGATCCCGCTCACCGGCATGGCGATGCCCTTCCTGGCCCAGGGCGGCTCCTCGGTCGTGACGAACTGGATCATCGTGGCGCTGCTGATCCGGATCAGTGACTCGGCGCGCGGCCAGCACGACGGGGCGGCGCTGCCATGAGCCTCCCGCCGGATCTCGGCGTCGCCCGGCACGGGGAGATCCCCACCATCCGCCGCGCGGCGGCCCTGTGCGCGGTGCTGCTGGTCGCGCTGCTGGCGAACGCGACCCGGGTGCAGATCTTCGAGTCCGCGCGGTACGGCGACAACCCCGCCAACCACCGGCAGGCGATCGACCGCTACGGCCGGCCGCGCGGCGACATCATGGTGGACGGACGGCCGGTGACCGGCTCCCGGGACACCGGCGGGACCTTCCGCTACGAGCGCACCTACACGGACGGCCCGCTGTACGCGCCGGTCACCGGCTTCGCGTCGCAGCGGTACGGGACGACGCTGCTGGAGAACGCGCAGGACCCGGTGCTGGCGGGCACCGATCCGACGCTCTCGCTGTTCCCCCTGTGGAACGACCTCGTGCACAAGCGCCCGGCGGGCGGCCGGGTCGTCACCACCCTCAACGACGCGGCGCAGCGGGCCGCCTACCGGTACCTGGCCGGGCGCACGGGCGCGGTGGCCGCGATCGAGCCGTCCACCGGGCGGATCCTGGCGCTGGTCTCGGCGCCGTCGTACGACCCCGGGGAGCTGTCGGGGGTCTCGGCGTCCACCGCCCGGGCCTGGGCGCGGCTGACCGGGGACGCGGCGCAGCCCATGCTGAACCGGGCGATCCGGCAGACGTACCCGCCCGGCTCCACCTTCAAGGTGGTGACGGCCGCGGCGGCGCTGGACTCGGGACTGGTGTGGGACCCCGACGATTCGACGCCGTCCCCGGACCCCTACCTCCTGCCGGGCACGACGACCTGGCTGAGCAATGAGACGGACGGCTGCACGAACGCGTCCCTGCGCTATGCCTTCGAGTGGTCGTGCAACACGGTGTTCGCGAAGATGGGCGTGGCGGTGGGGCTGCGGACGATGGCGGCGACCGCGGAGGGCTTCGGCTTCAACGACCCCGGGCTGCGTGTGCCGTTCGCGGTGGCGTCGAGCACGTTCGACCGGAAGCTGGACCAGGCGCAGCTGGCGATGTCCTCGATCGGGCAGTTCGACACGAGGGCGACTCCACTGCAGATGGCGATGGTCGCGGCGGCGGTGGCGGGCGGGGGTTCGGTGCAGGCGCCGTATCTCGTGGAGAGGACGACGACGAGCGCCGGCACGACGGTCGGCACGACCGGGCCGCACACCCGGTACCGGGCGATGAGCCCGGCGACGGCGGCGCTGCTGCGGCAGATGATGACGGACGTGGTGCAGGAGGGCACGGGCCGGAGCGCGGCGATCCCCGGCGCCTTGGTGGGCGGCAAGACGGGCACGGCCCAGCACGGTGTCGGCAACTCCGGCAAGCCCTATGCCTGGTTCATCTCCTGGGCGCAGCCGGACGGCTCGGCGGAGCCGGCGGTGGCGGTCGCGGTGGTGGTGGAGGACGCGGCGGCCGAACGCGGGGAGATCAGCGGCGGCGGGAACGCGGCGCCGGTCGCGAGGGCGGTGATGGAAGCGGTGCTGGACTCCCGGCCGGGCTACGGGCCGAACTCACGGCCGGGGTCCGGGCCCGCCTCACGCCCGCGCTCCGGGGCGGATGCGGACGCGCGGACGTCACCCGGGGGCAACGCCCTTTCCCCTACGGCCCGTTGAGCGGGCGCCGGCCGGGTCCGCGGGGCGCCACTCGGGCTCCTCGGGCGTGCGCCGCGCGCGTATCTCCGCCAGCTCCTGCGCGGGGGCGCGGAAGAGCGGGAACCAGCGCTCTCCGAAGGCGTCGCCGAGGGCGAGGCCCGCCAGGCTGCGGCGGGCGGCGGCGCTGTCCGCCATGGGGACCCGGTCTCGAACCGCCACCGTTCAAGCCTCCGTTCACCGGTCACGAGGGAGATGGCCTGGCCGGTCGCGGCGACCGGCACCTCGGCCACCCGCTGATTCTCCTTCGCCGCACGGCGTTCCGCGTCCGGTTTTCGGCCGTCCTGCGGCCCGGCTTCGGCCCCCGTGGTAGACGCGGCGTCAACAAGTGGCGCTCAGGGGATTGACGCCCTTGCTGACGCGCAGTCTCATAAGACGTGACCGCCGGTAACAGCGGCCCGTACGACGACGTGGTGGGGAACAGCGATGACGACCGTGACCGAAGCCGACGTGCTGCGCGACGCGCTCGGCCTGATCAAGGACCGGGAACAGGTGGCCGAGCGGCTGCTCGCCTCCTCCGCCAAGCACTCCTTCGACCCGGACAGGGAACTGGACTGGGACGCGCCCTTCGAGGACGGCAAGTGGTTCTGGCCCCCGGAGCTGGTGTCGCTGTACGACACTCCGCTGTGGAAGCGCATGGGCGAGGAACAGCGGATCCTGCTCTCCCAGCACGAGGCCGCCTCGCTCGCCTCGCTCGGCATCTGGTTCGAGATCATCCTGATGCAGCTGCTGGTGCGGCACATCTACGACAAGGCGGCCACGAGCGCGCATGTGCGCTACGCGCTGACCGAGATCGAGGACGAGTGCCGGCACTCCAAGATGTTCGCCCGGCTGATCACACACGGCGGCACGCCCTGGTACCCGGTCAGCCGGGTCCACCAGAGCCTGGGCCGCGTCTTCAAGACGATCTCGACGACCCCCGGGTCCTTCACGGCCACGCTCCTCGGCGAGGAGGTCCTGGACTGGATGCAGCGGCTGACCTTCCCCGACGAGCGGGTGCAGCCGCTGATCCGCGGCGTCACACGCATCCATGTCGTGGAGGAGGCCCGGCACGTCCGCTACGCGCGCGAGGAACTGCGCCGCCAGATGCTGACCGCTCCGCGATGGTCGCAGGAGTTCACCCGGGTCACCTCCGGCGAGTTCGCCCGGGTGTTTTCGGTCGCCTTCGTGAACCCCGAGGTGTACGCGAACGTGGGTCTGGACAAGCGGGAGGCCGTGGCCCAGGTGCGGGCCAGCGGCCACCGCCGGGAGGTCATGCGGACCGGCGCACAGCGGCTGACCGGCTTCCTCGACGACATCGGGGTGCTACGGGGAGTCGGCCGGCGGCTCTGGCGGTCCTCGGGACTGCTGGCTTGAGCACGGCGTACGGGCGGGCGACAACCGGACGGCCGCTCCCCCGGCCGCTGCCCCTACCCGCGGCGTCCCGATTACGCTGCGGGACATGACCTCCGAGGCCCCGACCCGCGCGTACCGCAGGCTCAGCGTCGAAGAGCGCCGGACCCAGCTCCTCGACGCCGCGCTGTCCCTGTTCGCGCACCGCGCGCCCGAGGAGGTCTCGCTGGACGACGTGGCGGAGGCGGCCGGGGTCTCCCGCCCGCTGGTGTACCGCTACTTCCCGGGCGGCAAGCAGCAGCTCTACGAGGCCGCGCTGCGCTCCGCGGCCGAGGAGCTTCAGCAGTGCTTCGCCGAGCCCCAGGAGGGGCCGCTCACCCGGCGCCTGGGCCGTGCCCTGGACCGTTACCTGGCCTTCGTCGGCCGGCACGACGCCGGGTTCAGCGCCCTGTTGCAGGGCGGCAGCGTCGTCGAGACGTCCCGCACCTCCGCCATCGTGGACGGGGTACGACGGGCCGCCGCCGAGCACATCCTCAGCCATGTCGGCGCCGAGGAGCCGGGACCGCGGCTGCGGATGACCGTGCGGATGTGGATCACCACCGTCGAGGCCGCCTCGCTGATCTGGCTCGACGAGGACAAGCAGCCGCCGGCCGACGAGCTGAGGGACTGGCTCGTGGAGCAGTTCGTGGCGTGCCTCGCGGCGACGGCGGGACGCGACGCGCAGACCGCCGCCGTGGTACGGGCCGCGCTGGCCCTGGAGAGCGCCGAGGGGCCGGTCGGCGCCCTGGTCCGCCGCGTCCTGCCGGTGCTCCGCGACGCGGGCCACCTGCTGTGACGCGGTGCCGTGTGACCCGGTCCGCCGACGGGCGGAGGACACTGGTGCCGTGAAGAGCCAAGACACCCCGTTCGTGGGCGGCCCCCTGGACGGGCGCGTCCTTCCGGTCCTGCTCGGCCTGACCGGCCACCCGCCGAAGACGTACCGCGTCCCGGTACCGGACGCGGACGGCGGACCGCCCACCGTCCTCGTCTACCGTCGCGTTCCGGCGGGGCCTCCCGGCAGATTCGGGCTCCATCCCGGCTGGAAGTACGCGTACGACCCCGAGGGGGACCTCGGCGGACGTCAGCAGCAGTGGCCGTGGCCTAAGCCGCGCACGAAGGCGCGCGGCACGGCGCACGGCGACGGTCCGGACGCCACCGCCGGGTGACCTCACTGGGCCGGCCGGACCACTGGGCGCGCGCCCGCCCAGCCCGCGCCCCATGCTTCCGGTGCGAGGGGAAGACCACCCGCACCGGAGGTGATCACATGGCAGAGCGGGTGCTCCGCCTGGTGTGCGCGGCGGCGGTGACGGCCTCGGCCCTGCTCGCCCCCACGCCCGCGGCGGGGGCCTCGGACCCGTCCCCCGACTCCCGCCGGAGCCCGGACGCGGACCGTACGCTCTCCGATCTGCTGACGGACCTCCGGGGGACCTACCACCGAGTGGAACAGGCGACCGAGACCTACGACGTCACCGCCGAGCAGCTGAAGAAGCGGCAGGCCGAGGCCGCACGGCTGGACGGACAGCTCACCCGGGCCCGGCTCGCCCTGGCGGACAGCCGTCGCGCGGCCGGACTGCTGGCCCGGCAGCAGTACCGCAACAGCATGGAGATCTCCTCGTACATGCGCCTGCTGATGGCCCGGGATCCGCAGTCGACCCTCGACCAGGGACATGTGATCGCGCAGTTGGCCCAGGAATGGGCGGAGCGGGTGCGCGCCATGACCGACGCGGAGAAACGCGCCGCCGAACGGGCCCGCGCGGCGCACAAGGCCCTCGACGCCCAGCGCGCCCTGACCGAACGGCAGCGGAAGGAACGCGACACCGTCGGACGCCGGCTGAACGACATCGAGAACCGCCTCGCCGCACTGAGCCCCGACCAGCTCGCCACGCTCACTGACTACGAGCGTGCCCTGACCGAGGCCGCGCGGCAGCGATAACCGCGGCATCGAGCGTCTGAGTGCCAGGGAACCCCAACGGCCCCGGCAGAGCAGCCGGGGCCGTCCGGGAGAAGTCGGTCGTGGCAAGCGGTCGGAAGCCGGTCAGGCCCCGGCGACCGAGGCCAGGTACTTCTCCGTCTTCTCCGGGTCGTAGAAGAAGTTCTCGAAGTCGGCGGGGTTGTTGAAGCCGTTGGCGAAGCGGTCGGCCACCGGGGGGAGGGAGCCCGCCGCGCCGATCAGGTTCAGGACGTGCTCCGGCGGCACGCCGAGCATGGCGTTCGTCCACTTGGTGACGTGCTGGGCCACGTCCCAGTAGCGGTCGAACGTCGCCTGCATCCAGGCCTCGTCGAACTCCTTCTCGCCGTGTTCGAGGATCGAGGCGAGATAGCTCGCGGCGCACTTGGACGCCGAGTTGGAGCCCTGGCCGGTGATCGGGTCGTTCGCGACGACCACGTCCGCCACGCCCAGGACCAGGCCGCCGCCGGGGAGGCGGCCGATCGGGTTGCGGACGGTGGGCGCGTAGCGGCCCGACAGAGTGCCGTTCGCGTCGGTCAGCTCGACCTTGGTGGCCCGCGCGTACTCCCAGGGGGTGAAGCGCTCCATGAGTTCCAGGGTCAGGGCGAGGTGCTCGGAGGGGTCCTTGACGCCCTTGAAGACGTCGAGCGGGCCGCCGGGGATGCCCTCCCAGAACAGGATGTCGGCGCGGCCGGAGGTGGTCAGGGTCGGCATGACGAACAGTTCGCCGACGCCCGGCACCAGGTTGCAGCGCACCGCGTCGTAGTCCGGGTGCTCCGGGCGGGGGCCCAGGCCGTGGACGTAGGCGACCGCGAGGGCGCGCTGCGGCTCGCTGTACGGGGAGCGCGAGGCGTCGCGGCCGAACATGGAGACCAGTTCGCCCTTGCCCGCGGACACGAGCACCAGGTCGTAGGCGCGGGAGAAGTAGTCGAGGTCGGAGACCGCCGCGCCGTGGATGACCAGCTGTCCGCCGCGCTGCGCGAACGTCTCCATCCAGCCGGCCATCTTCACGCGCTGGTCCACCGACTGCGCGTAGCCGTCGAGCTTGCCCACCCAGTCGATGACACGCTGCGACTCCGGACCCGCCACGGAGACACCGAGCCCCTGGATCTTCGGGGCCTGGGACTCCCAGAAGTTCAGCTGCAGATCGCGCTCGTACTGAAGCGCCGTGTGGAACATGCACTGCGTCGACATGACCCGGCCGGTGCGGATCTCGTCCGCGGTCCGATTGGACATCAGGGTGACCTCGTACCCGTTCGACTGGAGGCCGAGGGCGAGCTGGAGTCCGGACTGGCCGGCTCCGACGACGAGTATCTTCCGCATGCGGGTGGTGCTCCTATCGGGACGAGGGGGAGTCTTATGGATCAGCGCGACACCGCGTAGATCCATATGACGCTCCCTCACTCGGGGGTGACGTCGAGCGCGTGGCCGACCAGGGCCAGGAGGGTCTCGATCGCAGAGATCCGGCGCCGCGCGTCCATGATCATGACAGGTATATGTGGGGGGATCGTGAGGGCGTCGCGCACATCCTCGGGCTCGAACCGCTCGCTGCCGTCGAAGTGGTTGACCGCGACCACGTAGGGCAGGCCGCTGCTCTCGAAGTAGTCGAGCGCCGGGAAGCAGTCCGCGAGCCGGCGCGTGTCGGCCAGCACCACCGCGCCGATCGCGCCGCGCACCAGGTCGTCCCACATGAACCAGAACCGCTGCTGGCCCGGCGTGCCGAAGAGGTAGAGCACCAGGTCGTCGTCGAGGGTGATGCGGCCGAAGTCCATCGCCACCGTGGTGGTGAGCTTCTCCGGCGTCTCGGTGAGGTCGTCGGTCTCCTGGCTGGCCTCGGTCATCAGCGCCTCCGTCTGGAGGGGCGTGATCTCCGAGACGGTGGTCACCAGGGTGGTCTTGCCGACGCCGAAGCCGCCCGCCACCACGATCTTCGTGGCGATCGGGGCGCGCGTGCGGTCCGTCTGCCAGGCCTGGAGGTGCTCCTGCTCGTCGAGGTCGACGGGGAGCGGTGAGACGCCCGGGGAGGCGTCAGAGACGACGGAGTCCACTCAGCACCCTTTCCAGCAGAGCGCGGTCAGGCTGTCCGGGGCCGTGACCGGTTCCGTACACACGGATCTTTCCCTGGTCCGCGAGGTCGCTGAGGAGCACGCGGACCACCCCGAGCGGCATCTTCAGCAGAGCCGCGATCTCGGCCACCGTGCGCATACGGCGGCAGAGTTCGACGATGGCCCGCATCTCGGGCATCACTCGGGTGGCCAGTGAACCATTGGTCAGTTCACGGCGTTCTTCGGGGGCCTCCAGAGCCGCCACGAAGGTCTCGACCAGCAGCACATGCCCGAAGCGGGTACGGCCGCCGGTGAGCGAATAGGGGCGTACGCGGGCGGGTTTGCGGTCGCCGCCGCGCACAGGAAGCTTATTCGGTGTACTGCTCATCGGGCGCTCCCAGCCGACTCGGCCTCTAGGGACTTGCGCAGTTCGCTGCGGAGTTCCGGCGTCAGGACGTGTCCGGCACGGCCGACGAAGAGCGCCATGTGGTACGCCACCACGCTCATGTCGCAGTCCGCGGAGCCATGCACGCCGAGCAGCGAGCCGTCGCTGATGGACATCACGAAGAGGCTGCCCTCGTCCATGGCGACCATGGTGTGCCGGACCCCGCCGACGTCCATCAGCTTCGCGGCGCCGATGGTGAGGCTGCCGATGCCGGAGACGACGGTGGCGAGGTCGGCGGACGACCCCTTCGGGCCGCCGGGTTTGTCCGCCTGGCCCGCGCGGGCCTCTGCGTGGCGGCCGGGGTCGGACGAGAGGAGCAGCAGGCCGTCGGAGGAGACCACCGCGACCGACAGCAGTCCGGGCACCTCCTCGACGAGGTTCGTCAGCAGCCAGTGCAGGTTGCGGGCCTCACTGCTCAGTCCGAAGGTACTGGGCGCGGTCAACTGCTTGCCTCCTCGACTGTGCCCCCCGATGGATCAACGTCCGGTGTGGTTCCGGGTGTTGCGTTCTGAGGTGGTGCTGCGGGGCGCTGCGCGGGCGCCCTGTTCTCGCTCGTCTTCTCGGCGATCTCCGCCTCGACGTGCCGGTAGCCCTGCGCGGCGCCGCGGTGGAATCCGCCGAGCCTGCGGCGCAGCGCCTCGGCGTCCACCCCGCCGGCGCGCGGGCGGGGCGCCGGGGCGGGCGCGGAGATCTTCGGGGTGCGCTTGGGCAGGCCCTTGGCGGTGAGCCGGGGAGCCTCCGGGGCCACGGGGTCCTGGGGGGCGGGGGCCGCCGCGGGCTCTCCCTCGTCGACGGTGCGTTCGTGGGTGTCGGGCCCGATGGCGTACGGGTCCCCGGCCGCGTCGGGCGCGGACCCGGGCTGCTCCGCGCGGGGCAACGGAAGCAGCAACTCCATCGTGGTCTCGACGAGGGTCTCCGGGGGCGGGCCCGCGGATTCCCGGGCCGCGGATCCCCGGGCCACGACGGCGGACTCCTGCGCGGGCCGGTCGTTCCCTGCGGCTTCCGCGCCCCATGCGGCCTCTTGGCTTCGTACGGCTTCCGCGCTCCGTACGGCCTCTTCGCTTCGTACGAAGCCTTCGCCGGGTACGGCCTCTTCGTCCCCTGCGGCCTGCACGGCCTGTTCCGCCGCCGCGATCAGCGGGTCCTCGTCGCCCTGCGGCTCCCGGACGGTGATCCGGGTGCGGCCGGTGAGGACGTTGGAGTTGGCCTCCGCGTCGGCGCCGGGCAGGGACACGGCGGCCGCGCCGCCCGCCACCGGGCTCGCGCCCGCCGTGGGTACGGCGGCCGCCGGGGCCGCGGAGAGCAGGGTCTTCGGCAGGACGACGACCACCGCGACACCGCCGTGCTTCTGCTCCCGCAGCTGGACGCGGACACCGTGCCGGTGGGCGAGGCGGGCCACCACGTACAGGCCGAGCCCGAGGCCCTCGCCGCCCTCCTGGTCGTACGGCTCGGTCGGGTCGAAGTCGGCGAGCCGGGCGTTGAGCCGGCTCATCCGCTCGCCGGCCATGCCGATGCCCTCGTCCTGGACGGAGAGCATCACCTCGCCGTTCTCCAGCAGCCAGCCGGAGATCTCGACGGTGACGTCCGGCGGCGAGAAGGAGGCGGCGTTCTCCAGCAGTTCGGCCACCAGGTGCGAGAGGTCGTCGGCGACGAAGCCCGCGACATGCGCGTGCGGCGGCAGCGCGGCGATCCGGACGCGTTCGTACCGCTCGATCTCGCTGACCGCGGCCCGCACCACATCCACCAGCGGCACCGGTCCGGCGTGCTGCTGGACGTGCTCGGCGCCGGCGAGGACCAGGAGGTTCTCGCTGTGGCGGCGCATCACCGTGGCGAAGTGGTCGAGCCGGAAGAGGGTGGCGAGCCGCTCGGGGTCCTGCTCGCGCTCCTCCAGGCCCTCGATGACGGTCAGCTGCCGCTCGACCAGGCCGAGCGTGCGCAGCGCGAGGTTGACGAAGGTGGAGTTGATGGTGTGCCGGACCTGCTCCAGGTGCCCTGAGGCCTCGTCGAGTTCGGCGCGCAGCGCGGCGCGCTCGTCGGCCATGGTCTGGCGCTGGCCGACCAGGTGCTTGCGGTCGGCCTCCAGGGTCCCGAGGCGCTCCTGAAGGGCGACGGCGTGCGCGTGCAGGGCGTTGACGGAACGGACGACCTGGGCGAACTCGTCGTTGCGTCCCGTGAACTTCACCGGCTCCTGGCCGGCCGGGTCGGCGGCCACCCGGGCCGAGCCGAGGCGCAGCACGGCCAGCGGGCGGGTGAGGCTGCGGGCCATGGCCATGGCGATGCCCACGGCGACGAGCATCAGGGCGCCGAGGACGGCGATCCGGATCTCCAGCGCGGTGACGTCGTCGTCGCGCAGCTGCGCCAGGTCCTTGCTCCGGCTCTCGTAGAGCGAGGACTCGACGCCGCGCATCAGGTCGACGCGGGCGGACAGCGCCGCATCGACCTTCTTGGTGCTGAGGGCGAGGTCGCTGTCGGAGAGCGTGGGCTGGTCGGTGAGGTGGGCCAGGTACTTCTCGGCGGAGGTGACCTCCGGGCCGGTGACCGTGGAGTCGTAGGAGGACTTGGCCGCCTGCGTCGCGTTGTCGTGGAAGTCGGCGACGGCGGCGTCGGACCGTACGGCGGCCTGCTGGGCGGCGGCGGTGAGCGCGTCGCGCCGTTTGGTGTCGGCGGTCGAGGAGCCGCTGACGGTGGTCGGCAGTCCGGTGATCGGGCTGATGACGGTCTGGGTGGAGTGCGGGACGTTCAGGGCCGCGAGGAGCAGTCCGCGGGCGGCGGCGGACTGCTGCACGGCGGTGTCCAGCTCGGCGAGCGCGTAGGCGCCGGAGCCCGCGCGGGGCGGGATCTTTCCGGCCAGCTGGTCGGCGAGGGCGTGCAGCTCGGTGATCACGGCGGAGTACGCCCGGTGCACATCGAGAGCACTGCTCTTGCCGACGAGCGCCCCTCTCCGCACGGCGCCGACGTCGTCGAGGTCCTTGCGCAGTGTGGCGGGGAGGTCCTGGTCGGCGCGCAGGTCCTGGATCTCCCGGTCGACACGGGCGCTCTGCTGCTCGGCCGGCGTCTGCGACTTGGGGCGCCCCGCGGCCACATAGGTGGTGACCGCGTCGCGCTCGTCCGCCAGCGCGTGGGCGAGGGTGAGGGCGTCCTGGGTCTGCTGGGCGAGCGTCACGAGGTTCTGGGAGTCGTTCAGCTGCCCGGAGGCGGCGATGACGCTCGGCGCCCCGGCGCCCGCGATCGCGGCGGCGACCACAGCCACCGCGACGATCAGCCGATTACGCACGTGGGCGGTACGGCCGCTGCCCGTGGACTCGGACGAGACACCCCGTTCGGTGGCCGTCTGCTTGCCTGTGCGCCGAGGCCGCGTCTTCTGCACCGGTGCTCGCATTCCTGACTCGTGTACCCATGGCCGGGTGACGGTCCGTCATCGGGGACGTCGACCCGGTACGACGGCTTCCGACCCTCCCAGTGGCGGTGGGCAGAGATCTCACTTCGCCTGACCCGCCACCCGAAGGAGTGAACATCGCCGGGGAGTTGGCGGGCAAGTTCCTGTGGCCCGTGCGAGTGCCCCGTACGGCGGGCCGGTTGGACGTCGGCGGCACGCTTTGGCAGTATGCGCCACCACGCTTCACCGGAGTCGATCATTCCATGTCAAAACAGGCGGCTGACCTGGTCGGTCGCACCGATTCCGCAGCCGTTGCCAGCCTTTCGTGGACCTTGTGAAGGCCTGGTGCAGACTGGCCGAATGCGTATGGAACTGATTTCCGAGCCCGGTGACGCCGCCCGCCCCGACGAGGACTTCGCCGCGCTCTCCGTTCCTGCTTCAGGACAGGGCGGAGCGCTGGTCGTACTGGACGGAGTGACTCCGCCGGAGGGCGACGACGGGTGTCTCCATTCGGTCCACTGGTTCTGCGCGCGGCTCGGCGGGGCGCTGACCGAACTGTCCGTTTCCCGGCGGGATCTGCCCCTGAGGGAGATCCTCGCAGGGGCCCTGCGCCGCACCGCCGAGGTTCACGCGGCCACCTGTGACCTTTCTCACCCGCGCACCCCGCAGGCGACCGTGGTCCTCGCGCGCTGGTCCGAGGCCACGGTGGAGTACCTGGTGCTCTCGGACTCCGTGCTGCTGGCCGAGGCCCCCGACGGCACGGTCACCGCCCTGCTGGACGACCGGCTCGCCCGCGTCCCGCGCGCCGCGCTGGCCTCGGACGCGATCGCGGACGCCACGGTCCGCAACAAGGAGGGCGGCTTCTTCACGGCGGCCGCCGACCCCTCGGTCGCGGCCCGGGCGGTGACGGGCGAGCTTCCGCGCACGGCGGTGCGCACCCTCGTGGCCCTCACGGACGGCGCGACCCGCTGGACGGAGAAGTTCCGCCAGGGCGACTGGACGGACCTGTTCACGCTCGTGCGCAAGGAGGGGGCGGCGGCGCTCGTGGAGCGCGTACGGGCCCTGGAGGACGCCGACCGGGAGCGGCGGGAGCACCTGGGCCGCAGCAAGACGCACGACGACGCGACGGTGGTGTACGTGGGCCTGTGAAGCGGCCCCCGGGGCGCCGCCTACTTCTCCATGCCCCGGTTCAACTGGTTGAGCAGCCGGGCCAGCTCGGCCACCTCGCGCTGGTCCCAGTGGGCGAGCTGGCGCACATAGCGGGCCCGGCGCGCCTCGCGGACCCCCTCGACGCGGCTGCGGCCCTCCTCGGTGAGGTGGACCAGCCAGGCACGGCCGTCGGCGGGGTCGGGCTCCCGGGCGACGAGACCGAGGTCCTCCAGGGCGCGCAGCTGGCGCGACATCGTGGCCTTGCCGACGCCGATGTAGGCGGCGAGTGCCGTGGCGCGCTGGCGGCCGCACTCGTCGAGCCGTACGAGAAGGCCGTAGGCGGCGCTCTCCAGATCCGGGTGGACCTCACGGGCCATCTCCCCCTGGCTGGCGCGGGCGCGCCGCAGGAACACGGTCAGCTCACGCTCCAGCGACAGGAACTCCTGGTCCGCACCGCCGCCCGAGATGCCGGATTCGACCGGCCGCTCCTCGCCGTGTGAGTCCTCGCGCACGTCAGCACCCCTGCCCCGGTTGTCCGATCCTGAAAGTTTCTGCCACATCTCACCCATTGCCGCAGCTCCGCCAGTATTTCGCAGGCGTAGACCAACGGCAGCCTCCGGCCCCCTTCCCGGCCCCCGGTCTCCGTGGTTGTCCTGGCAGGCGATGAAGCGGGCGGGCGCAGGGCGAAGGCCCGGGCCTCCCTCACGAAACCCGGGCCTTCGGTCATCCGGGAGCGTCCGTCACTCCGCCGCCGGAATCTCTGGGTGTCACGCCGCCACCGGAACCTCCGGCGTCGCACCGCTGGTGGCCGGCGCGAGCGCCAGCTCCAGGACCTGACGGACGTCCGCGACGGGGTGGACGTCCAGCTTCTCCAGCACCTCGGCCGGGACATCGTCCAGATCGGCCTCGTTGCGCTTGGGGATGATGACGGTGGTCACGCCCGCCCGGTGCGCGGCGAGCAGCTTCTGCTTCACCCCGCCGATGGGCAGCACACGGCCGGTCAGCGAGACCTCGCCCGTCATCGCCACGTCCGTACGGACCAGACGGCCCGACAGCAGCGAGGCCAGCGCGGTCGTCATCGTGACGCCCGCGCTCGGGCCGTCCTTCGGGACCGCGCCCGCCGGGAAGTGGATGTGCACACCCCGGTCCTTCAGGTCCCCGACGGGCAGCTCCAGTTCGGCGCCGTGGGAGCGCAGGAAGCTCAGCGCGATCTGCGCGGACTCCTTCATCACGTCGCCGAGCTGACCGGTGAGGGTCAGGCCCGCCGCGCCCGTCTCCGGGTCGGCCAGCGACGCCTCGACGAAGAGGACGTCACCGCCCGCGCCGGTGACCGCGAGACCGGTCGCCACGCCCGGGACGGCTGTCCGCCGCTCGGCCGGGTCCTGGGCGGACTCGGGCACATGGTGCGGACGCCCGATCAGCTCACGCAGGTCCTCGTCCCGGACGGTGAGGGGCAGGTCCTTCTCGCCCAGTTCGTGCTGGGCCGCGACCTTGCGGAGCAGCCGGGCGATCGACCGCTCCAGGTTCCGTACGCCCGCCTCGCGGGTGTACTCGCCGGCGAGCTTGCGCAGCGCGTCCTCGTCGATGGTGATCTCGGCCTTGTCCAGGCCCGCCCGCTCCAGCTGACGCGGGAGCAGGTGGTCACGGGCGATGACGACCTTCTCGTCCTCGGTGTAGCCGTCCAGGCGGACGATGTCCATACGGTCGGCCAGCGCCTCGGGGATGGCCTCCAGGACGTTCGCCGTCGCGAGGAAGACCACATCCGACAGATCGAGTTCGACCTCCAGGTAGTGGTCCCGGAAGGTGTGGTTCTGCGCCGGGTCCAGGACCTCCAGCAGGGCGGCTGCCGGGTCGCCCCGGAAGTCCGAGCCCACCTTGTCGATCTCGTCCAGCAGGACGACCGGGTTCATCGAGCCGGCCTCCTTGATCGCGCGGACGATCCGGCCGGGCAGGGCGCCGACGTACGTACGCCGGTGACCGCGGATCTCGGCCTCGTCGCGCACACCGCCGAGGGCGACGCGGACGAACTTGCGTCCCATGGCGTGCGCCACGGACTCGCCGAGGCTGGTCTTGCCCACACCGGGCGGACCGACGAGCGCGAGCACGGCACCGCCGCGCCGCCCGCCGACCACACCGAGGCCCCGGTCGGCGCGGCGCTTGCGCACCGCCAGGTACTCGGTGATCCGCTCCTTCACGTCCTCCAGGCCCGCGTGCTCGGCGTCCAGGACGGCCTTGGCGCCGCGGATGTCGTACGCGTCCTCGGTGCGCTCGTTCCACGGCAGTTCGAGCACGGTGTCGAGCCAGGTGCGGATCCAGGAGCCCTCGGGCGACTGGTCGCTTGACCGCTCCAGCTTGTCGACCTCCTTGAGGGCGGCCTCACGGACCTTCTCGGGCAGGTCGGCGGCCTCCACCCGGGCCCGGTAGTCGTCGGACTCCTCGCCGTCCTTGGCGTCGCCGTTCAGCTCGCGCAGTTCCTTGCGGACGGCCTCCAGCTGACGGCGCAGCAGGAACTCGCGCTGCTGCTTGTCGACGCCTTCCTGAACGTCTTTGGCGATGGTCTCGGCCACGTCCTGCTCGGCGAGATGGTCGCGCAGCTGCTGGGTGGCGAGCTTGAGCCGGGCGACCGGGTCGGCCGTCTCCAGCAGTTCCACCTTCTGCTCGGTGGTCAGGAAAGGTGAGTAACCGGAGTTGTCGGCGAGCGCGGAGACGTCGTCGATGGCCTGGACGCGGTCCACGACCTGCCAGGCGCCGCGCTTCTTCAGCCAGCTGGTGGCGAGTGCCTTGTACTCCTTGACGAGTTCGGTGACATGCCCGGGCTGCGGGTCCGGCACACTCTCGTCGATCCTGGTGCCCTCGACCCACAGCGCCGCACCCGGACCGGTGGTCCCGGCGCCGATCCGCACGCGGCTCCGGCCGCGGATCAGGGCGCCCGGGTCACCGTCGGCGAGCCGGCCGACCTGCTCGACCGTGCCGAGCACACCGGTGGTGGCGTACGTGCCGTCGATCCGGGGCACGAGCAGCACCCTGGGCTTTCCGGGCTCCGACCGGGCGGCCGCCTGAGCCGCTTCCACCGCCGCGCGCACGTCGGAGTCACTCAGGTCCAGCGGAACCACCATGCCGGGCAGCACGACTTCGCCATCGAGCGGCAGTACAGGCAGGGTGAGCGATGTGGGCATCGAAGCCATGATCTCCCCTTCGGCAGTCAACTTGAGCTATGCCGACTCAATGCACGGCACGATCCCATTGTTCCCCCGGGGGCGTTCGCTCTGAGCGATCACGCGATGGCCTGCGACATCTGCGTGGTGGGCGGGGTGACGGGAGTCCGGGCGGGTCAGTTCGTCGGGGGTTCCTGGCCTGCGGGATCGGGGGCGCCGTAGTCCGGACTCGTGGAATCCGGACGCGTGAAGTCCGGACTCGTGAAGTCCGGGCTCGTGAAACCCGGACGCGTGAAACCCGGACGCGTGAAGTCCGGGGACGCGAAAGCCGGGGACGCGAACTCCCCCTCGCCCTCCTCCAGCGCCGCCCGGAGAAACGGCAGGATGCCGCGCTCCAGCAGTGCCGTCCGCCAGGCCTCCCGGGCCCGGGCGACCTCCGACGGCAGCGCGCCGACGGGTCTCGGCTTCTCGCCGGAGGGACCGTTGCGCAGGGCGATGACCAGCAGGCCGATCGCATCGGCCACGATCGCCGCCGCGGTCAGCGCGCCGAAGTACCAGCCGGTGGTCACCAGAGCCCGGGCGAAGGACTGGCCGCCGGCCGCGATCTTCAGGACGTAGCCCACGAGCAGGAAGATCGCCGCGGCGGTACCGGCGAGTACGGGGGCGAGCACCGCGGCCACGGCTACGGCTCCGGATCCGGCGCCCTCCCCCGCCTCGACGGCGACCCGCGGACGCACGGAGTCCGTGGTCGCCACGCCGTTCCCGTCCCCGGGTGCGAGAGCCGGCACCGGATGACGCGCCTCCTCGCGGACGCGGACGTAGTGCTGGTACTCGGTGGCCGCGGCGGCGTTGATCACGAAGGTGGCGTCGAGTGCCATGGCGCGCAGTTGCCCGGAGCCGAACCGGGGCCCCGCGGCGGCCGGCTCCGAACGGTGCGGGGCGGAGCGCAGCGCGTCGTCGAGGACGGCCTCGTAGTCCGGGCGGTCCTCGCTCAGCAGATGCTGCGGCACACCGGCCGTCCTCGGCCAGGGGTACGGCTCGCGCCGCGCGGCGCTCCGGCGCGCCCTCGGCTCCGGCAGGCCGTCCGCCTCCGCCCCCGGGAGCGGACGGCCCGCCGCCCCGGGCGCGGCCCGGTCCGGCTCGCTCGTGGGTGCGGCCGGGGCCGACTGCCGGGCGGGGTTCTCCACGGCCCCCGGGACCTCGGCCGTCGGTCCGCCGACCCGTACTCCCAGGACGGAGGCCAGCACACGCCGGCCGAAGGGCAGACCGCGGCGGGCTGCCACCTCGGCGGGCCCGTGCCCCGCACGGGGCACGCCCAGCACCGACGCGGCGATACGACGGCCGGCGGAGGAGCGCCCGGTCATGGCGTCCCCTCCTCTCCGACGGCCGGCTCACGGTCCAGGGGCTCGTCATGGCCGCCCCGAAGCCGGGACACGGCACCACGGCCGCCACGGCCGCGGGGCGAGGCGTCATGACCGCCACGGCCCCGGGCCGCCCCGTCCGTCGGACCGGCGGGCCGGCCGTTCGGTTGCGGTCGGGCGGCTTCGGTGTCCGGGCGGAGTGGGCCGGGCGGTGCGCCGGGCAGCGGCTGCGGCGGCACGCGCGCCGCCGCGGGCGCCGAGGGTGAGCCGTCGGCCGCGGCGGCAGCGGGTCCGGGCCGGGTCTCGGGATCCGCCGCGGGCGGCGGCCAGGCCGGCGCGACAGGCAGCACGGTGGCGACGTCGCCGGGATCGGCGGCCGCGTCCTGGCCGCCACCGCCGCCGATCGCTTGGCTCACCGCCTGGACACGGGAGAGCTGAGTCAGGATCACCGGAGCCGAGATGCCGACGACGATGGCCGCGTACGGGCCGCTGATCTGTCCCGTCCGGCCGAAGAGCACCGCCAGTCCGGCGCCGATCGTGCTGTGCACAAGAGCCGCGACCACGTCGACGGCGGGGTCGAAGTAGTCCCGGACGCGGGGTGTCGCGCTGTCCTCCCCGGGCGGCAGACGCCGATGGGCGCTCCGGGCCGAACGCCAGTTCACGAACTGGATGTAGAAGTCGAGGACTCCCCGCAGCGCTCCTCCCACCGCTCCCAGCAGGACCAGCGTCGGCACGTCCACGTCTCCCCCGGTGTCCCGGCCCGTCGGGGCTCCGGCGTGTGGAGCCCGCACAGCGAGCGTAGGGCGAGGGACGCGGCGTGAGAAAGACGGCCGGGCCCGGCAGTTGACGCGAAGGGGTCAGCCGTGGGCGCGAGCGCCCTGACGGCCCGTCCACTGCCAATGCCGTACCCACGGCCAGGTCCCGATGCCGATCGCCAGGGACAGCAGATGGCCCCAGTTGCTCAGAGGGTCCGTGAACTGGACCAGATCGTCGAGCAGTATCCCGCCGAACACCGTGAGCACCGTCCATCGAGCCCACGGCGGCAGCAGCCCCGCCAGCGCGCCGAGGCTCGCCGCGACCCCGAAGCTGATGCCGTAGTCGAGGCGGTGCAGCGAACTGTCCGGCAGATGCCCGGCCAGCACCGCCAGGCCGACCGGTATCTCGGTGGCCAGGGTGGCGAGGACATGGCCGAGCAGGAAGACGACGGCGGTGCGCGGGCCGCCGATCCGCCGCTCCAGCGTCGGCAGCACGAGCAGGAAGAGGAGCGCGTACGACGAGGTCAGGCCGCCCGCGATCCACAGCGCGCTGGCGACCAGCACCAGCACCGGACTGCTCACCAGATGGGCGACGTCGGTGCTGGACCCCTGGTAGAGGGTGTGCACCAGGGAGGGGTCGGCACACTCGGCGAACAGGGACGTCACGACGAGGACGGCCGCGTATCCGAGGGTGAACGGAGTGTCCGTGAGGGTCGGCAGGAGTCCCAGGGCCCGCACACCCGGGCGCGCGGCGGGGGCCGCGACGGGTGACGCGGCCAGGGCCACGGGGAGCTGCACGGTGCGCTGGCGCGGCATGCCGTCGAGCAGGGGCGTGGCCGTCCCGGGGGCCGTGACCATGGCGTCAGCCGCCGAGACCGTGCGTTCCAAGGCGGGGGGCTCCTTCCGTTCATGCCCCACCCTTCGGGTCGCCCGGGCCGCTGTCTATGACCGACGCCACCGCGGGTCGGATTCAAAGCAACTTCTCAGGTCTGTTCTGCGTCCGCCGTGCATAAGCGAACATAAGTGCGCATCCGGGACGACACCGGAAAACCCTTCGCCCTCGGAGCCGTACGTCACCACAATGTGACTCATGCCTCATCCGTACGACACCTGCCAGACCCCTGAAGTCCTGGACCGTCGCGAGGGCCCGCACGGTGAGGTCGTGCTGCGCCGCCACGGTGAGCTGCTCCAGATCATCGCCAACGGCTGTTTCCTCATGGACACCTCCGACGGACGCTCGGAGCGGCTGCTCGTGGACGCCGCGCTCCGGGCCCTGGGTGCTCGCCCGGAGCCGAGCCTGCTGATCGGCGGACTGGGCGTCGGCTTCTCGCTCGCGCACGCGGCGGCGGACCCGCGCTGGGCAGCCATCACGGTCGTCGAACGCGAGCGCGCCGTCATCGACTGGCATCTCGACGGCCCCCTGGGCGCGCTGTCCGCACCCGCGCTCGCCGATCCGCGCACCCGCGTCCTGGAGGCCGACCTCGTCGCGCATCTGCGTGAGACTTCCGCCACGTACGACGCCCTGTGCCTCGACATCGACAACGGACCCGGCTGGACGGTCACGGACGACAACGAAAGCCTGTATTCAGCGACCGGACTGGCAAGCTGCGCACAGGTGTTGAGACCCGGCGGGGTACTGGCCGTATGGTCCGCCCAGCCCTCTCCGGATTTTGAAGGAACCCTCTGGAATGCCGGGTTCCGGCAGGTGCATACCGAAGAGGTCCCCGTTGCCCGGGGCGTTCCCGACGTCGTGCACCTGGCTGTCCGACCTGGATAGCCGACCGGCGGTAACTCCCCGTACCCTGCTTCCCTGACGCCGATCATTCAAGCGTCAATCGCAGTCATGGGATCACCCCACGGATTCCGGAAAGCAACTCAGGGGCGGGCGATGGAGCAGACACACACCTCGCACAACGGCGCGACGGCGACCCCGGGCGCGCAGCGCCGGGTTCTGGTGGTCGAGGACGACCCAACGATCGTCGACGCCATCGCCGCCCGACTGCGCGCGGAGGGATTCCTCGTGCAAACGGCCGGTGACGGTCCGGCGGCGGTCGACACGGCCGAGGCATGGCAGCCGGACCTGCTGATTCTCGACATCATGCTGCCGGGCTTCGACGGCCTGGAGGTCTGCCGCCGGGTACAGGCGCAGCGCCCGGTGCCGGTGCTAATGCTCACCGCGCGCGACGACGAGACGGACATGCTGGTCGGGCTCGGCGTCGGCGCCGACGACTACATGACCAAGCCGTTCTCGATGCGTGAGCTGGCGGCACGGGTGCATGTGCTGCTGCGGCGGATGGAGCGGGCCGCCCTGGCCGCCGCCACACCCCGCAGCGGCATCCTGCGCCTCGGCGAACTGGAGATCGACCACGCGCAGCGCCGGGTCCGGGTGCGCAGTGAGGACGTCCACCTCACGCCCACCGAGTTCGATCTGCTCGTGTGCCTGGCCAACACGCCGCGCGCGGTGCTCTCCCGTGAGCAGCTGCTCGCGGAGGTGTGGGACTGGGCGGACGCCTCCGGCACCCGCACCGTGGACAGCCACATCAAGGCCCTGCGGCGGAAGATCGGCGCGGAGCGCATCCGCACCGTGCACGGGGTGGGCTACGCCCTGGAGACCCCGACGCCATGAGCGACGGGCCGGACGCACGGAGGAGCCCGGGGGAGTCCCGGGGCGGCGTACGCCCGTTCTCGATCAAGACCAAGCTCGGCGCGCTGGTCGTCATCTCGGTGCTGATCACCACGGGTCTGCTGCTGATCGCGGTGCGCACGGAGACCGAGCTGCGCTTCATCACGGTCTTCTCGATGATCGCCACACTGCTGATCACACAGTTCGTGGCGCACTCGCTCACGGCGCCGCTGGACGAGATGAACGCGGTGGCCCGGTCGATATCGCACGGCGACTACACCCGCCGGGTCCGTGACAACCGCCGGGACGAGATGGGCGACCTGGCCCAGACGATCAACCTGATGGCCGACGAGCTGGAGGCCCAGGACCGCCAGCGCAAGGAGCTGGTGGCGAACGTCTCGCACGAGCTGCGCACCCCCATCGCCGGGCTGCGCGCGGTGCTGGAGAACATCGTGGACGGCGTCACGGAGGCCGACCCCGAGACCATGCGCACCGCCCTGCGGCAGACCGAGCGGCTCGGGCGCCTGGTGGAGACCCTGCTGGACCTCTCCCGCCTCGACAACGGCGTGGTCCCGCTGAAGAAGCGCCGCTTCGAGGTGTGGCCGTATCTCTCGGGCGTCCTCAAGGAGGCCCAGATGGTGTCCTCCGCCCGGGCGGGCATGGCCTCGGGCTCCGGCAGCCACACCCGCACGGACGTCCATCTGCACCTCGACGTCTCCCCGCCGGAGCTGACCGCGCACGCGGACCCGGAGCGCATCCACCAGGTCGTCGCCAACCTGATCGACAACGCGGTCAAGCACAGCCCTCCGCACGGCCGGGTCTCGGTGAAGGCCCGGCGCGGGCCCTGCCCGGACTCCCTGGAGCTGGAGGTGCTGGACGAGGGCCCCGGCATCCCGCAGTCGGAGTGGCACCGGGTCTTCGAGCGGTTCAACCGCGGCGCCGTGCGCCGGCCGCACGGGCCGGGCAGTGACGGCGGCACGGGCCTGGGCCTGGCGATCGCGCGCTGGGCGGTGGATCTGCACGGTGGCCGGATCGGGGTGGCCGAATCCGCGCGGGGTTGCCGGATCCAGGTCACTCTTCCGGGAGAGTCACCTCTCCCAAGTTGACGTAAAGTTCGAGCCGGAACGACAAGATCCACGGATGGACCGGCTGACGGACACGTGTGATCAGGCACAGGCCCGCGCAGTCCCCGCGCCGGGCCCCGGCCGTCGTACCCCTCTCAGACCGGAACCACGCTTGTTTCCCGCCATTTCCCGCCCCGAAACACGCTCTCCGATGTGACTTACGCGACGATGAACCGGCCCGACCTGACCTTCACCCCCAGGGAGGCGTAGCCTTTATTTCCGCTGTCCATAACCTTGTGAAGCGGAAGAGGGCGGTTGCCGCCGTGTCGCCACAGTCCCCCAGTAACTCGAGTGTCTCCACCGACGACCAAGCCGGGAAGAACCCCGCGGCCGCGTTCGGTGCGAACGAGTGGCTCGTCGACGAGATCTATCAGCAGTACCTCCAGGACCCGAATTCGGTAGACCGTGCCTGGTGGGACTTCTTCGCCGACTACAAGCCGGGAGCCCCTGCCTCGCCCGCTGCGGCGGGCACTGCGGCCGCGGGGGCCGCAGAGACCACCACGCAGGCCCAGGCAGCTCCCGCCGCTCCGGCACCGGCCGTGACGGCCCCGGCTCCCGCGGCACCGCAGGCACCGGCCGTCCCGGCCCCCGCCGCGAAGCCCGCCGCCGCTGCCGCCCCGGCCAAGCCGGCCGCAGCCGCTCCCGCCGCCGCGAAGCCCGCGCCGGCCCCTGCCCAGCCCAAGAAGGACGAGCCCGTGGCCCAGGCGCCCGTGGGTCCCGAACTGGTGACCCTGCGCGGCCCCTCCGCCGCCGTCGCGAAGAACATGAACGCCTCGCTGGAGCTGCCCACGGCCACGTCCGTGCGCGCGGTGCCGGTGAAGCTGCTCTTCGACAACCGCATCGTCATCAACAACCACCTCAAGCGTGCCCGGGGCGGGAAGATCTCCTTCACGCACCTGATCGGCTACGCGATGGTCCAGGCCATCAAGGCCATGCCGGCGATGAACTGGTCCTTCGCGGAGAAGGACGGCAAGCCGACCCTGGTCAAGCCGGAGCACGTCAACCTGGGCCTCGCCATCGACCTGGTGAAGCCGAACGGTGACCGCCAGCTCGTCGTCGCGGCGATCAAGAAGGCCGAGACGCTCAACTTCTTCGAGTTCTGGCAGGCCTACGAGGACATCGTCCGCCGCGCCCGCGACGGCAAGCTGACGATGGACGACTTCACCGGCGTGACCGTCTCCCTCACCAACCCCGGCGGCCTCGGCACGGTCCACTCGGTGCCGCGTCTGATGCCCGGCCAGTCGGTGATCATGGGCGTCGGCTCGATGGACTACCCGGCTGAGTTCCAGGGCACCTCCCAGGACACCCTGAACAAGCTCGGCATCTCCAAGGTCATGACGCTCACGTCGACCTACGACCACCGGGTGATCCAGGGCGCCGCCTCCGGCGAGTTCCTGCGCGTCGTCGCCAACCTCCTGCTCGGCGAGAACGGCTTCTACGACGAGATCTTCGAGGCCCTGCGCATCCCCTACGAGCCGGTCCGCTGGCTCAAGGACATCGACGCCTCGCACGACGACGACGTCACCAAGGCCGCCCGTGTCTTCGAGCTGATCCACTCCTACCGGGTCCGCGGCCACGTCATGGCCGACACCGACCCGCTGGAGTACCGCCAGCGCAAGCACCCCGACCTGGACATCGTCGAGCACGGCCTCACCCTGTGGGACCTGGAGCGCGAGTTCGCCGTCGGCGGCTTCGCCGGCAAGTCGATGATGAAGCTGCGCGACATCCTCGGCGTGCTGCGCGACTCGTACTGCCGCACCACCGGCATCGAGTACATGCACATCCAGGACCCCAAGCAGCGCAAGTGGATCCAGGACCGCGTGGAGCGCCCGCACTCCAAGCCGGAGCGCGAGGAGCAGCTGCGCATCCTGCGCCGGCTGAACGCGGCGGAGGCCTTCGAGACCTTCCTGCAGACCAAGTACGTCGGCCAGAAGCGCTTCTCCCTGGAGGGCGGCGAGTCGGTCATCCCGCTGCTCGACGCGGTGATCGACAGCGCGGCCGAGTCCCGCCTGGACGAGGTCGTCGTCGGCATGGCCCACCGCGGCCGGCTGAACGTCCTCGCCAACATCGTCGGCAAGTCCTACGCACAGATCTTCCGCGAGTTCGAGGGCAACCTCGACCCGAAGTCGATGCACGGCTCCGGCGACGTGAAGTACCACCTGGGCGCCGAGGGCACCTTCACCGGGCTCGACGGCGAGCAGATCAAGGTCTCCCTCGCCGCCAACCCGTCCCACCTGGAGACGGTCGACCCGGTCATCGAGGGCATCAGCCGCGCCAAGCAGGACATCATCAACAAGGGCGGTACGGACTTCACGGTCCTGCCGGTGGCGATCCACGGCGACGCGGCCTTCGCGGGCCAGGGTGTGGTGGCCGAGACCCTGAACATGTCGCAGCTGCGCGGCTACCGCACCGGCGGCACGGTCCACATCGTCATCAACAACCAGGTCGGCTTCACCGCGGCCCCCGAGTCCTCGCGCTCCTCCATGTACGCGACGGACGTGGCCCGCATGATCGAGGCCCCGATCTTCCACGTGAACGGCGACGACCCGGAGGCGGTCGTGCGCGTCGCGCGCCTGGCCTTCGAGTTCCGCCAGGCGTTCAACAAGGACGTGGTGATCGACCTCATCTGCTACCGCCGCCGCGGTCACAACGAGTCGGACAACCCGGCCTTCACCCAGCCGCTGATGTACGACCTGATCGACAAGAAGCGCTCGGTGCGCAAGCTGTACACCGAGTCCCTGATCGGTCGCGGCGACATCACCCTGGAAGAGGCCGAGCAGGCCCTGCAGGACTACCAGGGCCAGCTGGAGAAGGTCTTCACGGAGGTCCGCGAGGCCACCTCGCAGCAGGTGGCGGCCCCGTCCCAGGAGCCGCAGGACGGCTTCCCGGTCGCGGTCGGCACGGCCATCTCCTCGGAGGTCGTCAAGCGCATCGCCGAGTCCCAGGTCAACATCCCCGACCACTTCACCGTTCACCCGCGTCTGCTGCCGCAGCTGCAGCGCCGGGCGTCGATGGTCGAGGACGGCACGATCGACTGGGGCATGGGCGAGACCCTGGCCATCGGCTCGCTGCTCCTGGAGGGCACGCCGGTCCGCCTCTCCGGCCAGGACTCCCGCCGCGGCACCTTCGGCCAGCGCCACGCGGTGCTGATCGACCGCGCGACGGGCGAGGACTACACCCCGCTGCAGTACCTGTCGGAGGACCAGGCCCGCTACAACGTCTACGACTCCCTCCTGTCCGAGTACGCGGTCATGGGCTTCGAGTACGGCTACTCGCTGGCCCGCCCGGACGCGCTCGTGATGTGGGAGGCGCAGTTCGGCGACTTCGTCAACGGCGCGCAGAGCGTCGTCGACGAGTACATCTCGGCGGCCGAGCAGAAGTGGGGCCAGACGTCCGGCGTCACCCTGCTCCTCCCGCACGGCTACGAGGGCCAGGGCCCGGACCACTCCTCGGCCCGCCCGGAGCGGTTCCTTCAGCTCTGCGCCCAGAACAACATGACGGTCGCGATGCCGACCCTGCCGTCGAACTACTTCCACCTCCTGCGGTGGCAGGTGCACAACCCGCACCACAAGCCGCTGGTGGTCTTCACGCCGAAGTCGATGCTGCGCCTCAAGGCCGCCGCGTCCAAGGCGGAGGAGTTCACGACGGGCCAGTTCCGCCCGGTCATCGGCGACGCGTCGGCGGACCCGGCCGCGGTCCGCAAGGTCGTCTTCTGCGCCGGCAAGGTCTACTACGACCTGGAGGCCGAGCGGCAGAAGCGCGGTGTGACGGACACGGCGATCATCCGCCTCGAGCGCCTGTACCCGCTGCCGGGTGCCGAGCTCCAGGCCGAGATCAAGAAGTACCCGAACGCCGAGAAGTACCTGTGGGTGCAGGAGGAGCCGGCGAACCAGGGCGCCTGGCCGTTCATCGCCCTGAACCTGATCGACCACCTGGACCTGGCGGTCGGCGCGGACGTCCCGCCGTCCGAGCGCCTGCGTCGCATCTCGCGTCCGCACAGCTCGTCCCCGGCCGTCGGTTCCGCGAAGCGGCACCAGGCGGAGCAGGAGCAGCTCGTGCGCGAGGTGTTCGACGCGTAAGGCCGCCGGTCGATCCTCGGTCGGCCTCTGGTCGCACGAGGGGCCCGTTCCCGAGCTTCGGCTCGGGGGCGGGCCCCTCGGCGTTGCGGTCGGTCTCACATCATCTGCGGCTCGAAGTCCCAGTAGGGGCGCCGTCCTTCGAGCATGTACCGCACCTGCCGGTGCTCCTCGAAGAAGTTCTCGGTGAGCCGGCGCACCGCCTCCGCGCGCACGGTCTCCGCCTCGTCGTGCCGCCCGGTCGCCGCGAGATCCTGCGCGAGGCCCGCCGCCAGGTTCAGGGTGAGGACGTGCGTGTCCCCGACCGCGGTGCGCGCCCGGCCCAGGGCGTCCCGGCCCAGCGCCACCGCGCGCTCCAGCTCACCGGTCCGGGCGAGCGCCGTCGCGGTGTTCATCGCGCACCCGACGGACCAGACATGGGCCGTGCCCAGGGCCCGTTCCATCCCCGCCCTGGCCCGCTCCGCGCGCTGCCGGGCGCCGGTCAGGTCCCCCTGGTCGCCCTGGATCAGGGCGCAGTTGTCGAGGGCTCCCGCGAGGTAGGGGTGGCCGTCGCCGAAGAGGTCCGTGAAGCCCGTGAGGGCGGACTCGGCGAGCTCCCGTGCCTCGTCGAGCTCGCCGATCTCGCGCAGCAGCATCGCGTAGTCCGTGGTCTGCCTCAGCGTCTGCCGGGGGCCGCGCCGGCTCAGGCTGCGGTCGCGCGCCTCGCGCATCAGTCCGCGCGCCCGCAGATGGGCGCCGTCGCGGCGCAGGCACAGTGCCAGGTTGTGCTGGGCGAGCAGGGTCTGGGCGTGGTCGCGGCCGAGCACCTCACGGTGCAGGCGGTGGTTCAGCTCCTGGATGGCCAGCGCGTCGCCGTACCGGCCGAGCAGCCGTAGCGTCCAGGCGGTGTTGAGGCCGGCGAGGAGCGTCGAGGGATGCCGGCCGCCGCCGAGCGCGATGTACGCCTCCAGGACGGACCGCTGGAGGACGAGGGACTCCTCGTAGCGGCCCAGCAGCCGCAGCGCCAGCGCGAGGTTGCCGCGGATGTCGAGGGTGCGCGGCACCTCCTGCTCTCCGAGGTCGGCCGCCGCCTGGGCCGCGGCGTCCTCGTAGAGGAGACGGGCGTCCTCGTACCGGCCCAGCGCCAGCAGTGCTCCGCCGAGTCCGTTCTTGGCCCGCAGCACCTGCACCGAGCTGCGCTCGGGATCGGCGGTGACTCGGCGCAGCACGTCCCGCGCGATGCGCTCCGCCTCGCGGTAGCGGCCGAGGCGGCGCTCCATGTTCGCCAGTTGGTGCACGGCGACGAGGACGGCGGGGTCGGTGTCGCCGGAGACCGCGCCCCAGGAGGCGACGGCCGCGCTGCTGAGCCGCCTGCCCTCCTTGGCCTCGCCGCGGATCCGCAGATACTCGATGCAGTTGAGCACCACCGTCCGCACATCGGGGTCGGCGGAGTGCAGCGCCCCCGTCGCCTCCAGATGCGGTATCACCTCCGCGTACCGGGACCAGTGGGTGCGGTCGCCGGGGCGGCGGGGGTCGGCGGCGACGAGCACCCGGCGGGCGGTCCCGGCCGACGACCGGGCCTCCTCGGGGCCCAGATGACCGCGGACGAAGCGGTGGAAGAGCCGGTGCATACGCAGCGTGCCGACGGTCTGGATGTCCATCGGCCCCTGCTCGTACTCCAGCCGCATGGAGGTCGCCTCGGACAGCACCCGCAGCGCGGTGTTCCAGCTGCTCGGCTCGGTGACCAGGGACACCAGGTGCGGGGGCAGGTCTCCGACACGGGCGGACTGCACCAGGCCCAGGGGGATCACGTCGGGCGAGAAGAACGCGAAGAGGGACAGCAGCTCGTAGGCGTTGGGATGTTTCTCGCGCAGGGTGTTGACGGTCTGGGCCCAGGCGGCCTGGAACTCCTTGCGGTACTCCTCGGAGGAGACGACGGGGACGGCGTGCGGGTCGCCCTCCTGGATGCGGGTGATGTACGTGTCGATGTCGGCGGTCTCGTTCAGCTCCACCCAGGCCGCGGTCTGGTCCAGGAGCAGCGGATGGTCCTCGACCGCCGCGGCGAGACGGTCCGCGCTGTCGCGGGTGAGCCGGCGGCTGCGCCGGCACGCGAAGTCGACGGACTCCTCGCGGTCGAACGGGGGCAGGTCGACGACCTGGCCGACCCAGCGGTGCCATTCCTTGCGCGGGGTGGTGACCAGCAGATGGCCGGGGCCGTCGGGCAGCACCGTCCCGAGGTCCTCGGGGTCCTCCGCCCCGTCCAGGACGACCAGCCACCGGACGCGGTCGCGCAGGGCCCGCTTGGCCGTCTCGATACGCCCGCGCAGGGCGTCCCCGGTGTCCGGTTCCGCGCCCAGCTTGTCGGCGAGCCGGGCGAACTCCTCACGGGCCCGGTTGCGTACCGACGCGTTGACCCACCAGACGATGTCGTACTCGCCCTTGTAGCGGTGCACATACTCGGCGGCCGTCTGGGTCTTGCCGATGCCGCCCGGGCCGCGCAGCGCGATACGGGTGCCCTCGCCGCCCTCCGTGAACGCCTGGTGGATGCGCTCCAGGACGCGTTCGCGGCCGGTGAAGTCGCGGTGGTGGCGCGGGGCGTTGTCGATGCCTGGCCGGTCCTCCGGGAAGCGTGGGCCACGGGCGCGGTCGAGGCTGACCGGGCCGCCGGACGGCGAGGTCACCTCCAGCGCCTCGATCAGCACCTCGGCGGCCCGGTCGGCGTCGAGGCCGCGCAGCGGGAGCACCCGGCCGAGCCGTTCCGCGGCCGGCGGCAGGGAGGCGGCGGTGATCGAGGCGGCGAGGATCCGGTGCCCCTCCCGGGGCATGATCTCGGCCAGCACATCGGCCCAGGCCTGCCGGCGGGCCTCGTCGAAGCGCACGAACCAGTCGTCGATCAGGAGCAGCAGTTTTCCGGGGGCGGCCAGCAGACCGGTCAGCCGCCCCGGCTCCGGTGCGGTGTGCAGCGGATCCCAGCGGACCGCCTCCGGGACCGCTCCGGCGTGTGCGAGGCGGTGTTCGATCCACGTCGCCCAGGACCATGACTGTCCCGCGTAGACGATCGTGACATGCTCGGGGGACGCGGATGGCATGCCTGGGGTCTCCTTCTGACGTAGGGGAACGCTACGTCGCGGTTCGTCAACTCCACGTTAGACCAGACTCCTTGACGATACGGAGAGCTGCTCACCGATCCGCGCGGCGGCATGCCGGATGATGCGCTCCAGATCGGCGCAGTGCACACTCGGCTGCCGGAAGTGACCCGTGAGGGCGGAGTAGCGATGCGCGTAGTTGCCACCGCCGCAGATCCGCCCCACCGGGCAGGTACGGCAGTCCTCGCCGAGCGCCGCGGGTCCGGCCCGCAGCGCGGCGACCCGTGGGTGGCGCAGCGCCTCGTCGAAGGAGTTGCGGAAGACGTCGAGGCCGGTGGCGGGAGCACCGGGGAAGGCCGTCTTCAGCGAGTCGAGCCGTTCGATGGTGCCGTCGGTCTCCACCACGATCGCGGCGATCGGCGAGAGCCCCACGGCGTCCGTCCGTGAGGAGCCGCCCAGCAGCAGCGCCGCGATCTCGGTGAACAGACGCACCCGCGGCCGGCCCGTGGTGGCGTCGTCCCACCACAGGTCGAACGCCTCGGCCAGCCAGTCCCCGTACGGCGTGGGAGCGGGCCGGTGGCGGCCGGGCGAGCGGGTGCCCCAGTGCAGATGCGGGAGCAGGAAGTCGAGCGCGGGCGGGGCGAGAGCCCTCAGCGAGCCGTAGACCTCGGCGGGGTCGGTGGCCGGGTCGACGGTGCACAGCAGGCCGGCGTAGGCGTCCGGCCGCCGTGCGGCCAGCAGCCGGGCGGCGCGGCGGGCGGCGGGCCAGGAGGGGCGCCTCGCGTGGTCGATGCGGCGGGCGTTGAGGGCGGCGGTGCCCCCGTCGAGGCTGATCCCGACCCGGATGCCGGCGTCGGCGAGACGGTCGAGCGCGGGCCGGGTGAGCAGGGTGCCGTTGGTCTGCACGGTGACCGTCACCTCGGTGCCGTCCGGCACGGCGTCGCGCACGGTGTCGGCGTACGCCACGAGGGGTTCGGGACCGGTCAGCAGGGGTTCCCCGCCGTGCAGGTCGACCCGCACGGACCTGGGCCGGTGGGTCTCGACGTGTTCGGCGATGCGCCGGGCGGTCTGCCGCATGGTCCGTTCGTCGGCGTGGTGCGGGCGCTGGCGCCAACTGCGGTCCTGGCTGCGGTAGATGTAGCAGTACGTGCAGTCCAGATTGCAGCGGCTGTGCACCTTCAGGACGAACTGGCGCAGACAGTCGGCGCTCACGGCGCGGCTCCCGCGGGCGGGCGCGGCACCAAGGGGTCGGGCGAGTCGCCGTAGTAGGCGGCCGGGGCGTCGTCCTCGGCCTCCCGCGCGCGCAGTTCGGCGAGCACCGCGGCGAGCACGGGATGGGGGGCGCAGCCCGGGCCGGGGCGCTCGAAGACGGGCAGGGCTATGCCCGGGACGTCGTCCGGCCCTCTCATACGCCGCCCCCGCCCCTCGGGTCCAGGGCGTCGAGGGCGGCCCGGGCCCGCTCCGCCTCGTCCCCGTCGCCCAGCCCGGCCTGCTCGTAGAGCCGGAGCGCCGTGCGGTACTCCTCGGCGGCACGGGCGGGGGCGGAGGCGTGGCCGAGGGCCTCGCCTCGTTCGACGCGCACGCGGGCCTCCGCGGCCGTGAGCTCCAGGTCCCGGTACAGTTCGGCGGTCCGCAGCAGATGGTCGGCGACCGCCTCCCAGTCCGACCACTGTGCCGTGTGCTCGGCGAGTCGCCCGGCCGCCGCGGCGCGCAGCCGCCAGGCCCGGGCGGCGAGCAGGTCGTCGTCGGTGTCCTGAGCGGCGGTGCCCACTATCCAGTCGGCCTCGTGCACATCGGACAGCCCGCCCTGGCGCAGATTCCGGTGCAGGAGTGCGTCGCCCAGTTCCACCCGGCGGCGCGGCAGTTCGGGGTCCTGCTCGGAGGACTCGTCGACGGCCATCCGCAGCACCCGTACGGCGTCGGACCATTCGTCGGCCGCGCCCAGGGCGAGGCCCAGCCGGAGCAGCAGCGCGGGCCGGGCCGGATCGTCCAGGGACACTTCCCCGGTCGCCTGCCACCAGGACCAGACGGCCGCCTCCAGATCGTCCCGGTCGCGGGTGAGTTCGTACGACGCCAGATAGGCCTCGCCCAGCCGGTCGAAGCACTCGGCCCGCAGTTCCGGGCTCTCGCCCGCGTAGTCCAGCGCCTGCCGGAGCACGGTGACGATCCGGCGACGGGTCGGGGGATCGTGCTCCGCGTCCCGGGTGAGGCCCAGGGCGGCGGCCGTCTCCAGACAGATCCGGGTCAGCTCCTGGGTGCCGGCGCCCTCGGCGGCGCGCAGCGGGAGCGCCTCGCGGAAGCCCACCTCGGCCAGTTCGGCGGAGCGGTGGGCGAGGGCGCGCCGGTCCGGGCCGGGCTCCCAGGGCTTCGCGCCGCGTCCCGAGTCGTGCCGGGCCAGCGCGAGCAGGGCGCGGGCCTCCAGCAGCCGGGCCGACGACTCGCCGGTGCGCAGCCGGTACTGGGTGGCGAGGCCCGCGGCCTGTTCGAACTGCTGGGCGGCCCAGTCCTGCGGTGTCCCCTCGTCCGGGCCGAGGACGGCGGCGCCGGCCCGGGCGGCCAGGGACGCCGCCTGGAACGCCGCGGTGGCCCGCAGTTCCAGGACACGGGTGGCCCACCGCTCCGCATCGGGCGGGATCTCCTCCAGCCGCTGCCGGGCCTGCTGGTAGGCCAGCAGGGCCAGTCGGCGCGGGGAGGCGTCGGGCTCGCCGAGATCGTGGCCGAGCCCCGCGGGCAGGCTCGCGGCGGCCGCTCCCGCGGTCTCCAGATCGGCCGCGAGGTACAGCAGGATCTGTGCCTCCATGACGAGTTCCTGCGGGTCGCTCTTGCGGTGCCCGGGCAGGATCTCGTACGCCTCCCGCAGGTTGTCGGCCGTCCCGGCCACCCGCCAGCGCTCCAGCAGGGCCCTGGCCAGCCGACTGCGCAGCGCGCGCTGTTCCGTCTGCCGGCGCTCGACCTCCAGGGCCCGGCGCAGCAGGGCGATGCCCTCGTCCAGGTCGCGGGCGGTGCCCTGGGCGGCATAGCGGTCGAGCAGCCGGTGCGCGCGGGAGGCCAGCTCGGCCGGGCCCGTGTCGGTCAGCACCGGGACCTTCCCGTAGCGGGCGAGGACCTGCGAGGAGACCCGGGCGAAGGCGCGCAGCAGCCGGTCGTCGGCGCCGTCCTCGGCCACGGGGTGTGCGGCCGTCGCACCGGAGAGGTAGGCGGCGGCCAGCGCCGGGAAGTTGCGGGCCGCGCGGCCGTACTGCCGCTCGACGTACTGCGAGCTGTGCTTGAGGACGAGTTGGGCCTCGCCGCCGGGCAGATGGCGCAGCAGTTCCTCGCGCACGCTCCCGATGAACTCGTACCCGCCGTCCGCGTCGGCGTCGCTGCGCCGCATCAGCCCGCCGAGGAGGACCTCCGCCATCGCCTCGGGGCCGCTGCCGGGCAGCATGGCCCGCTGCACGAGCTGCATCACCGGCAGGGCGAGGGGCACGGTGGCCAGGTACTCGGCGAGATGCCGCGCGTCCTGCGAGGCGGTGCGCCTGAAGGCCCGTACCCGGTCGCGCGAGGTGATGTCCCGCTCGGCGAGCGGCCGTGCGGCGGTCGCCGGGTGGTCGGCGCGCACCCAGGCCGCGGAGGCGATCTGCCGCTGGGCGGTCGCGTCGCACACGAGGCGGACCCAGCCCGCGAGGGAGGAGGGGCGCAGGGCGAGCACGGGCACGGGCAGGGCGCGCCGCGGCGGGGGTCCGGCGCGCTCCGACCGGAACTCCAGGGCGCCGGCCAGTCCCTCGTGGCGGCGCAGTTCCCCGGAGTAGGCGGGCAGATGGGTGCCGCGCCACATCCGCTGGGGCAGCGGCTGCAGGACGGCGACGGGGGCGCAGGTGGCCCAGTCGTGCAGCAGCCGCTGCATGGTGCCGCTGCGCCACAGCGGCCCCGCGCAGTCGCTGAGGACCAGGGTCAGCCGGTGTCCGCTCGGATCGCGCAGCAGACCGGGGCCGTCGGCGGGGGACGAGGGGTCCGGTGTGGACGCCACCCGTGGACCTCTCGGCCCGCCGTCATGGAGGTAGTAGGTCCGGATCTCCCGGAACGCCCCGGCCCGTTCGCAGACCTGGCGCAGCTCCGCGAAGGTGTGCTGCCACACCACGGTGGACGAGGAGACGTCCATGACGAGTTGGAGGCGTGCCTCACGGCGCTGCCCGGGGGCGGGCACCGGGACGACCACCCCGGTGTCGGCCGCCCGCTGCGCGGTCGCCTCCTCGTCCAGTCCGGACCATGAGGGGCCGCTCGGCGGCCGGTAGCGGTTGAGGGGCCGTAACGCCCGTTGCAGGGCGAGCGGTTCGGGCAGGACGGAGGCGGCGGGCACCTGGGTGGAGACGACCGTGCCCGTGCCGCCCGCGGGGCCCTCGGTCGCGATGCCGCCGACCGCCGGGGTCCGGCGGTCCGCGGCCTGTTTCCGGGCCGCCACGGCCAGGGACGTCTCGGGCGGGACGGTGTTGCGGCGGTTGCCGGGCCGGGGGCCGGGGGTCGGCTCGACGGGGTCCTTGTCGTTGGAGGGGGCCGTCGCCGTGCTGCCGGGGACATGGCGGGCGAGCCAGAGCGCGTCCGCGAGTTCCTCGGCGTCCGGAGCGATCCCGGCCTCGCGCAGTCGGCGGGCGAGCAGCTCCAGGGAGTCGGCGACGGTCATGGTCGGTTACCGCTGTCCGGAGTCGAGTGAGCCCATCAGCAGCCGCGCCAGTTCCGTACGGTGCGGACTGCCCGGCGGCGCGACCTGCTGGGTGAGGAAGATGGCGTTGAGGAGCTGGTCGGTGGGCCGGTGCGAGCCCGTCCCGTCCGTGGTGAACAGCTCCAGCAGATCGTGGTGGTCCCGGTCGGCGCCCTCGCCGAAGTGGGCCTGCACCATGGCGGCGAGCCGGTCGCCGCGCGGCGGGTCGAGGTGCAGATGGATGCACCGGCGCAGCAGGGGGGCGGGGAACTCGCGCTCGCCGTTGCTCGTCATCACGATCACGGGGAACGCGTGGCAGCGGATCCGTCCGCCGGTGACGGGCGCCCGCAGCCCGTCGTCGGTGAGGACCTCCACGGTGCCCTGGCCGGGCCGGTCGGCGATGCGCTCCAGTTGGGGGATGCCGAACTCCCCCTCCTCGACGACGTTGAGCAGGTCGTTCGGCAGGTCGATGTCGCTCTTGTCCAGCTCGTCGATGAGCAGGACCCGGGGGCGTTCCATCGGGAGCAGGGCCGTGCCCAGCGGACCCAGCCGGATGTAGCGGCCGATGGAGAGGTCGCGCCGCGCCTCGGGTGACTGCTGTGTCTCCTCGACTCCCGCGCGGTCCAGTTGGGCGTCCTGGAGACGGCCGATCGCGTCGTAGGCGTAGAGTCCCGACGTCAGCTCGGTGCGGCTGACGATGGGCCACTGCAGGACCCGACCGAGCCCCAGTTCATGGGCGAGCGCGTGCGCGAGGGTGCTCTTGCCGGAGCCGGGCTCTCCCGTGACCAGCAGCGGGCGCCTCAAGTAGAGTGCCGCGTTGATGAGTTCGACGGCGCGGGGGTCCTGCACGGGCAGCGGGGGGCGGCGGCCGAGCCGCCGGGAGGAGGCGCTGTCGATGGCGGGTACGGTGTACACGTCGTCGAGGGGCGCCCCGTCGAACCGACGCCAGACCGGGGGCCCTGGCAGGGAGTCGACACGTGCCGGCGCGGGCTCGCCCTTGCCCCGGTAGACCAGCCACTCGCTCATGGTTCGCTCCTCGTCGACGATCGATGGCACGGCGCGTCACGGCCGACGAGGGCAGGCGGCGCCCACAACGGGCCCCTGAAAACGTACCCGTCGACCATCAGCCGACCGTCGATTTCCGGACAGCCGTACCCTGGTGTCGCCGGGTGTCCATCGGGAGTCATGGGGCGTCGAACACCCCCTCTTCCGCGGGCAGGGGACGGCGCGGGTCGTCGTAGAGGACGGCGACGTCACCGGCCCAGTGGTGCCCGTTCCCCGTGGTGACGTGCTCTCTGATACGGCGCAGACGGTCCGGCAGTTCAGCCGGATCGGCCACCTCCGCCAGAAAGCCCGCGGTCGACCGGTGCAGATCGTCGCAGCGGGATCCGCACTGGTGTCCCGGATGGTCCCCGGAGTGCCACAGCGCCACCCCGTGTCCGGCCTCCAGGGCCAGGCGCATCGCCGTCCGGCCGGCCCCCGATCCGGCCCGCCGGCACTGCACGGGGATCTGCCCGGGGGACATCTCCGCGAACTGGCGGGCGTGCAGGGCGGCGTCGTCGAAGACGGTGTTCCTCGCGGTCAGCCGTCCGCGGGCGAGCATCTCCGCCCAGCGGGTCTCCCAGGATTCGGCCGGAACTCCCCGGCGCTCGATGTCGCGAATGACCACGGGACGGCGTACGCCGAGAAGTTGCTGACGCGCCCGGTCCCACAGCGGCGCGGAGTCGTAGATCTGCCAGGTGTGCACGGCGGTGTCGAAGTTCGAGAGGTTCAGGGCGACTTCGAGCGGCGCCGGCTGCTCCGGCCGGTCCACCGACTCGAAGGCCTTGGCGAGCGGCTCGTCGAGCACGTACCGCAGCCGGTCGCCGGGGACGCCCGGACCGGTGGTCTGCCCGTACCGGGGCACGTCGCTGTTCTCGCCGCCGTCGTCCACGCGCAGCGTCCAGTAGAAGCGGCTCTGGTTCTCGTCGAGCGGTTCGAGTTCCAGCAGCACCACACCGCGCTCGCCCGGTCCCGGGTACGGCTCCACGGTCCGCTGCCCGGACGGCAGCAGCGCGGGCGGCAGCACGGCGTCCTCGACATTGGTGCGCACCGCCGGTCTGACCTCGGTGAGCCGGTCCCATATCCATGCGTCGAGCCGATCGACGGCGGCCCGGTCCTTGGGGTCGTGGGCCGCCACGAACAGCTGGACCAGACGCAGGTAGCGCAGATGGACGAACGCCTCCTGCGGGCGGTCCCCCTCGTAGAGCTGCCCGTGTCCGTCCCGCCATGAGACGGGCAGGTGCGGGCGCCCGGCCGGGTCGTCGCCGCGCGCCTTGCGCACCAGTTGGACGATGGTGTGCGGAGCGTCGGCGGGCTCGACCGCCGCCAGCAGCGCCAGCGCCCTGCGGCGGTCCGCGGGGCTCCACTGGTCGGAATCGGCCTCGCTCCACGCCCCTGACAGTTTCGTCTGCCGGGCGACCCAGTTGTGCTCCGTCCTGCGGCGCCCCTCGTGCCATCGGTCGTGCTCGGCGATCACCTGGTGGTACGCCGCGAACCGCCGCATCACCGAGACCGCGATGGACAGCCCCCCGTCCCGGTCGCCGCGGCGGCACTTGATGACGGCCACGACGGCCCCGGTGGCCGGGTCCAGCACCGGGCCGCCGGAGACTCCGGCCGGGAACTCGTTGCTCGGCCCGAGCCGCAGCCCGTACGGTCCGTCGTGCGCGTTCACCGTGGCCTCGCCGTTCCACGCCTGGGCCGCACCGTCGGCGAGGGGCCGGTACCCGTACACGATCCGGTGGTCGCCGAGCGGGTGGTCGGAGCGGTCGCTCAGCCAGACGCACTCGTGCTCCACGGAAGGGTCGAGCAGGCGCACGAGGGCCATGTCCTGGTCCACGGGCAGATTGGTCCGCTCGTCGGCCTGCTCGCCGAAGGGCCCCTGGTAGAGGCACTCCTCCAGCCGGGCCGGAACGGGACGGCCGTCGTGCAGACCGGGGCCCCGCACCCGGAACTCCTCCTCGCCGCCGTCCCCGATCCGACCGAGCAGCACATGGGCACAGGTCAGCACCCAGCCCGGAGCGACGAGAAAGCCGCTGCCCCACATGGCCTCGTCACCCGGTTGCGCGGAGTGGAAGTGGACCGTGGCGTTCTCGATCAGCTGCTCCAGGCGGGCATCGCGCCGCTCAGACATCCGCGGGGGGCTGGGGGGTGGTGTTCGTGGTGGGCGCTGCGGGGGTGCCCGTGAGAGTTGCCGTGGTGGTGCCCGGACCGGGCTCGGCGATGGCTCGGGCGCGGCGTTCGTCGAGCTTCCAGACCAGGCTGACCTCCAGGGACGCCTTGGCCTCGCCGTCGGCGAGCACGGCGACCGCCTTGCCGGGCTTGGCCACGATCTCGACGCCGAAAGTGATGGTCGCCTCGTCCGGCTGCACGGACCGCGCCGCGTCCATGACCGACTGCCCGACCCCCTGGATCAGCTCCCCCAACTGCTCCAGCTTGGCCGCCGCGCGGCTTCCCACCCCGATGTCGAGATCGTCCGAGCCGTACCCGCCGGGTTTCGTCGCGCCCGGCGCGGGCGTCACCCGCGCGAGCACCGTCTGGCCCCCGGGCAGTGTGATCTCGCGCAGCGTCTCGTCCATGGCTCCCCCGCCCTGTGCGGCTCCGCTCGCCCGGGCACCGACCCGCCGTCGGTCCTGGGCTCTTGAACTGCGACGAGGCTAGCCGCCCGGGCGGTTCCCGAGCGAGACCGCTAACCGGCCAAGTGGCGCATATTCTGAAGGCATGTACTTCACCGACCGTGGCATCGAAGAGCTGGAGAAGCGACGCGGCGAGGAGGAGATCACCTTCGAGTGGCTCGCCGAGCAGCTGCGTGCGTTCGTGGATCTCAACCCCGACTTCGAGGTACCGGTGGAGCGGCTGGCGACGTGGCTGGCGCGACTGGACGACGAGGACGACGAGTAGGACGAGCAGACCGGGCGGACCAGGCGGACCAGGCGGACCAGGGACGCTGACCGGGGGTTGCTTGCCGGGGTGGTCTACGGGGGTGCTGGGGGACTGCCGGGGGCTGTCTATGGGGGCTGACTTCGTCGTGCACTCCCGATCATCCGTCCCGCCTTCTGGAGCGACACCCTCCCCGCACACAGGTCACAGAGGCGATGTGTCGCGACAGCCTCACCTCCCGTCGCGTCGGCGCGCGAGCCGCGCATCGAGCCGGCCGTCGCCCCGCCCCGCGCACAAGACCCCCCTTCCCGACCGACCCCGTCAGCGGTCGGTCGGCACGCCCGCCCCATCCCTACGGCCCTGCGCCCGCCCCTTCCCCGGCCCTACGGCGGCCACAGCGGCGCGGCACACGACACCCGTCGGCAGAAGACGGCAGAGTCAGCTCTCCTCCCCACGGTTCCCCACAGCGGGTGCCTTGACTTTGCACGTCCGCGATATATCGTGAATACGAGGACGCGATATGGCGCGTCGGGCGACCTCGCCCCGCGCCGTCGCCACACCCGCGGTGTCGTCCGTCGAGTACGCCGCCCCGCACCGGCCGAGGAGGTCACCCCATGTCCGAGTGGTCCGTCGCAGAGCCGAGGAAGCTCACCTTCGACGCCCCAGTGACGGCACTCCACGTACGCACCGTCAACGGAACGGTGAACGTGGTGGGCACGGACGAGAGTTCCGCACGGCTGGAGATCTCGGAGATCGAGGGCCCCCCGCTCACGGTGACCCATGAGGGCGGCACCCTGACGGTGGCCTACGACGACCTTCCCTGGAAGGGCTTCCTCAAGTGGCTCGACCGCAAGGGCTGGCGCCGCAGGGCGGTGGTCTCCCTGACCGTCCCCGCGTCCACCCGCGTGGAGGTCGGCGTGATCGGGTCCAACGCCGTGGTCTCGGGCATCGACGGCGGGGTCGACGTGAAGGGCGTCACGGGTGGGACGACCCTGGTCGGCCTCACCGCCCCGGTCCACGTGACCACGGTCTCGGGGAACGTGGAGGCCCAGGGCGTCACCGGCGAACTGCGACTCAACTCGGTCTCCGGCGACCTCACCGTCATCGAGGGCGCCTGTCCGCTGGTGAAGGCCGACTCCGTGAGCGGCTCGATCATCCTGGACCTCGACCCCACGAGCGGCCCCACGGACGCCCGGCTGACGAACGTCTCGGGGGAGATAGCGATCCGTCTGCCCCACCCGGCGGACACGGAGGTCGAGGCGAACACGGCGAGCGGTGCCGTGTCCAACGCCTTCGACGACCTGCGGGTGTCCGGCATGTGGGGCGCCAAGAAGATCACGGGCCGCCTCGGCGGGGGCACAGGCCGACTGAAGGCGACCACGGTCTCCGGCTCCATCGCCATCCTGCGCCGCCCGAGCGTGGAGGAAGAGCCATGGGACGCCCCCGGCCCACGGAACCCGGCACCGAAGGAGAAGGCGGAGCCGGGCCACGGCCCCGACAGGTCCGGCGACGTCCCGTCCGACCGTTCCTCCGGCGACACGACCGGCGGTCCGACCGAGCAGAAGGGGCTCTGACATGGCTCCCGTCTTCGCCCATGGACGACTGCGGCTCTACCTGCTGAAGCTGCTCGACGAGGCACCCCGCCACGGATACGAGGTGATACGGCTGCTGGAGGAGCGTTTCCAGGGGCTGTACGCACCGTCCGCCGGCACTGTCTACCCCCGGCTGGCCAAACTGGAGGCCGAGGGCCTGGTCACCCACACCACCGAGGGCGGCCGCAAGGTGTACGCGATCACGGACGCGGGCCGCGCCGAACTCGCCGACCGCAGCGCGGAGTTGGCCGACCTGGAACTGGAGATCCGCGAGTCGGTGGCGGAGCTGGCCGCCGAGATCCAGGCGGACGTCCGGGGCGCGGCGGGGGATCTGCGCCGCGAGATGCGGGCCGCGGCCTCCGAGGCCCGCCGGGGCTCCAAGGAGCACACGGGGTCTCACGGGGAGCACGGCGACTGGTCAGAGCGGGAGGCGTGGCGCGCCGCCAAGGAGGAGATGCGCCGCGTCAAGCAGGAGTGGAAGGAGCAGACCCGGCGCGCCAAGGACGAGAGCCGACGGGCCCGTGAGGAGGCCCAGCAGGCCCGCCGTCAGGCCAAGGAGGCCCAGGAGCGGGCGCGCGCCCAGGCTCAGGAGGAGCTCCAGCGCATGGCGCGGCGGGTCCAGGAGCAGGTGCAGGGCCACTTCGCACGCGGCGACTGGCCGACGGGCGTCCGGGAGGGCCTGACCGAACTGGCCAAGGAGTTCGGCGAGTTCGGAAAGGACTTCGGCAAGGGGTTCGGGAAGGACTTCGGCTTCGGCCGCACGGGGGCGGCGGAGGAACCGGAGTACGCGACGACCCCTGAGGACTTCCCCGCCGCCTACGAACCCTCCTGGGCCCACGAGGACCTCCCGGGCGATCCGGCCCGGGCCCTCGACCGGCTGCTGGACCGCTTCCGCGACGACATCCGCGACGCGGCCCGCGACCACGGTGTGACGGAGGAGCAACTCCGTGACGCCCGGAGCCACTTGTCGACGGCAGCGGCGCACATAGGCGCCACGCTGCGGACCCGCAACAGCTGACGCCGACACCGTCCGAGCCTGGCGCCACGGCCGGACTCAGCCGGCCTTCACCTCTCCCCCGCCCCACAGGACCCGTTCCACCGCCGTGTACGTGACTCCGTGGTCGGCGAGCACCTCCGACGGGACGCCGGGGCGGGCGGTGAGAGCGAGGAGCAGATGCTCGTCACCGACGTGCCGGTCGCCGTGGGCGAGCGCGGTGCGCAGGGACCGGGTGAGGAGGTCCTTGGCGCCGCGGGTGAACGGTCGCCGCCCCGTGCGGCGCACCCCGCCCCGTCGGCTCGCGGCCAGGACACCCTCCCCATGGACCTCCTCGACACGGGAGACGATCTCCGTGAGATCGATGCCGAGCCCGGCGAGCGCGTCCGCGTCGGCGCGGGAGAGACCGCCACGGCGGCGGGCCTCGGCGAGGTCCCGCGCGACCGCATCGCGCCGCCCCGCCAGCCCCAGCGAGGCCAGGGCGAACGAGGCGCGACTGCCCTCGCGGTCGAGGAGGGCGAGCAGCAGATGCGCCTCGTCGACGCGTTCCTCACCGGTGCGTTCGCAGTGTCCGACGGCGCCGGTGACCACCGCGCGGGCATCCTTGGTGAACCGCTCGAACATCACCGCCTCCCGTACTTCTTGTGCACAGCCTGCCTGCTGACTCCGAGCTCCGCGGCGATCTCCTGCCACGACCAGCCCTGGTTGCGCGCACTGCGCACCTGCACCGCCTCCAACTGCTCCAGCAGCCTGCGCAGTGCGGCGACGGCCCGCAGCCCGACCCGCGGGTCACGGTCGCCCGCGCGCTCGGCGAGATCCGTTGCTTCGGTCATGATGTCAACGTAGGTTGACATGCGAGGGGATGTCAACCCCGGTTGACATCAAAGGTGTGGAACACGAATGGCGGGCCCGGAAGGTTCCGGGCCCGCCATGGGCACAACGGGGTGCGCGGCCCCGCCGTGCACGGGGGCACACGAGAAAGCGTCAGTTCGTGGTCAGCACGATCTTGCCGAACTGGTCGCCCGCCTCCAGGCGTTCGAAGCCCTCACGGGCACGGTCGAGCGGAAGCACCTCGTCGATGACGGGGCGCACTCCGGTGGTGGCGCAGAAGGAGAGCAGGTCCTCCAACTCGTCCTTGGAGCCCATGGTGGAGCCCACCACCTTCAGCTCCAGGAAGAAGATGCGCGTGAGTTCCGCGTGGGAGGGCCGGTCGCCGCTGGTGGCACCCGAGATGACGATCGTGCCGCCGGGCCGCAGCGACTTGACGGAGTGGGACCAGGTGGCGGCGCCGACGGTCTCGATCACGGCGTCCACCCGCTGCGGCAGCCGCGCTCCGGACTCCAGGGCCTCCACCGCGCCCAGTTCCAGCGCCCGCTTGCGCTTGGCCTCGTCCCGGCTGGTGGCGAAGACCCGCAGCCCGGCCGCCTTGCCGAGCACGATCGCGGCCGTCGCGACACCGCCGCCCGCGCCCTGGACGAGGACCGAGTCCCCGGGGCGTACACCGGCGTTGGTGAAGAGCATGCGGTAGGCCGTCAGCCAGGCGGTCGGAAGGCAGGCGGCCTCCTCGAAGGAGAGCTGCTTCGGCTTGGGCAGCAGGTTCCAGGTGGGGACGGAGACCTGCTCGGCGAAGGTGCCCTGGTAGCGCTCGGTGAGGATAGAGCGGGGTTCGCCGGGGCCCACACCGTGGCCGGTCTGGCCGATGACGGAGTGCAGCACGACCTCGTTGCCGTCCTCGTCGACACCCGCCGCGTCACAGCCGAGGATCATCGGGAGCTTGTCCTCGGAGAGACCGACACCCCTGAGGGACCAGAGGTCGTGGTGGTTCAGGGAGGCGGCCTTGACGTTCACGGTCGTCCAGCCGGACCTGGACTCGGGGGCCGGGCGCTCCCCCAGCTCAAGGCCGGAGAGCGGGTGGTCGCGGTCGATGCGGGCGGCGTAGGCAGCGAACATGACCTTGACGATAGGGCCGGCGGTGGGCGTACGGAACCAGGACCGGCTGTGACGCGTGTCCCGCCGGAAGGCGTACGCACACTCCCGACCGCCGCGTCTCGCGGCTCGCGACCAAGGCCGCCGGGGCGCCATATGGATCGAACCGCGCACCGCGGGAACGCGGGCACGCCGGAACATGGGAACGCCGGAACACGGGAACGCCGGAACCCGGGAAACGCAGGCGGGCGGGGCGCACAACCCCGCCCGCCCGACACGGCGTCAGCGTCGCGCGACGCCCTCGGCCCGCGCGGCGGCGGCCACGGCCGCCGTCACCGCCGGGGCCACCCGCTCGTCGAAGGGCGACGGGATCACGTAGTCGGCCGCCAGGTCGTCACCGACGACCGACGCCAGCGCCTCGGCCGCCGCGATCTTCATGCCCTCGGTGATCCGGGACGCCCGCACCTGCAGCGCGCCGGCGAAGATACCCGGGAACGCCAGCACGTTGTTGATCTGGTTCGGGAAGTCGGACCGCCCGGTCGCCACCACGGACGCGTACTTGTGCGCGATGTCCGGGTGGACCTCCGGGTTGGGGTTGGCCATGGCGAAGACGAAGGCGTCCTTGGCCATCGAGGCGACAGCCTTCTCCGGCACGGTACCGCCGGAGACACCGATGAAGACGTCGGCGCCGTCGAGGGCGTGCTCCAGGGATCCGGCGAGGCCCGCCTTGTTCGTGAACCCCGCGAGTTCCCGCTTGACCGGCGTCAGGTCCTCCCGGTCGGCCGACACCACGCCCTTGCGGTCCGCGACCGCCACATCGCCGATGCCCGCCTCGACCAGCATCTTGGCGATGGCGACACCCGCCGCACCCGCGCCCGAGATGACGGCCCGCAGATCCCCGAGCCCCCTGCCGGTCAGCCGCGCGGCGTTCCGCAGGGCCGCCAGCGTCACCACGGCCGTGCCGTGCTGGTCGTCGTGGAAGACCGGGATGTCCACCCGCTCCTGGAGCCGACGCTCGATCTCGAAGCACCGCGGCGCCGAGATGTCCTCCAGGTTCACGCCGCCGAAGGAGGGCGCGAGCCGGGCCACGGTCTCGACGATCTCGTCCACGTCCGTGCAGTCCAGGGCGATCGGGACCGCGTCCACCCCGCCGAACTGCTTGAACAGGATCGCCTTGCCCTCCATGACCGGGAGGGAGGCCTCGGGACCGATGTCACCGAGTCCGAGCACGGCCGTGCCGTCCGTCACCACGGCGACGACGGAGGACTTCCATGTGTAGTCGTGGACCAGTTCCGGCTGCTCCGCGATGGCGGTGCACACCCGGGCGACGCCGGGCGTGTACGCAAGGGACAGGTCGTCCTTGTCGCGGATCGGCACGGTGGCCTGCACGGCCATCTTGCCACCGCGGTGCAGCGCGAACGCCGGATCGAAGGAATCGTGGGGCTCGGCCCCTCCGTCCTGATCCGCATTGTTGTCGCTGCGAGGATTGACGATCTCCGCTGCCACTGTGTCGTACCCCTTAGGTATGCATGATTTGAGGGTGACCACTCCTGGTGAGGGGTGGGCGGGCACCGCGTGTGACCCAGTTGACTGATGCGTACGGGTGCACACGCGACGGGCGCGCCGCACACGCGCCCTGAGCCCCTGATGAGGGGTGTAATGCACCTTCTTACCGGACGGATGGTGTCCCGGACGAGTCCATAAAGCTAAGGTCACACGCCGGTGAGATGACTCATGGCTGGAAATATGGACAAGTCTCCGGCATGTCCCCTCAGGGCCCCGGCTGCCCAACCGCGATCGTGCGCATCGTGCGAACTGCCGAAGATCTTCCGGCCGGAAGGATCGATTCCCGCAAAAGCCCGGCTGTGATCCGCGCTCCGAGCACGGTTCGGGGGTCGCCCGTTATGCGATTTTGACATGGCGACGCCCCTGAATATGAGCGACCCAATGGCAAGATGCCTCAACCACACGAGGTCGCGACACCCAACGGTGTGTGTTCTCGTCGACCCATCGGCATCACTCATCCCGCCGGAGGAACCCACCATGACCGCAAGCTCCACCCGTCGTGCGACCGCCATGCGCTCCCGGATAGCCGCGGTCGGCGCCGTCGCGGTCGCCGGCACCCTGGTACTCACCGGCTGCGGTGACCAGACGAAGAGCAACAGCAACCCCAGCGGCAGCGCCTCGGCGGCCGCCCCGCTGGCCGACAAGCTCCCGGCGTCGATCCGTCAGGCGGGCGTCGTCAAGGTCGGCTCGGACATCGCCTACGCGCCGGTGGAGTTCAAGGACGGCTCCGGCAAGACGGCGGGTCTGGACCCCGACCTCGCGGACGCCATGGGCAAGCAGCTCGGGGTGAGGTTCCAGTTCGAGAACGGCACGTTCGACGCCCTGCTCACGGGTATCCGCTCCAAGCGCTACGACATCGCGATGTCCGCGATGACCGACAACAAGAGCCGCCAGGACGGTGTCGACCCCGACACCGGCAAGAAGGTCGGCGAGGGCGTCGACTTCGTCGACTACCTGACCGCGGGTGTCTCGATCTACACGCGCAAGGGCGACACCGGCGGTATCGCGACCTGGTCGGACCTGTGCGGCAAGAAGCTCGCCGTGGAGCGCGGCACCGTGTCGGAGGACCTCGCCAAGAGCGAGACCAAGAAGTGCACGGGCGGCAAGAAGATCACCATCGAGGCCTTCGACGACGACCAGCAGGCCCAGACCCGGCTGCGTTCCGGCGGTGCCGACGCCGCGTCCTCCGACTTCCCGGTGGCCGCGTACGCGGTGAAGACCTCGGGCGGCGGCAAGGACTTCCAGCTCGTCGGCGACCAGGTCGAGGCCGCCCCGTACGGCATCGCGATCTCCAAGGAGAACACCCAGCTGCGGGACGCCCTGCAGGCCGCGGTGAACGCGCTCATCAAGAGCGGCGAGTACCAGAAGATCCTCACGAAGTGGGGCGCCGAGGACGGTGCCGCGAAGGAATCCGTCATCAACGGCGGCAAGTGACCGCGGTTCCGCGGCCACTGAAAGGCAAGACCCGTGACTGTTGACATCGACAAGACGGCGGACCCCCAGGGCACTCCCCCGGCCGGTGCGGAGGCCATCAAGGCCGTTCCGGTGAGGCACTACGGACGGTACGTCTCCGCCCTCATCGCGATCGCGGTCCTCGTCGCGATCATCTACGCGTTCGGCCAGGGCAAGATCAACTGGCATGCCGTACCGGACTACTTCTTCGACCACCGTATCCTGACGGGTGTGGGCAAGACCCTCATGCTGACGGTCCTGTCCATGCTGATCGGCATCGTCGGCGGCATCGTGCTCGCGGTGATGCGGCTGTCGAAGAACCCGGTGACCTCGTCCGTCGCCTGGTTCTACATCTGGTTCTTCCGCGGCACCCCGGTCCTGGTCCAGCTCTTCCTCTGGTTCAACCTGGGTCTGGTCTTCGAGTACATCAACCTGATGCCGTTCTACAAGGACTACTGGTCGAACTTCATGACGCCGCTGCTGACGGCGTTGCTCGGCCTGGGTCTGAACGAGGCGGCGTACATGGCCGAGATCTGCCGGGCCGGCCTGCTCGCGGTGGACGAGGGGCAGACGGAGGCGGCGCACGCGCTGGGCATGAGCCACAGCAGGACGCTGCGCCGGATCATCATTCCGCAGGCGATGCGGGTGATCGTGCCGCCGACCGGCAATGAAGTGATCAACATGCTGAAGACGACCTCGCTCGTGGCGGCCGTCCAGTTCCCCGAACTCTTCCGCTACGCCCAGGACATCGGCCAGAACTCCGGTGCCCCGGTGGAGATGTACTTCCTCGCCGCCGCCTGGTACCTGATCATGACGTCGGTGCTCAGCGTGGGGCAGTACTACATCGAGCGGTACTACGCGCGCGGCTCCAGCCGTCAGCTGCCGCCGACGCCCTGGCAGAAGGTCAAGGCCAACATGTTCTCCATCGGCCGTCCGCAGGGAGGCGTGGCATGAGCGAGAAGCTCACCAAGAACGACGCTCCCGTGAAGGACACGACCGTCCCCATGGTCAAGGCCGAAGGGGTCCACAAGTCCTTCGGCGCGGTGGAGGTCCTCAAGGGCATCGACCTGGAGGTACGGTCCGGCGAGGTGTTCTGCCTCATCGGCCCCTCCGGTTCGGGCAAGTCGACGTTCCTGCGGTGCATCAACCACCTGGAGAAGATCAACGCGGGCCGGCTGTACGTGGACGGCGAGCTGGTCGGCTACCGGCAGCAGGGCGACAAGCTGTACGAGCTGCGCGACCGCGAGGTCGCGCTGAAGCGCCGGGACATCGGCATGGTCTTCCAGCGCTTCAACCTGTTCCCGCACATGACGGCCCTGGAGAACGTGATCGAGGCGCCGGTCCAGGTCAAGGGCGTGGGCAAGACCCAGGCCAGGGAACGGGCGATGCAGCTGCTGGAGCGCGTCGGCCTTGCGGACCGGGCGGGGCACTACCCCTCGCAGCTCTCCGGCGGCCAGCAGCAGCGCGTGGCCATCGCGCGTGCCCTCGCGATGGACCCGAAGCTGATGCTGTTCGACGAGCCGACCTCGGCTCTCGACCCGGAGCTGGTCGGCGACGTCCTCGATGTGATGCGCGACCTCGCCGAGTCCGGCATGACGATGGTCGTCGTCACCCACGAGATGGGCTTCGCCCGCGAGGTGGGCGACTCGCTCGTCTTCATGGACGACGGCGTGGTGGTCGAATCGGGCAACCCCCGGGATGTTCTGACGAACCCCCAGCACGAGCGGACGCAGTCGTTCCTGTCCAAGGTGCTCTAGGGGTACGCGCGTTACGGCGGTACGACGCGAAGGGGCGGTACGGGATCTCCCGTACCGCCCCTTCCACGTGCGCGCCGCTCTCCCACGGGCCTCCGCGTGCGGGTGCCGCCCCTCCCGGGGGGCCTACCTGAGCGCGAGCAGCAGCGTGTCCGAGGGCGAGCACCACACCGGGCGGGCCTCGGCGAAGCCCTTCTCGCGCAGCACGCGCGCGTGCCATGCGGCGGAGGGCGTCTCACCGTCGGCGTGCTCGCCGTAGATCTCGAAGCGGCGGGCGGTCGGCGCGGCCAGCACCGGGTCCTTCGCCGCGAGCTGCCACCAGTCGGCCCAGTCGAGGGCGCCGTCGCGCAGGGCACGCTCCCCGCGCTCGCGCCGGTGCGCCCGCTCGGCCGCATTGATCCGGGGCGTGGTGTCGTCGATCATGTGGTCGGCGTTCATGAAGACGCCGTCGGGGCGGACGAGTTCCGCGATCCGGCCGTAGAGGGCCTGGAGGGGGTCGGTACGCAGCCAGTGGAGGGCCGTGGCGGTGAGGACCGCGTCGTACGTGTCGTACGGCAGACGCGCCGGCCAGTCGGGGTCCTTGAGGTCGGCCTCGACGAGGGTGACCCGGCCGTCGCCCCGGAACGTCCCGCGGGCGATGGCCAGCAGCGCGGGGTCGAGGTCCACGCCGGTGCTGGTGGCTTGGGGGAAGCGGGCGAGCAACCGGGCGGTGATGCTTCCGGTGCCGCAGGCGAGGTCGAGGACGCGTGGCGTGTCGCCGACGAACGCCTCGACCATGTCGAGCATGATCCGGAAGCGGTCCTCGCGGTCGGGCATGTACCACTCCTGCTGGCGGTCCCAGCTCTCCTGCCAAGCGCCCCAGTCGGTCCCCGCCGTGATGTCCGTGTCCGCCATCGCGAGCCTCCGTCGTCCCCGTCACGTAATACCCTTGATGCACGATCGTCTGTTACCCGACCTCATCGACGACCATAGAGCGCCACGGTAAGGACTACAAGTGGAACTGGCCTATTACTCGGATTTCGCCGTACGCCTCGTCAACAGCGAGGAGCCGGCCCGGGGCAAGGACTCGCTCACCTCGGTGGAGGCCGTGCGCGACCTCTTCGGCGTCAACCAGTCCGCGGCCCGCCGCGCAACCGACGCCGATGTGACCCGTTTCCGCTCGGTCCGCGCCCGGCTGCGCGCGGTCTTCGAGGCGGCGGACCAGGGCGACGAGACGCTCGCCGTGGACCTGCTGAACTCCCTGCTCCTGGAGTTCCCGGTGAGCCCGCAGATCTCCGGGCACGACCACCGGGACGAGGACGGCCGCCCACTGTGGCACATGCACCTCGCGGACCACCCGTCGAACGCGACCGCAGGCTTCGCGGCGATCGCGGCGATGGGCCTCGCCTTCCATCTCACCGAGTACGGCGTGGACCGCCTGGGCCTGTGCGAGGCGGCGCCGTGCCGCAACGCCTACCTCGACACCTCGACCAACCGCTCCCGGCGGTACTGCTCGGACCGCTGCGCCACCCGCGCGAACGTGGCCGCCTACCGCGCCCGCAAGCGCCTGGAGGCCGACCGGTCGCCCAGCACGGGCCGGGCCGCCGCGAGCGCCCAGCGCACCACCGCGAGCGGCGAGCGCTGACCCTCCTTGGGCGGCCGGTAGCGCAGCCGCACCCTCCCGAGGACCAGATCCTCGGGAACGGTGCCGTAGTCGGTGCTGTCCCCGCCCGCGTACGGATTGTCGCCGAGCACCCACCAGCCGCCCTCGCGCCGCTCCACGGCGCGCTTGACGACCAGCAGGTCCTGTTGGAAGGGATGCCGCAGGACGATCACGTCACCCGGGCGTACCCGTGCCCCGTACTGGACCAGCAACTGGTCCCCATGGTGCAGCGTCGGCACCATGGACGGCCCCCTCACCTCCGCCAACCCGAACGGCAGCAGGGCCCTCGTGCGCTCGATCTCCTGTGACAGCTCCGGCATCACCGGCACCTCCCCGGTCCGATCCTCCACCAGTCCCAGTTTCACCCTGGACTTTTGTCGTAAGCCCATGGGGGCACCCGCGAAAACCCGTCCCCTACGGAGTAATGTCCCACCTGAGAAGACGATCACGAGGAAGGACAGCTTCATGCTCTCCCGCCTGTTTGCCCCCAAGGTCAAGGTCAGCGCCCACTGCGACCTGCCCTGTGGCGTCTACGACCCGGCCCAGGCCCGCATCGAGGCGGAGTCGGTGAAGGCCGTACAGGAGAAGATGGCCGCAAACGACGACCCGCATTTCCAGGCTCGCGCCACCGTTATCAAGGAGCAGCGCGCCGAGCTCGCCAAGCACCACGTCTCGGTGCTGTGGAGCGACTACTTCAAGGCCCCGCACTTCGAGAAGTACCCGGAGCTGCACCAGCTGGTCAACGACACCCTGAAGGCCCTCTCGGCCGCCAAGGCGTCGACGGACCCGGCGACGGGCCAGAAGGCGCTGGACTACATCGCCCAGATCGACAAGATCTTCTGGGAGACCAAGAAGGCCTGATCTTCGATCATGCCCCTTGACCTGCGATTTTCTCCGGTCGTTTGGTCTACCTGCCCGCACCCGGCCCGCAAGCCGCCCCACCCGGCGCCCTTGACGGTCCGGGTGCGGTCTTGTTTCCCCGGCCACAGATCCGGCTGATCAGCGCCCGGCCACGCAGGAGCGGTCCCGCTCGAAGCAACAGGTCCACGGGTGCGCATGACTGACAGCCCCTCCGCCCAGGGCCTACCTACGGCCGGGCAGCGACAGCATCGATGCCGGACGCCCGCGATGTGCGCGCCAGGAACTCCGTCTCGGCCATCGCGCCTGAGTAACTTCCGGTCACGACCTCGTTCAGCGCGGACCTGACGTCGGTCAGACGCAGAGCCGCGCAGTCCGCATGCCGGGGCTCGTCGGAAGCCGAGCCGCGGGGAACTCATGGTGCTATCGTCACTAGCACCATGTTGCTGCGTCTGGACAAGAGAGACACCCGGCCCCTGCACGAGCAGGTGGCAGGCGCCATCCGCCGCGCCATTGCCGAAGGTGAGTGCCGACCAGGGGATCGCCTGCCGTCGGCACGTGACCTCTCCCAGGCACTGGACGTCAACGTCAACACCGTCCTACGGGGCCTGCGCAGCCTCCGGGACGACGGCCTGCTGGAGTTCCGCAGGGGCCGAGGAGTGACCGTGGCCGAGGGCGCCGACCGGCGGTCGGGCCTGCTGGACCGAGTCCACGCACTGGTGACCGAGGCCGCACGCCACGGCTACAGCAGGACCGATCTCATCGAGATGATCAGGGGGATGCAATGAACGACCACATCAGGGCCGAGCGTGGAGCGCGCTGGGCCACCGCGGCCTGGTTAGTCGGCACCACGGCGTTGATCGCCGCGCTGCCCTGGGTCGCGAGCGGACGGCTGCCGGCCCGGCTGGCCACTCATTGGAACCTTGGTCCCACACCTGACAGCTCGATGCCCCGCTGGGCCGCGTCCGTCTTCCCGACCTTGTTGTGGGTGGTACTGGTGGCGGCGGTGATGCTCGCGCTGCGGGGGCGCGGAGATGCCGTACGTGTCGCGGTGCGGCCATGGATCACCACCGCGCTGCTGTCGGGAGGCGTACTGCTGTGCGGTGCTCAGGCGTCCGTCGTCCGCTCCAATCTCGACCGCAAGGATTGGCATCAGGCGCATCAACCGACCGCATGGCTCGTCGGCACCCTCCTGGCCACGGTTGCCGCGGGAGTCGTGGGATGGCTGGTGAGCGTACGCCGACGGACCGCCGTCGGCGCCGTGACACCGGACCGTCCTGAAGGGCCGGCCATGGAGATCCCGGCGGGTCAGCGCCTGGTCTGGCTCTCCCGCACCGTCAACCCCTGGCTGCAACTCCTGGCGGCCGCGACCGGCCTGGTCGCCGTCGGCGCGATCGTCGCCCTCGCCGACGGCCTTGCCTCCCCCGGGCCGTTGTGGATGCTGTTCGTCCCCTTCGCGCTCACATCCCTCGCGCTGGCCGGCTGTGCGGCGGTACGGGCGCGCGTGTCGGAAGAGGGCCTGGAGGTGGCGTTCGGCCCGTTCGGCTGGCCCGTGCGGCGCTGGCCGGCCGCAGCGATCCAGTCCGCCCGCGCGGAGAACCGCACACCTTCGCAGGTCGGCGGCTGGGGATACCGGCTCAACGGCCTTGGCGCCACCGTCATGCTGCGCAGCGGGGAGTGTCTCGTCATCCGCACTCGGGACGAGGGAAGGGAGTTCGCCGTGAGCATCGACGACGCCGAACGCGGCGCCGCCCTGCTGAACACGCTCAGTGCAGCTCACACCGGCTGAACGGGTCAGCCCCGCGCCGCGGGGTCGGCTCCGTCGCAACCCGAGCAGGTCAGAGCGTGGCGGACGGATCCTGCCCGGGCCTCTCGCGCTCGGGGCCGGCCGCCGGGGGCTCCGGGGCGTGCCCGGTCGGGGCGGATCCGTTGTCGGTGGTCCGTGCGATGCTGAACGGCGTGGACGTGGACGATCTGATCCGGTTGCGGCGGGCGCGGGACCGGATGGACCGCGAGTACGCCGAGCCGCTGGACGTGCCCGCGCTGGCGCGCACCGCGCTGATGTCGCCGGGACACTTCCAGCGCAGTTTCCGCGCGGCGTACGGGGAGACTCCGTACGGCTATCTGATGACCCGCCGCATCGAGCGGGCCAAGGCCCTGCTGCGGCGCGGCGACCTGACCGTGACGGAGGTCTGCCTCGCCGTGGGGTGCACCTCCCTCGGATCGTTCAGTTCCCGTTTCACGGAGCTGGTGGGCGAGACCCCGAGCGCGTACCGGGCGCGGTCGCACGAGCAGGGGGCGGCGATACCGCCGTGCGCGGCGAAGAGCCTGACGCGGCCACGCCGGGGCCGCCCCGGGGACACCCGGACCGATCCGCGCACACAGCTCTAGCGGAGCTCATGGACGCGCGTGATGCGACCACGCGGCGAGGTGCCGTGCCGGGGGCACCTCCCAGCCGCCGGGCTGGAGAAGTCGCGAGCCGCTGAACCTTTCCGGTCGCAGCACTAGCGTGGTGCCATGGACCTGAAACTCTCCCAGTGCTTCATCGCCGTCGACGACCACGACAAGGCGCTCGCCTTCTACCGGGACGTCCTGGGCCTGGAGGTGCGCAACGACGTCGGTTTCGAGGGCATGCGCTGGGTGACGGTCGGTTCGCCGCTCCAGCCGGACGTGGAGATCGTCCTGGAGCCTCCGGCGGCGAACCCGGACTTCTCCCCTGCGGACCGCCGGGCAGTGGCCGAACTGCTCGCCAAGGGCGTCCTGCGCGGGGTCATCTTCTCCACCGCGGACTGCGACGCCCTCTTCTCCCGTGTCCAGGCGTCCGGCGCTGAGGTCCTCCAGGAGCCCATGGATCAGCCCTACGGCGTACGGGACTGCGCCTTCCGCGACCCTGCGGGCAATCTGCTGCGCTTCACGGAACGTCCGCGCCCCTGAGCTCCTGACCCGGCCCGCCCCCACAGGCCGCGCCCCCGCCACACCCCCCTCCGCCGAGAACACGTGGCCCCGGTCGACGCCCGGAACTCAGCGGCAACGCCCGGAATTCATCCGGCGGTCGCGCTCGCGTTCAGGCAGACCACGATCACCGGCTCCTCGACAGCCCCTTGGGTCGGACACGCCGTGCCGTGCATGTCGGCGGACAGCAGGGGTGTCGGCGCGCGCTCCCAGCGGACCGGGGGATCCGGCTCGTTCTCGTCCTGCACCCACAGGGTGAGGGCCCCTCCCACCAGCACGAGCGCCGCCCACACCGCGATCACCCACCGCCATACCCCGCGTCCTCCCCCCGTCGTGGTCACTCCCCCGTCGCCGCCCCGCGGTCCCAGACCTCCACGTTCACCACGGCGGACGCCGGGATCGGCCCGTAGATGTGCGGAAACTCCTCGCCGCCGGGCTTCAGGGCCTCGTACCGCACCGGAGCGGTCAGCCGCTCCGGATCGATGACGAGCAGGACCAGTTCGTCGGGCCCCTCGTACTCGCCGTACACCCAACGCGCCACGCGGGGGACCTGGTGCCGCAGCGAACAGTGGATGAAGCCCTCCTCCTGGAGGGTGACGCCGCGCGTCGACATCTCGTACGAGCCGGTGGTGCGGGCCGCCTCCCACAGGGAGCGCTCGGTGAGGTGCAGCAGAGGTTCGGACATGCTGCTCACCCTAGGCCTCGGCTCCGACAGCGTCCCGGGTTCCCGGGGCACGGAGGCCGGGCACCGCGGATTCCGGCAGGGACCGGGGCGCCACACCGGGACGAAGGCGCCCAGCGTCTTGTGGCGCCGTACGACGGTGGCGACGGGCTGTCCGCACCACGGACAGACCTGCTCCTCGCGGCCCATGACCTCAGCGTAGGACGGGCCCGCTGTCCGACGCCTCCCGTGTGTCGGACCGGCTCCGGGAGCGCGGTCCGCGCGCGAAGGCCCCGCGCACCGTGGGGATGCGCGGGGCCCGCCCCGGGCCGGAGCCACCGGGAGCCGTACGGGGTCAGGAGCCGCACGGGCCGGGACTCCGGTGTCTCGCGGTGATCAGGTGCTGCGCCGGGTCACGAACTCGGCCAGGGCCAGCAGGGGGCCCGCCGCCTCCGGGTCGGGCACCGCCCGGGACAGCTCCTGCATCGCCCGGCCCATCCGGTCGGCCGCCTGCGCCTGCGCCCAGTCACGGCCGCCGGCCCGCTCGACGGCCAGCACCGTGCGCTCCAACTCCCCCTCCTCATAGGGCCCCTGGTACAGCTCGGCCAGCTCGGCGGCCGCAGGACCGCCGGAGGCGAGCGCGGCCACCACGGGCAGCGACTTCTTGCGGGCCATGAGGTCCGCCCCGGCCGGCTTGCCGGTGCGGGTCGGATCCCCCCAGATCCCGATCACGTCGTCGATGAGCTGGAAGGCCAGTCCGGCCTCGCGGCCGAACGCGTCCAGCGCCTCGACATCCGCCTCGTCGGCACCCGCGTACAGCGCCCCGAGCGCGCAGGCACAGCCCAGCAGCGCGCCCGTCTTGGCCTCGGCCATGGTGAGCACCTCCTGGAGGGTGACCTCGTGGGGGCCGCGCCGCTCCATGGCCGTGTCCGCCTGCTGCCCGGCGCACAGTTCCACCACACAGGCCGCGAGCCGCGCGGCGGCCGCCCCCGACACCGGGTGCGGATCCTCGGCGAGCAGCCCCAGCGCCAGCGCCTGCAAGGCGTCCCCCGCGAGGATCGCGTCGGCGTCGCCGAACACGGTCCAGGCCGTGGGACGGTGTCTGCGGGTGGTGTCCCGGTCCATCACGTCGTCGTGCAACAGCGTGAAGTTGTGGACGAGTTCGACGGCCGCGGCGGCCCGGACGGCGGCCGGCCGCCGGCCGCCGAGCGCCTGCGCCGCGGTCAGGACGAGTGCGGGCCGTATCGCCTTGCCCGCGTTGCCTGCGGCCGGTGTGCCGTCCGCGTGCTGCCAGCCGAAGTGGTAGAGCGCGATCCGCCGCATCGAGCCGGGCAGCGAGTCCACGGCCCGGCGCAGCTCCGGGTCGACCGAGGCACGGGTGCGCTCCAGGATCGCCACGGCCTCGTGCCCGTCGAACGGTTGCTCAGGGCCCGGGGGCGGGACGTGCCGTCCCGCCGGGACCGTCGCGCTCCGCCGGTTGCGCGTGGGGCCCTGTTTCGGCTCCGTCATGAACTCACCCATGGGACCGCCTCGTAGAGTCTGCGGACGGAGAGGCCTCCGCCACCGGGCGCGCACCCCGAGGGTGTACCCGCCCCGGCGCGCGGGAACACGGCGTGCCGCTTGCGCGCGGCGACCGGGCCATGGGGGCGCGCCGGGAGCGGACGGGCGTCGAAGGCGTCACCTCCAGCGGCCGATCTCGACGTTCTCCAGGACGCCCAGCGCGTCGGGCACCAGGACGGCCGCCGAGTAGTAGGCCGTCACCAGATAGCTGATGATCGCCTGCTCGTTGATGCCCATGAAACGCACCGAGAGGGACGGCTCGATCTCGTCCGGGATGCCGGACTGCCTCAGTCCGACGACGCCCTGCTCCTCCTCGCCGGTGCGCATGGCGATGATCGAGGTCGTACGGGCCTCGGTGACCGGGATCTTGCTGCAGGGGAACATCGGGACCCCGCGCCAGGTGGGGACGCGGTTGCCGCCGATGTCGATGGTCTCCGGGTTGAGTCCGCGCTTGTTGAGTTCCCGGCCGAAGGCGGCGATCGCCCGCGGGTGGGCGAGGAACAGCTTGGTGCCGCGCCTCCTGCTGAGCAGTTCGTCCATGTCGTCGGGGCTCGGCACCCCGTCGTGGGGCTGCAGCCGCTGGTCGTACTCGCAGTTGTGGAGGAGCCCGAAGTCCCGGTTGTTGATCAGTTCGTGCTCCTGGCGCTCCTTGAGCGCCTCGACCGTGAGCCGCAGCTGGTGCTCGGTCTGGTTCATCGGCTGGTTGTAGAGGTCGGCCACGCGCGTGTGAATGCGCAGGACGGTCTGCGCGATGCTCAGTTCGTACTCGCGGGGCGCGGCCTCGTAGTCGACGAAGGTGTGCGGGATGTCCGGCTCACCGCTGTGGCCCGCGGCGAGGTCGATGGCCTTCTCGCCGTACTTGTTGGTCTGCTCCTGGGGGGCCGAGCGCTGCTCCTGGAGGTGGTCGCGCAGGGACTGGGCGCGGTCCGCGACCAGTTCGACCTCCCGGCGGGGCAGCGCGAGCACCGTGCAGGCGGTGACCGCGCGGGCCGTGTACTCCCAGATGGCGTCCGGGTCCAGCAGTGCCTGGTCGCCGAAGTAGGCGCCGTCGGCGAGGACGCCGAGCACCGAGTCGTCCCCGTAGGGACCGGTGCCGATCTTCTCCACCTTGCCGTGCGCGAGCAGGAGCACCTCGTCGGCCTGGCTGCCGAACTCGGCGAGCACGTCCCCGGGCGCGAACCTGCGCTGCTGGCACCGCTGGGCGAGTTCGCCGAGCACCTCCTGGTCCTCGTAGGTGCGCAGGGCCGGCAGTTCACCCAGCTCCGCCGGGATCACCGAGACCTGGTCGCCGGTCTTCACGAACGTCACCCGGCCGTCGCCCACGGAGTAGGTCAGACGGCGGTTCACCCGGTATGTACCGCCCTGCACACCCACCCACGGCAGCATGCGCAGCAGCCAGCGTGAGCTGATCTCCTGCATCTGGGGTGCGGACTTGGTGGTGGTGGCCAGGTTCCGAGCGGCCGCAGTGCCCAGACTCTGCTGCGGCTTGTTCTGCTCCGCGCGGACCTCTTCGCCTACCGACATTGGTATTGCCCCTCCCGATCACGCATCGATCTGCGGGAAGAAGCCTCTCAGCACGGAGAGTGGCGCTGCCATTACCCAAAAGAGCGGGAATGGATCAACGTCCGCCCGGGCACACTGAGGCACCTCGTCGAGCGGCCGGTGCGACCGCCCGCCCGGATGGGCGGGCGCCGGAATCCGCCCGGCGTGCCCAGGTGGGCAGGGGCCGGACTTCGCGCGGCCGGTTCGGCCGATCATCGGACCGTCCTCCGCTGACCGGATCGCACGCCGTACGAACGACTGGTCCGGGCCAAGGGGGCGCCGGTACAAGCTGCGTAGGAGGCGGGCGCGACCGGCGGCCGTCACGCCGCACGAAGGAGACGGCCATGGCCCCACCCATGTCCGCGGGCACCTTCCTCGACCGGCTCCGCGCGGAGGGCGCCACGGTCGTCGAGGTCGGTGACTGGGAGCACCACAACCGCAACCACAAGGGCCCCTGGGGCCCGGTCCACGGGGTGATGATCCACCACACGGCGACCACGGGAGACGACCGGACCGTGGCCCTGTGCCGTGACGGCCGGCCGGACCTGCCCGGACCGCTGTGCCACGGCGTGATCACCAAGGACGGCCTGGTGCACCTGGTGGGCTACGGCCGGGCCAACCACGCGGGACTCGGCGACGACGACGTGCTGCGCGCGGTCGTCGCCGAGAAGGCGCTGCCCGGGGCGGACGAGGCGGACACCGACGGCAACCGCCACTTCTACGGCTTCGAGTGCGAGAACCTCGGCGACGGCACGGATCCCTGGCCCGCCGCGCAGTTCGACGCGATCGCGAGGGTGAGCGCGGCGGTCTGCCGACACCACGGCTGGTCGGAACGCTCGGTGATCGGGCATCTGGAGTGGCAGCCGGGCAAGGTGGATCCGAAGGGCTTCCCGATGGACCGGCTCAGGGAGCGGGTCCGCGACCGGCTGAAGTGACCCCGGCCGCCCGTCCGGGACACCGGCCGCCCGCCCACGCCGCCCGGTGTCCGACAATGGCACGGTGACCAGCTCCGATGCGCCCAGCGAAGGCCAGACGCCCGACGCGGCCGTGCTCCGGCTGCGTCCGCGCCTGCCGTCGCCGTTGCGGGAGGTCATGGACGAGCGCTTCGCCCGCCACGGGGTCCGGCTGCTGCTCAAGCGGGACGACCAGATCCACCCGGAGCTGATCGGCAACAAGTGGCGCAAGCTCGCCCCGAACCTGCGTGCCGCGGCCGGCCGCACCCTGCTCACCTTCGGCGGCGCGTACTCCAACCATCTGCGGGCCACGGCCGCGGCGGGCCGGCTGCTCGGGCTGGACACCGTCGGCGTGGTCCGCGGCCAGGAGCTCGCCGACCGCCCCCTCAACCTCTCTCTCGCCCGGTGCGCCGCCGACGGGATGCGGCTGCACTTCGTCGACAGATCGACCTATCGGCGGGCGGCGGAGCCACAGGTCCTGGCCGGCGTTCTGCGCGCGGCGGACGCCGAGGACGCGTATGTGGTGCCCGAGGGCGGCAGCAACTCCCTCGCCGTGCGCGGCTGCCAAGCGCTCGGCGAGGAACTGCGCGGCCGGGCGGACCTGGTCGCCGTGGCCTGCGGCACGGGAGGCACGCTGGCGGGACTGGCCGCGGGGCTGGGCCCCGAGCAGCGGGCCCTCGGGGTCGCGGTGCTCAAGGGCGGCTTCCTGGCCGCCGAGACGGCCGCCCTGCAGACCCTGGCCTTCGGCGGCCGCCGGGGCACCTGGTCCGTGGACACCCGCTTCCACTTCGGCGGCTACGCCCGCACGAGCGACGAACTCGAAGCCTTCGCCCGGGACTTCGAGTCACGCCACACCCTGCCGGTGGAACGTCTCTACGTCGCCAAACTGCTGTACGCACTGGTCGCCCTGACCGAGGAGGGCGCGTTCCCCGGGGGAACGACCCTGGCCGCGGTGATCACCGGAACCCCGTTCCCTCCTGCGTAGATCCTGTCGTCCCGGTCGCCCGTCGTCGAACTCCGCGGGCGCGCCCCTCCGTCGTGGCTCACGCGGATTCGCGATAGGCCGCCGCCTCCTCCAGGTCCAGGCGTCTGAGCAGCGTACGGAGCATCTCGTCGTCGATGTAGCGGTGGTTGCGGAGCCGCACGAAGACCTCCCGCTCCGCGCCGATCATCTCCCGGGACAGCCGGCTGTAGGTGTCATCGGCCGACTCGCCGGTCACCGGGTTCACCGAGCCGAGGCGCTCCCACACAGCGTTGCGCCGGCGCTCCAGGACCGCGCGGAGACGGTCGACCAGCGGCGGCGGCAGCGCGTTGCTCTCGTCCTCCAGGAGCGCTTCGAGGTGGTGCTCGGCGGCCCGCGACGCCTGCGCCTGGGCGTTCGCCTCGGCAAGGGTCTCCGCCCGGGGATCGCGCCCCGGCAGTCTGAGCAGGCGGACCAGCGGGGGGAGGGTCAGCCCCTGCACCACCAGGGTGCCGATCACCATGGTGAAGGTCAGAAACAGGATCAGGTTGCGGCCGGGGAAGGGGCCGCCGCCGTGCACGGTCCGGGGGATCGAGAAGGCGATCGCGAGGGAGACCACCCCTCGCATCCCGGCCCAGCCGATGATGAACGGCGCCTTCCAGGTGGGGTTCTCCTCGCGCTCCCGGATGCGCGAGGACAGCACACGCGGCAGGAAGGTCGCCGGATACACCCACACGTACCGCGAGACGACGACCACGACGAACAGGGCCACCGCGTACCAGGCGGCATGCATGCCCTCGTAGCGGCCGAGGCCCCGCAGGACGACCGGCAGCTGCAGTCCGATGAGCGCGAACACCGCGGACTCCAGGATGAACGCGACCATCTTCCACACTGCCTCCTCCTGGAGCCGGGTCGCGAAGTCGACCTGCCAGTTGTGGTAGCCGAGGTAGAGGGCGACGACGACCACGGCCAGCACCCCGGAGGCGTGCGCCCACTCCGCGGCCCCGTAGGCCACGAACGGGATCAACAGCGACAGCGTGTTCTGGAGCAGCGCCTCCTTCAGATGCGTGCGCAGCCAGTGGATCGGCATCATCAGCAGCAGGCCGACCGCGACACCGCCGAGTGCCGCGAGGGCGAACTCGCGCACCCCGTCCGCCCAGGTGGCGCCCTCCCCGACCGCCGCCGCGAGCGCCACCTTGTAGGCGGTGATCGCGGTCGCGTCGTTCACCAGCGACTCGCCCTGCAGGATGGTGGTGATCTGCGACGGCAGCCCCACCCGCCGGGCGACCGCGGTGGCCGCGACGGCGTCCGGCGGCGCGACCACCGCGCCCAGGACCAGCGCCGCGGTCAGCGGCAGATCCGGCACGATCAGATAGGCGGCCCAGCCCACCGCGAGCGTCGCGAAGAGCACGTACCCGACGGACAGCAGCGCCACCGGCCGCAGCTGCGCCCGCAGGTCCAGGTACGAGCTGTCCGCGGCGGCCGTGTACAGCAGCGGCGGCAACACCAGCGGCAGGACGATGTCCGGGTCGAGCGTGTACTCCGGCACCCCCGGCACATAGGAGATGACGAGTCCCGCCGCGACAAGCAGCAGGGGGGCGGGCACGGGGGTGCGGCGGGCGGCCCCCGCCACGGCCGCACTGCCCGCGACCAGCAACAGCAGCGGCAATACGTTCATGTCTTGCGCCCGCCCCTCTATATTCGCGCGGCTTTCCGCAGCGCCGTCGTAACCTGGCAATCATGAAACAGTGCACGCACGCCGGCGCGCTGCCGCACCCCGCCCCAAAGCCCCGGAGCGAGACCTGCCTGGAGTGTCTCGCGGCAGGCACCGACCCGGTGCAACTACGGCTGTGTCTGGAGTGCGGGCACGTGGGCTGCTGCGACTCCTCGCCCCTGCGGCATGCGACGGCGCACCACACGGAGACCGGCCACCCGGTGATGCGCACCTTCGAGCCGGGTGAGGACTGGCGTTGGTGCTTCGTCGACCATGTACTCGTGTGACCCTGGATCCGGACGGTTCGACGGTCTGACGTCTGGGTACGTCAAACCGGCGCGCGCTCTTCCCAATTGGGCCCGCAGACCCCTAGCCACTGTGCGTACACATAGGTTTACTATGAGTGACAGCAAGGGGCCGGGGTCGCGGGGACAGAAAAGCCGGTAGCGCGATAGCGTCACCGCTGAACCACGTAGGGCGTTACCCCGAGGGGCGACCCTCGGCCCCCGAAAGAGCATGTACCACCTTGGAGGTGAGGGTGTCCCAGATCGCAGGCGAGCCCGCGACCCAGGACTTCGTGGAAGTCCGGCTGCCGGCAGCGGGTGCCTACCTGTCGGTGCTGCGTACGGCCACCGCCGGCCTCGCAGCCCGTTTGGACTTCACCCTCGACGAGATCGAGGACCTGCGCATCGCGGTCGACGAGGCCTGCGCGATCCTGCTGCAGCAGGCCGTGCCCGGCTCGGTGCTCAGCTGTGTCTTCCGGCTCATCGACGACTCGCTCGAGGTCACGGTCGCAGCTCCGACCACGGACGGTCACGCTCCGTCACGAGACACTTTCGCCTGGACCGTTCTGTCGGCCCTGGCCGGCAAGGTCTCCTCCGCGGTCGCCGACGACAAGACCGTGTCCATCAGCCTCTACAAACAGCGCGGCGCGGGACCCGGGCCGGCGTGACGAACGGGGACGGGCCGGTGCGGGACGAAGAGCGCGGCACACGAGAACTGTCCGCCGGGACCGTCGGCGGCCCGACCGGGCCGCGGCGGACGGCGGCCGGTGTGGACGGCATCCCGGAGCAGGCCCGTCCGCATCCGGAGGACGACGCTTCGGCGATCGCGGCACCCGCGCAGACGGGAGCGACGGGAGCCGAGGAGACGTTCTCCGTGCGGGGCGGCACACGACGGGATCCGGACGGTGCCCCGCTGAGCACGCCCTCTGGAGGAACTGGGGCCTCCCCGGCTCATGGGGGTCCTCCCGCTCGAGCGCGGTCGAGAGCGGGGGCGGAGCCGAGAGCGCGGGGAACGGTGACGGGCGGGACGATGAGCGAGCACGAGCGAAACGCCGAGCAGAGCGTGCCGGGCGGCGCGCAGCACGACCCACAGGACCGCAGCGGGGCGCGGTCCATGTTCGTCGAGCTGCGCCAGCTGAAGGAGGGCAGCCCGGAGTACGCGGAGTTGCGCAACCGGCTGGTCCGTATGCATCTGCCGCTCGTCGAGCACCTCGCGCGCCGCTTCCGCAACCGCGGCGAGCCGCTGGACGATCTGACCCAGGTCGCCACCATCGGCCTGATCAAGTCGGTGGACCGCTTCGACCCGGACCGCGGGGTGGAGTTCTCGACCTACGCGACCCCGACCGTCGTCGGCGAGATCAAGCGTCACTTCCGCGACAAGGGCTGGGCGGTACGGGTGCCGCGGCGTCTGCAGGAGCTGCGCCTGGCCCTGACGACGGCCACGGCCGAACTGTCCCAGCTGCACGGCCGCTCCCCGACGGTCCATGAGCTGGCCGAGAAGCTGGCCATCTCGGAGGAGGAGGTCCTGGAGGGCCTGGAGTCCGCCAACGCGTACTCGACGCTGTCCCTGGACGTCCCCGACACGGACGACGAGTCCCCGGCCGTCGCGGACACGCTCGGCGCCGAGGACGAGGCCCTGGAGGGCGTGGAGTACCGCGAGTCGCTGAAACCGCTGCTCGAGGACCTTCCGCCACGGGAGAAGCGGATCCTGCTTCTTCGCTTCTTCGGCAACATGACGCAGTCGCAGATCGCACAGGAGGTCGGCATCTCCCAGATGCATGTCTCGCGACTGCTGGCCCGGACCCTGGCCCAGCTGCGGGAGAAGCTGCTGGTCGAGGAGTGACGAAGGGCGACCGGATCCCGGTCGCCCTTCCGTGTGTGTGCCGTCGGCCGTCCGCCCGGTTCCGGCCTACTTCTGGTCCTGTACGTTCCCGGGCCCCCGGATGCCCAGCGCCCGCGTGGTCGCCGGGTTCACGAGCAGCACCAGGGCCGCCACCGCGACGGCGGCGAGCGCGATGCCGCCCGGGACGGCGACGCTGTCGGCCTGGAGCAGGTTGTACGCCACGGGCAACGCCATGATCTGGGTGATGACCGCGGGCCCCCGGCTCCAGCTGCGCCGCAGCAGCAGACCGCGCGCGGCCAGCAGAGGCAGCAGCGCGAGCACGATCAGGGTGAGGCCGCCGGTGACGGCCTGCCGGCGGTCGTCCGGCGAGCCCGTGAGGCCCAGGACGAGCATCCATGCACCGCCCACGACGAGGGCGAGACCCTCCAGGCCGGCGAGTGCCGCCGCGACGGTCAGCCGCGCGGGGCGGGGCCCGGCGTCGGGGCTCGGGGAGGTCGGGTTCTGCTCAGCGCTCACCCCAGAAGGGTAGCCCTCGCACTCGGCCCGGCCGGCGGCGCGGGCGGGGCGGCGCGGGCCGGACACGACCACCGCGTCCCGGGCCGCTTTCCCGGCCACTGTGCTCAAGGCCACTCCCGCTCCTCTTACCCGATCCCTAACTCGGCCTGGGACGAGTACCGCCGAGTAGGTAACCTGCAACTCATGCGTGCACTTCTCGTGGTCAATCCGGCGGCAACCACCACAAGCGCACGTACCCGTGACGTTCTGATCCACGCGCTGGCGAGCGAGATGAAGCTCGAAGCGGTCACCACCGAGTACCGGGGGCACGCCCGGGACCTCGGCCGCCAGGCCGCGGAGAGCGACGACATCGAACTGGTCGTGGCACTCGGCGGCGACGGGACGGTGAACGAGGTCGTCAACGGCCTGCTGCACCACGGCCCCGACCCCGGCCGGCTCCCCCGCCTCGCCGTCGTGCCCGGCGGCTCGACCAACGTCTTCGCCCGCGCCCTCGGTCTGCCCAACGACGCCGTGGAGGCCACCGGCGCGATCCTCGACGCCCTGCGCGAGGGCCGGGAGCGCACGGTCGGCCTCGGCCTGGCCGAGGGCACCCCGGGTACCGAGGACGAGGCAGTGCCCTCCCGCTGGTTCACCTTCAACGCCGGCCTGGGCTTCGACGCGGGCGTGGTGGGCCGGGTCGAACAGCAGCGAGAGCGGGGCAGGCGCTCCACCCATGCGCTGTATCTGCGCCAAGTGCTGCGCCAGTTTCTGGACGAACCTCATCGCAAGCACGGAACGATCACCCTGGAGCGGCCCGGCGAGGAGCCGATCGACGGGCTCGTGCTGTCCATAATCTGCAACACGACGCCCTGGACGTTTCTCGGCAATCGTCCGGTGTACGCCTCACCTAAGGCCTCGTTCGATACCGGACTCGATGTACTCGGCCTCAGCCGTATGTCGACGGCCTTGGTTGCCCGGTATGCAACCCAGTTGCTCACTTCGTCCCCCGAGCACGGACCCCGCGGCAAGCACGTGGTCTCCCTGCACGACCTGAGCGGCTTCACCTTGCAATCGAAGGTGCCGCTACCCCTCCAGATGGACGGGGACCACCTTGGACTGCGCACCAGTGTGACGTTCACAGGCGTACGCCGTGCACTGCGTGTGATTGTGTGAGCAGAAGGCCCCAAAGTCCTTTCACTCGAACGTTTAGGCCAGGATCCACCCCTTGGAAGTACGGCTGTGACCTAGTCGACACCAAGGAATCAAAAAAAACTTTCCGGAAGGGGTTGTATCCGCCGCTGAGGTTTGCGAGTCTCTACGTGGCGCTCGGGGCGGCACGCACCATCGGCCCCCACAGAGAGCCCGAACCCCTCCTCAAACCAAGGACCACGTCAGTGAGTCTGACGATCGGCCCTTCACTTGTTGAGGGATTCGTGAAAGCGTTCACATTCACAAGCAATCTGCACGTAATACCAAGAGAGGTAGCAGCCATGGACTGGCGTCACAACGCCGTTTGCCGCGAGGAAGACCCCGAGCTCTTCTTCCCCATCGGCAACACCGGTCCCGCGCTGCTGCAGATCGAGGAAGCCAAGGCCGTCTGCCGTCGCTGCCCGGTTATCGAGCAGTGCCTGCAGTGGGCGCTCGAGTCCGGTCAGGACTCCGGCGTCTGGGGTGGTCTCAGCGAGGACGAGCGCCGCGCCATGAAGCGCCGCGCCGCCCGCAACCGGGCCCGTCAGGCCTCCGCCTGACACACCCACCCCGCCTGAGCTTGGCGGCGCGTACAGCGAGTACGCATCTCCCGCCCCCGAGCCGCAGCGCGCAGTACCCCCGGTGCGCAGCAATAGCTGGCAACTGAGCTTTAGCCCCGGACCACTTGTGGTCCGGGGCTCATTGCTTTGTGTGCGGAGCGGTCCGGGCCTCCGCGCCGCGCGCGTCAGGTGTTCGCCCGGACCGGGATGTCCAGGATCACCCGGGTCCCCCGCCCCGGGGCCGGCACCATGTCGAAGACGCCGCCCAACTCGCCCTCCACCAGCGTCCGCACGATCTGCAGACCGAGGTTGCCCGCCGTGTGCGGGTCAAAGCCCTCGGGCAGGCCGACCCCGTCGTCCTGGACCGTGACGAGGAGCCGGGCCTCCTTCGTCGTACCACCGCGGACCGCCGAGACCTCGACGGTGCCGGTGTCGCCCTGACGGAAGCCGTGCTCCAGCGCGTTCTGCAGGATCTCGGTCAGCACCATGGAGAGCGGGGTCGCGACCTCGGCGTCCAGGATGCCGAAGCGGCCGCTGCGCCGGCCGGTGACCGTGCCGGGCGAGATCTCGGCGACCATGGCCAGCACCCGGTCGGCGATCTCGTCGAACTCCACCCGTTCGTCCAGGTTCTGAGACAGCGTCTCATGCACGATGGCGATGGAGCCGACCCGCCGTACCGCCTCCTCCAGCGCCTCCCGTCCCCGCTCGGACTCGATACGGCGGGCCTGCAGGCGGAGCAGGGCGGCGACCGTCTGGAGGTTGTTCTTCACCCGGTGATGGATCTCCCGGATGGTCGCGTCCTTGGTTATCAACTCACGCTCGCGGCGCCGCAGTTCGGTCACGTCCCGGAGCAGCACGAGGGAACCGATCCGGGTGCCCTTGGGCTTGAGCGGGATGGCGCGGAACTGGATCACCCCGTCATGGGCCTCGATCTCGAACTCGCGCGGCGCCCAGCCGCTGGCCACCTTGGCGAGCGCCTCGTCGACGGGGCCGCGGGTGGGGGCGAGTTCGGCGGTGATCTGGCCGAGGTGCTGGCCGACCAGGTCGGAGGCCAGGCCCAGGCGGTGGTAGGCCGACAGGGCGTTGGGAGACGCGTACTGGACGCCGCCGTCCGCGTCGAGGCGGATCAGCCCGTCGCCGACGCGCGGCGAGGCGTCCATGTCGACCTGCTGGTCGGGGAACGGGAAGGAGCCGGCCGCGATCATCTGCGCCAGGTCCGAGGCGCTCTGGAGGTAGGTGAGCTCCAGACGGCTCGGGGTACGCACGGTGAGCAGGTTGGTGTTGCGCGCGATGACGCCGAGGACACGCCCCTCACGTCGTACGGGGATGGACTCGACCCGGACCGGGACCTCCTCGCGCCACTCGGGGTCGCCCTCGCGCACGATCCGGCCCTCGTCCAGGGCGGCGTCCAGCATGGGACGGCGGCCGCGCGGGACGAGGTGGCCGACCATGTCGTCCTGGTACGAGGTGGGGCCGGTGTTGGGGCGCATCTGCGCCACCGAGACATACCGGGTGCCGTCACGCGTGGGCACCCACAGGACCAGGTCGGCGAAGGAGAGGTCGGACAGCAGCTGCCACTCCGACACCAGCAGATGGAGCCACTCCAGGTCGGAGTCACTGAGGGCGGTGTGCTGGCGGACCAGTTCGTTCATGGAGGGCACGTCTGCGAGGGTACCCGTGAGCCGGGACGACGCTCGTAATCAGCCAGGGAGCGCAGCGTCGCCGCTCGGCGAAAGGGGCCCGGAGACACCCGCGGGCCGCGGCGCCTGGGAGGGACCCTCAACCCTCCCGGCACCGCAGCCCGGAGCAGCAACGGCCACGGGGTGTGCGGTCCCGGTCGGCCGAAGGTCGAGGACCCGGAGCAGTCAGGGCAGAGAGCGCCGGTTCCTCGGTCCGTCTTCCTGTGCGGGGAAGACGGAGGTTTGTACGGACTGTCCTCGCTCGTGCGCGACGAGAACACTTTACGTGCTTTACCCACGCTTGTGGACTAGACCACGTCCAGGGACCATGGTGCTGGGTCCGGGCGCGCGTGTCCATGCGTCGGAGGATGTTTGTTGTTGTCTCTTTATCGGACATGCGCTGATGTCCCCCCGCAGGGTAGCGGCCTTCGGCTCACCCTGGGGACGGATTACCGCCTACGAGTCGTCGGCGCGTCCCGGCAGACGACCCAGACCCGCCGTTCCACTCCCCCCGGCCCGGCCCCGCACCCCTCTTCCACGAGGGGCCGATTCTGATAGATTGGTCTATACCACATGTGTTTCTCTCGCGTGTGTGCCCCCGGGTCCCCACGCGAGCCCCTCCTCAGATCGGCAGGCCCACCGTGGAAGTTGTCATCGTCCCGGACGCCAAGGCGGGCGGCGAGCTCATCGCCGAGGCCATGGCACAGCTGCTCGGGCGCAAGCCCGACGCCCTGCTCGGCGTGGCCACCGGATCGACGCCGCTGCCCGTCTACGAGGCGCTGGCGACCAAGGTGCGCTCCGGAGCCGCCGATGTCTCGCGGGCACGGATCGCCCAGCTCGACGAGTACGTGGGCCTGCCGGCCGATCACCCCGAGTCGTACCGCTCGGTGCTCGCCCGTGAGGTGCTCCAGCCGCTCGGGATCGGTATGCAGGCGTTCATGGGGCCCGACGGCGCGGCCGAGGACGTACGGGCGGCGTGCACGGCGTACGACACGGCGCTGGCGGAGGCCGGCGGGGTGGATCTGCAGCTGCTCGGCATCGGCACCGACGGGCACATCGGGTTCAACGAGCCGTGCTCCTCGCTCGCCTCCCGCACCCGGATCAAGACGCTGACCGAGCAGACCCGGATCGACAACGCGCGCTTCTTCGACGGCGACATCGACCAGGTGCCGCATCACGTGATCACCCAGGGCATCGGCACCATCCTCGAGGCGCGGCACCTGGTGCTGCTCGCGACCGGCGAGGGCAAGGCGGACGCGGTCGCCGCGACCGTCGAGGGACCGGTCGCCGCCGTCTGCCCGGCCTCCGCGCTCCAGCTCCACCCGCACGCGACCGTCGTCGTGGACGAGGCCGCCGCGTCCAAACTGAAGCTCTCCGACTACTTCCGGCACACCTACGCCAATAAGCCCGACTGGCAGGGCATCTAGTGCTGCGACCGGGGAGGGCGCCGGAACCCGGCGCCCTCCCCCTCCCCGCCGGGGTGGTGCTCACGCTCGAACCGCCCCGCCGTCATCTGCCGGCGACGACCTCCGCCGCGGCCCGTCCGCACACCCGTGCCGCCCCGTGCGTGGCGATGTGCAGGGCCCCGCGGGGGGCGGCCTGCGGGACACCCATCTCGACCACGACGGTGTCGGGGCGCTGCGCGAGGATCACGTCCAGGGCCCCCGCCATCCACGGGTGACGGTGCTCGTCGCGGACCACCGCCACGATCCGCCGCGCCCCGGCGGCCTCCAGCACGGCCCGTCCCACCGTCTCCCCCGCGAAGCTGCCCGTCTCGGTGCCCGGGAGCATGCGCATCAGTTCCGCGGCCACGCCCCAGGGGGTGTCGTCACCCACCGCGATGTTCGCGACGGGGGTAAGGGCGGCGACGTAGGGCGGCTCGGTGAGCGGGGTGAAGCCCTCCGCCCCGGTGACGGTCAGCGCGCGCCGGGCCGCGAGCAGACCGACGTCGGCGCCGGGGGCCGGCCGCGCGGGAGCGCCCGTCGCCGCCGACGACGCCGTCCACCGCGCGAGCGCCCGGACCCGCTCGGCCGCCTCGGCCAGCCGCTCCTCGGCCAGCTCGCCCGAGCGCACGGCCGTGACCAGGGCGTCCCGCAGACGCCGTACCGTCTCGTCGTCCGCGAGGCCGCCGCCCACGCAGATGGCGTCCGCGCCCGCCGCGACGGCGAGAACGCTGCCGCGCTCGATGCCGTATGTCCCGGCGATCGCCCGCATCTCCATGCCGTCGGTCACGATCAGGCCGTCGTAGCCGAGTTCGCCGCGCAGCAGGTCGGCCAGGACGCGCCGGGACAGCGTGGCCGGGCGGTCCGGGTCCAGGGCCGGGACCAGGATGTGCGCGCTCATCATCGCGCGGGTGCCGGCCGCGATCGCCGCCCGGAACGGGGCGAGTTCGCGCCCCTGGAGCACCTGCGCCGACGCGTCGATGCGCGGCAGCGCCTGGTGGGAGTCGACCGCCGTGTCGCCGTGCCCGGGAAAGTGCTTGGTGCAGGCGGCGACGCCCGCGGACTGCAGTCCGGTGACATAGGCAGCGGTGTGGCGGGCCACCAGTTCCGTGTCGGCACCGAAGGACCGCACGCCGATGACCGGGTTCGCGGGGTTGGAGTTCACATCGGCGGAGGGCGCCCAGTTGAGGTTGACCCCGCACTCCGCGAGCCGGAGGCCCAGCTCGTGGGCCACCGCGCGGGTCAGCTCCACGTCGTCCACGGCGCCCAGCGCGTGGTTGCCCGGGAAGGAGGATCCCGACCCCGCCTCCAGGCGGGTGACGTCGCCCCCCTCCTCGTCGATCGCCACGAGCACGTCGTCGCGTTCGGCGCGCAACTGGGCGGTCAGGGCGGCGAGCTGCTGCGGGGAGGCGATGTTCCGGCCGAACAGTCCCACGGACGCCAGCCCCTCGCCGAGGCGGCGCAGCAGCCAGTCGGGGGCGGTGGTGCCGGTGAAGCCGGGCTGGAGGACGGTGAGCGCGTCGCGGCTGAGGCCGTCCTTGCCCGAATTGGACGCACTGGTACCGCTGGCGAATGTCGTCATCGGGTGGCGTTATCCCTTCACGGCGCCCGCGGTCAGGCCCGCGGCCATCTTGCGCTGGACGAGGAGGAAGAGCACGACGATCGGCACCGCCATCATCGTGGCACCGGCCATCATCGGGGCGTATTCGGTGCCGTGCTTGGTGGTGAAGTTGCCGAGCCAGACGGTCGCGGTCTGGTGCTGCTGGCTCATCAGCATCAGGGCGTACAGATACTCGTTCCAGGCCTGGATGAAGCCGTAGACCGAGGTGGCGACCAGGCCGGGGGCGAGCAGCGGGAAGACCACGCGCAGGAAGGCGCCCGTGCGGGAGCAGCCGTCCACCATCGCGGCCTCCTCCAGCTCGCCCGGGATGTTGACGATGAACCCGCGCAGCGTCCACACGGTGAACGGCAGGATGAAGGTCAGGTACGTGATGATCAGGCCGGTCAGCCTGTCGTACTGGTCAAGGTCGTTGAGCAGCAGGAAGACCGGGATGATCATGGCGACCAGCGGGATCATCTGGACCGCCAGGATGCCCACGATCACGACCTTCCGGCCGCGGAAGGCGAAGCGGGAGATGGCGAGCGCGGCCAGCATCCCGACGACGATGCCGATCGCCACCACCGACAGGGACACGACCAGGCTGCGGCCGACCGGGCCCCAGAAGTCCGCGATGTCCAACGCCCGGCGGAAGTTGGCCAGAGTGAGGCCCGTCGGCAGCAGGCTCGGATCGGGGTCGATGGCGTCCTTCGCCGGCTTGAACGCCGTGTCGACCATCCAGTAGACGGGGAAGCCGGCGGTGACGAAGACGAGCAGGCCGAGGAGGTTCCAGCCGAGCCTCGGCCTGCGGCGGCCGGGAGACGCGAGGGTGCTCATTCGACCTCTCCGATCTTCAGCATCTGGCGCATGTACACGGCGACCACGCCGAGCAGCAGCACCACGGTGAGCAGGGCGATGGCCGAGCCCTGCGCATAGTCGTTGACGACGAACGCGCGGTCGTACGAGTAGGTGGTGAGGAGCTGGAACTCGGCTTCCGGGTGGCCGCCGCGCATCACGAAGACCTGCGGGAAGACACCCATGTCCCAGATCACCGAGAGGGTCGTGAGCATCACGATGATCGGCTTGAGGACGGGCAGGGTGACATAGCGGAAGACCCCCCAGGCGCCCGCGCCGTCCAGCCGGGCCGCCTCCTGAAGCTCCTTGGGGACCTGGGTGAGGCCCGCGCTGAGCGTGATCACGACGAAGGGCACCGCTCCCCACACCACCAGGAGCATGATCACGGCCAGGCCCTGCGGCCCCGACGCGAACCAGTTGTGGCCGATCATCTCGACCCCGGGCAGCTTGCTCAGCAACGCGTTGAAGACGCCGTAGTCCGAGTCGAAGAGCCACTTGAAGACCGTGGTGGCCACGACGACGGGCATGCCCCAGCTGGCCACCAGCGCAATGTTGATCAGTGTCTTCACCCAGCCGGAGACCTGCTGGAGCAGCAGGGCGATCAGCATGCCGGCGACCATCGTGAAGACGACACAGCCGGCCGCGAAGACGACCGTGCGCACGACGACGGCCCAGAACTCGCCGTCGCCCAGCACATCGGTGAAGTTGGCGAACCCGACCGACTCGGCCGGCTGGAAGCCCCACAGCTGGGACTGGCCGAACTTCTCGAAGGACAGGGTGACCAGGCGCACCAGCGGATAGCCCATCACCAGGGCGAGGACCAGCAGACAGGGCGCGAGCAGCAGCCAGGGGGTCGCCGCCCCGCTCGACGTGCGCCTTCTGCGTGGTCCCTCCGGGACGACGGGTGGCGGCGCCGGCCGCGGCGGCGGCACCTTGGCGGGGGTGGTCGTGTCTGCGGCACTCATCGCGCGCTCCTCAGCGGTCCCTCAGGTCGAACGGGACGCGGGGCCCCTGCCCCGGACTCCCCCCTGGGCTACGGGGCCCCGCGCTCAGGTCACTTGGTGTTGATGACCTTGTCGATCGCGGCGTCCGCGTCCTTCGCGGCGGCCTCGACCGACTTCTTGCCGGTGCCGATGTCCTGCAGCATGGTCTGCAGGACCTGCGCCTTCTCGACCTGGCCCCAGCCCGGTGCCATCGGGACGAACCAGTTGGACTCGGCGGCGGTGGCGGGCACCGCCGTCGCCGGGTCGTTCTTCAGCGTGGCGAGGTCCGTCTTGTTGTTGGGCAGGTTGCCCTTGGCGATCAGGCCCTTCTGGCCCTGCGAGCCGGTGAACGCGTTGATCCACTCGCCGGCCAGGTCCTGTGCCTTGGACTTCACCGGGATCGCGAGGTCGGAACCGCCCAGGAACACCGGGATGTTCTTGCCGGACGGGCCGGGCATCACGAAGTTCTCGAGGTTGTCCTTGAGCTTGCCGGTCTTGTCGTTCTTCGGATCGGCCGCGGTCGCGCCCTCCCAGGCGGCGGCGAAGATCATGGCGGACTTGCCCTGCCCGTAGACGATGTACCGGTCGGACTCGTCCTTGGTCTTGTCGCCGTGCATGTACTTGTCGACGACGTTCTTGAACTCGGTGAGGCCCTTGACGGACTCGGGCGAGGAGAGGTTGGCCTTCCACTGGCCGCCCTCCTCCTTGGCGATGGAGCCGCCCGCGTCGTAGACGAAGGACATCGCCGCGTACCAGTCGCGCGTCGGCTGGTACCAGGCGTTGAACTTGTCGCCCTCTTTCTTCTGGATCTTGTCCAGGTCGGCGGTCAGCTCCTGGTACGTCTTCGGGGGCGTCTTGATGCCCACCGAAGCGGCGATGTCCTTGCGCCAGTTGGCGACCCGGCCGCCCGCGTAGTACGGGACGCCGTAGGTCTTGCCGTCGTAGGTGACGGAGGTCTTCAGGCCGTCCAGCCACTGGCCGGAGTTGTCGAACTTGGCCGGGTCCACCTGGGCGAAGGCGCCCTTGACCATGTAGCTGAGCATCTCGCTGTTGCCCATCTCGACCACGTCGGGCACCTTGTCCGTGGCGAGGACCGCGTCGAGCTTGGCGTTCTTGTCCGGCCAGCCGTAGTACTCGTGCTTGATCTTCAGACCGGGGTGCTTCTTGGCCACGGCGTCGTCCGCGGCCTTCACCAGCGTGGGCCAGTTGTTCTGCGCGTCGACCGTCAGCCAGACGGTGAGTTCCTTGGCGTCCGACCCCCCGGACTTGTTGTCCCCGTTCCCGCATGCCGCGATGGAGACCATCATGCCCGCGATTCCGATCGCGGCTATCAGCTTGCGCTTCACGCCCACCCTCCTCAGGGATGCCACCAACCCCCCTTGTCCCCGCGGCGACTTGATGACGAGTACCGCCCGTGGGGCCGGGACCTGGACCAATGGTGTAGACCAGTACGGGGGAGCTTGGCCCAGACCAATAGGTGTGTCAAGGGTGTTCGGCGCGGTCCGGGCGTCCGTTATGGGACCTACATATGCAAGGACCTTTAAGTAGGAACCCAGCAAAAAGGGCAGGCCAGCGAGGCCTGCCCGACTGGACCACTTCGGGGCGGTGGACTAGACCAGCGGGAGTGCCGACGGTATACAGAGGGGATCCCCGGACGCGTGACGGGGATCGCGGAACATGCGGGGCACCCCCCGCATCAAGCCGTGCCACGATGTGAGCCGCGACCGACGGAGTGCCGGTCGCTTCGGCATCCGGAGCCGGGAAGGCAGACCATGAGCACCGACGTCAGCAGTGCGGAGAGCGAGGGCGGGGCGACCGTCCGCACCGCGCGCGTGCCCAAGTACTACCGTCTGAAGAAGCATCTGCTGGAGATGACGGAGACGCTGGCGCCCGGAACGCCGGTACCGCCCGAGCGCACACTGGCCGCGGAGTTCGACACCTCGCGCACGACCGTACGCCAGGCCCTGCAGGAGCTGGTCGTCGAGGGCCGGCTGGAGCGCATCCAGGGCAAGGGCACATTCGTCGCCAAGCCGAAGGTCTCCCAGGCGCTGCAGCTCACCTCGTACACGGAGGACATGCGCGCCCAGGGCCTGGAACCGACCTCGCAACTGCTGGACATCGGCTACATCACCGCCGACGACACCCTCGCCGGGCTGCTCGACATCGCGGCCGGGGGCCGGGTGCTGCGCATCGAGCGTCTGCGGCTGGCGAGCGGCGAGCCCATGGCGATCGAGACGACGCATCTGTCCGCCAAGCGCTTTCCGGCGTTGCGCCGCTCGCTGGTCAAGTACACCTCCCTCTACACGGCGCTCGCGGAGGTCTACGACATCCATCTCGCGGAGGCCGAGGAGACCATCGAGACCTCGCTGGCCACCCCCCGTGAGGCGGGCCTGCTCGGCACGGATGTCGGCCTGCCGATGCTGATGCTCTCCCGGCACTCGCTGGACGGGCAGGGCAACCCGGTGGAGTGGGTGCGGTCGGTGTACCGCGGGGACCGCTACAAGTTCGTGGCGAGGCTCAAGCGGCCCCAGGAGTGAGCCGCCCGGCGGCCATTCTCCGCTGTTGAGGGCCGATATCCGGACGAGGTCTTCCGCCCCGGCACACCGTCACCTAGATTGCCTGCGCATTACACAGGTGAACTGTGAGGGGACGGAGCCACCAGATGTCAGATCAGTCGGATGTGACAAGAGAGGCGACAGTGACGCCCGTGCGCGTCGTCATCGCCCTCTGTCTCGTAGCACCCTTTGTCGCCATGCTGTGGGTCGGCTCCTACGCCAAGACCGATCCCGCCTTCATCGGTATCCCCTTCTTCTACTGGTACCAGATGCTGTGGGTGCTGATCTCCACGGCGCTGACCATGACCGCCTACCAGCTGTGGCGCCGTGACCAGCGCGCCCGCGCCGACCGCGAGGGGGGTGCGTCGCAGTGAAGAACGGCGTGAACGGCGTCGCGCTCGGCGTCTTTGTCTTCTTCTTCCTGGCCGTCACCGTGCTGGGCTTCCTGGCGGCCCGCTGGCGCAAGGCCGAGAACGAGCACAGCCTCGACGAGTGGGGCCTCGGCGGCCGGTCGTTCGGCACCTGGATCACCTGGTTCCTGCTCGGCGGGGACCTGTACACGGCGTACACCTTCGTGGCCGTACCGGCAGCGATCTACGCGGCCGGCGCGTCGGGCTTCTTCGCGGTGCCGTACACGATCCTCGTCTACCCGTTGATCTTCACCTTCCTGCCCCGGCTGTGGTCGGTGTCGCATCGGCACGGATACGTCACCACCTCCGACTTCGTACGCGGCCGGTTCGGCTCCAAGGGGCTGTCGCTGGCGGTGGCGATCACCGGCATCCTGGCGACGATGCCGTACATCGCACTCCAGCTGGTGGGCATCCAGGCCGTGCTGGACGTGATGGGCGTGGGCGGCGGCGAGAACACCAACTGGTTCGTCAAGGACCTGCCGCTGCTGATCGCCTTCGGCGTGCTCGCCGCGTACACGTACTCGTCGGGTCTGCGGGCCCCCGCGCTGATCGCGTTCGTCAAGGACGGGCTGATCTACATCGTCATCGCGGTGGCGATCATCTACATCCCGATCAAGCTGGGCGGCTTCGACGACATCTTCGCCAAGGCGGGCCATGCGTTCGCGCAGACCAATCCGCTGACGGGGAAGCCGCGCGGGGCCCTCGCACCGCCGGAGACGGGTCAGTGGACCTATGCGACGCTCGCACTGGGCTCCGCGCTCGCGCTGTTCATGTACCCGCACTCGATCACGGCGACGCTGTCCTCGCGCAGCCGTGAGGTGATCCGCCGCAACACCACGATCCTGCCGCTGTACTCGCTGATGCTGGGTCTGCTGGCGCTGCTGGGCTTCATGGCGATCGCGGCGGGCGTGAAGGTACAGAACGGACAGCTGGCCATTCCGCAGCTGTTCGAGGACATGTTCCCGGACTGGTTCGCGGGCGTGGCGTTCGCGGCGATCGGCATCGGGGCGCTGGTCCCGGCGGCCATCATGTCCATCGCGGCCGCCAACCTGTTCACCCGCAACATCTACAAGGACTTCATCAAGCCGGACGCCACACCGAAGGAGGAGACCCGGGTCTCCAAGATCGTGTCGCTGCTGGTGAAGGTGGGCGCCCTGGTCTTCGTGCTGACGATGGACAAGACGGTTGCCATCAACTTCCAGCTGCTGGGCGGCATCTGGATCCTGCAGACCTTCCCGGCCCTGGTGGGCGGGCTCTTCACCCGCTGGTTCCACCGCTGGGCGCTGCTCGCGGGCTGGGCGGTCGGCATGGTCTACGGCACCCTCGCGGCGTACGGTGTCGCCTCCCCGACGCAGAAGCACTTCGGGGGCTCGGCGAAGGAGATCCCGGGCATCGGTGAGATCGGCTACATCGGTATGACGGCGTTCGTGATGAACGTCCTCGTCACAGTGGTCCTGACCTTCGTCCTGAAGGCCGTGAAGGCCCCCGAGGGAGTCGACGAGACCAGGCCGGACGACTACACGGCGGACGCGGGCGACGCCGGGGTGCAGGTGGAACTGCCTCCGGCGACGGCCGGTACGTCCCACTAGGACGACGGGTCCCGGGCCACAGGGGCCCGTAGCGGGCGGGCCGTCGGAGAAATCCGGCGGCCCGCTGTCGTTCCCGTCGGGCACACTCGGCCCCATGGACCTCACCATCCGCCAGGCACTGCCCGAGGAGTACGCCGCCCTCGGCGAGATCACCGCTCAGGCCTACCTCCGGGACGGGCTGCTCGACTTCGGCGAGAGCGACTCCTACCTCGACGAGCTGAGAGACGTGGCCAAGCGGGCCGACGCCGCCGAGGTGCTGGTCGCCGTGGAGGGCGACCGGGTGCTCGGCGGGGTCACCTTCGTCCCGGCGGGCGGGCCCATGGCCGACATCGCCGGTCCCGGCGAGGCGGAGATACGGATGCTGGCCGTCGACCACGCGGCCCGGGGGCGCGGCACCGGCGAGGCCCTGGTGCGGGCCTGCGTCGACCGCGCCCGTACGGTCCCCGGCTGTCTGCGCGTGGTGCTGTCCACCCAGCGCACCATGCACACCGCCCACCGGATCTACGCACGCCTCGGCTTCCTTCGTACACCGGAGCGGGACTGGAACCCGCTTCCGGACCTGTTCGACCTCAGGCTGCTCACCTATGCGTTGACACTCTGACACGCTCCGGAGCCGACACGGCACAACATCTGGGGGTGGCCTCGCGACCCGGCACAAGATGTATGCTCATGCTCGCTGTCGCCGCAGGGGAATCCGGTGCGAATCCGGAACTGTCCCGCAACGGTGTACTTGTGCATGTCCGTCCTCAGGGCGGTGCGGCACAAGCGTCAGTCCGAGGACCTGCCGACAGTGCGCCCGACCGACCGGTCCGGGCGCCTGACGTCCGGGCCTCGTGGGATGGGCCGGTGGACGCGACGCCCGCGCGCGCTCGTGAGCTGCCCCCGCCCTCCGCCAGGCCCCGAGCCGAGCGAGGGAGAGCCCCACGTGACCATCGCGCCAGCCGATCCGGCTTCAGCGACACCGGCTTCGGTGTCGATCGCGGTGACCGAGGAGACCGACGGTCCCGGTGCCGCGCTGCTGCGGACCCTGACGGAACTGACCGCCGACCTCCCCGACACCGACCCCGGCCGGGTCGCCGCCGCCGCGCTGCGCGGACGGTCGGTGCGCGCGGACGAGACGGAACTGCGCGAGCTGGCCACGGAGGCGGCCGCCGGCCTCATCTCCGAGGACCCCGCCTACTCCCGGCTGGCCGCCCGGCTGCTGACGATCTCCGTCCGCGCCGAGGCCGCCTCCCAGGGCGTCACGTCGTTCACCGAGTCCATCGCCGTGGGACACCGGGAGGGCCTGGTCGCCGACCGGACCGCCGCCTTCGTGCGCGGGCACGCCGCCCGGCTGGACGCCCTCGTCGACCCCGCCGCCGACGACCGCTTCGGCTACTTCGGGCTGCGCACCCTGCACAGCCGCTATCTGCTGCGCCACCCGATCACCCGCCAGGTGATCGAGACGCCCCAGCACTTCATGCTCCGTGTCGCCGCCGGTCTCGCCGAGGACGACAGCGCCCGCGCGGTGGACGAGGTCGCGGCGCTCTACGGGCTGATGAGCCGCCTCGACTATCTGCCCTCCTCCCCCACGCTGTTCAACTCCGGTACGCGTCACCCGCAGATGTCGTCCTGCTATCTGCTCGACTCCCCGCTGGACGAACTGGACTCCATCTACGACCGCTACCACCAGGTCGCCCGCCTCTCCAAGCACGCCGGCGGCATCGGCATCGCCTACTCCCGCGTGCGCTCCCGCGGTTCGCTGATCCGCGGCACGAACGGGCACTCCAACGGCATCGTCCCCTTCCTGAAGACCCTGGACGCCTCCGTCGCCGCCGTGAACCAGGGCGGCCGGCGCAAGGGCGCGGCCGCGGTGTATCTGGAGACCTGGCACTCCGACATCGAGGAGTTCCTGGAGCTGCGCGACAACACCGGTGAGGACGCCCGGCGTACGCACAACCTCAACCTCGCGCACTGGATCCCGGACGAGTTCATGCGCCGGGTCAACGCCGACGAGCAGTGGTCGCTGTTCTCCCCGGCGGACGTGCCGGAGCTGGTCGACCTGTGGGGCGAGGAGTTCGACACCGCCTACCGCACGGCGGAGGCGGCAGGGCTCGCGAGGAAGACCATCCCCGCCCGTGACCTGTACGGCCGCATGATGCGCACCCTCGCGCAGACCGGCAACGGCTGGATGACCTTCAAGGACGCCGCCAACCGGACGGCCAACCAGACGGCGACCGCGGGCCATGTCGTCCACTCCTCCAACCTCTGCACGGAGATCCTGGAGGTCACGGACGACGGGGAGACCGCGGTCTGCAACCTGGGCTCGGTCAACCTCGGGGCCTTCGTGAACGGCGGGGACATCGACTGGAAGCGTCTGGACGAGACGGTCCGCACCGCTGTCACCTTCCTCGACCGCGTCGTCGACATCAACTTCTACCCCACCGAGCAGGCCGGCCGGTCCAACGCCAAGTGGCGCCCGGTGGGCCTGGGTGCGATGGGTCTGCAGGACGTCTTCTTCAAGCTGCGTCTGCCCTTCGACTCGCCCGAGGCCAAAGCCCTGTCCACGCGGATCGCCGAGCGCATCATGCTCGCCGCGTACGAGGCCTCCGCCGACCTGGCCGAGCGCAACGGCGCGCTGCCCGCCTGGGAGAAGACCCGTACGGCCCAGGGTGTCCTGCACCCCGACCACTACGGCGTCGAGCTGACCTGGCCCGAGCGCTGGGCGGCCCTGCGCGAGCGGATCGCCGCGGTCGGCATGCGCAACTCGCTGCTCCTCGCGATCGCCCCGACCGCGACCATCGCCTCCATCGCGGGCGTGTACGAGTGCATCGAGCCGCAGGTCTCCAACCTGTTCAAGCGCGAGACGCTGTCCGGGGAGTTCCTCCAGGTCAACTCGTACCTGGTGCAGGACCTGAAGGAGCTGGGCGTCTGGGACGCGCGCACCCGTGAGGCGCTGCGCGACTCCAACGGCTCGGTGCAGGGCTTCGCGTGGATCCCCGAGGACGTCCGGGCGCTGTACCGCACCGCCTGGGAGATCCCGCAGCGCGGGCTCATCGACATGGCCGCGGCCCGCACCCCGTTCCTGGACCAGTCGCAGTCCCTGAACCTGTTCCTGGAGACGCCGACCATCGGCAAGCTCTCCTCGATGTACGCGTACGCCTGGAAGCAGGGTCTGAAGACGACGTACTACCTGCGCTCGCGCCCGGCGACCCGGATCGCCCGCGCGGCCCAGGCTCAGGCCCCCGCCACCATCCCCGCGCAGCAGGCCGTCGACCCCGACGCGGTCGCCTGCTCCCTGGAGAACCCCGAGTCCTGCGAAGCCTGCCAGTAAGAGCGCCGAAGCTCTCACTCCCGCCCGCCACCCGACCATCCCCCCTGGAGGACGGCGCTTCGCGCCGACGGACATGACCCGTAACACCCATCTGCTCGACCCGGGCTTCGAACTGACCCTGCGCCCGATGCGCTACCCCGACTTCTACGAGCGCTACCGGGACGCCATCAAGAACACCTGGACCGTGGAGGAGGTCGACCTCCACTCGGACGTCGCCGACCTCGCCAAGCTGACGCCGGCCGAGCAGCACCTCATCGGCCGTCTGGTGGCCTTCTTCGCGACGGGCGACTCGATCGTCGCGAACAACCTGGTGCTGACGCTGTACAAGCACATCAACTCCCCGGAAGCGCGCCTGTATCTGTCGCGCCAGCTGTTCGAGGAGGCCGTGCACGTCCAGTTCTATCTGACGCTGCTGGACACCTACCTCCCCGACCCGGAGGACCGGACCGCCGCCTTCGCGGCCGTGGAGAACATCCCGTCCATCCGCGAGAAGGCCGAGTTCTGCTTCAAGTGGATGGACTCGGTGGAGAACCTGGACCGCCTGGAGACGAAGGCCGACCGCCGCCGCTTCCTGCTCAACCTCATCTGCTTCGCCGCGTGCATCGAGGGCCTGTTCTTCTACGGCGCCTTCGCGTACGTCTACTGGTTCCGCAGCCGGGGTCTGCTGCACGGTCTGGCCACCGGCACCAACTGGGTGTTCCGGGACGAGACGATGCACATGTCGTTCGCCTTCGACGTCGTGGACACGGTCCGCAAGGAGGAGCCGGACCTCTTCGACGACGAGCTCCAGCAGCAGGTGACCGACATGCTGCGGGAGGCCGTCGCGGCCGAGCTGCAGTTCGCCCTGGATCTGTGCGGTGACGGCCTGCCCGGCATGAACACCGACTCGATGCGCCAGTACCTGGAGTGTGTCGCCGACCAGCGTCTCACGCGCCTCGGCTTCGCCCCGCTCTACGGCTCGGAGAACCCCTTCGCCTTCATGGAGCTGCAGGGTGTTCAGGAGCTGACCAACTTCTTCGAGCGGCGTCCCTCGGCGTACCAGGTGGCGGTGGAGGGCACCGTCGACCTGGACGAGGACTTCTGAGTCTCGGCCGCCCTCAGCTGACGGTCGATCCGGCGTTCGTGGAGCAGGCCCACGAACGCCGGTCCGGCCAGCAGAAGGAGCAGGAGCAGGACGGTCGCGTATCCCGTGAATGCGTTCATGCGGTAACTGTCGTTCACGGCCGACGCTCCTGACAGTGGCAGGACTGCCCTCCACCCTCGAATTACTGCCACTTACCGGGCACACTGGCAGCATGCTGAAGAACGTCGTCGCCGTCCTTCTCGACGGAGTGCACCCCTTCGAACTCGGCGTCGTGTGCGAGGTGTTCGGCATCGACCGCAGCGACGAGGGGCTGCCCGTGTACGACTTCGCGGTCGCCTCGGCCGAGGCGCCCACGCTGGGCACCCACTGCGGATTCACCGTGTCCACGCCCCACGGACTGGAGCGGCTGGAGGAGGCCGATCTGATCGCCGTGCCGGCCGGAGACACCTATGCGAGCCGGGAGTACCCGCCGGAACTGCTGGACGCGCTGCGCCGGGCCGTCGCGCGCGGCACCCGGGTGCTCAGCGTCTGTTGCGGCGTCTTCGTGCTGGGGGCGGCCGGACTGCTCGACAGGCGGCGGTGCGCGGTGCACTGGCGGCACGCCGACGCCCTCGGGCGCCGCTTCCCGCGGGCGGTCGTCGAGCCGGATGTGCTCTACGTCGACGAGGACCCGGTGATCACCTCCGCGGGCACAGCAGCCGGGATCGACGCCTGTCTGCACATCGTGCGCAAGGAGCAGGGGTCGGAGGTGGCCAACAGGATCGCCCGGCGGATGGTGGTGCCGCCGCACCGCGACGGCGGCCAGGCCCAGTACATCGAGCGGCCGCTGCCGCGGTCGCAGTGCGACACGGTCGCGGAGGTGCTGGTGTGGATGGAGCGCCATCTCGACCAGGAGGTGACCGTCGAGCAGCTGGCCGCCCGGGCGCACCTGTCCCCGCGCACCTTCGCCCGCCGCTTCCAGCAGGAGACCGGCACCACCCCGTACCGCTGGATCCTGCGTCAACGGGTTCTGCGGGCCCAGGAGTTGCTGGAGCGCACCGACGAGACGATGGACGCGATCGCCGACCGCACCGGATTCGGCACGGCGGCGGCGCTGCGCCATCAGTTCGGGCGCGCCCTGGGGACGACGCCGGCCGCCTACCGGCGCACGTTCAGGGGCCCCGGGGCCGCCTGAACGTGCGCCCGGAAGGTCACCTCGGCAGCGCCCTGAGCAGCAGCCTGCGCGGGCGGAGGGTGATGCCGATGCGGAGCCTCGGGTCGGACCCGGGCACCTCCTCGAAACGGTAGGCGGACGCCACCTCCGCCATGATCAAGGTGAGTTCGGCCATCGAGAAGTGGTCCCCCGGGCACTTCCGGTTGCCGACCCCGAACGGGGTCATCGCGTACTTCGGGACGTCCTTGGCGCGTTCCGGGAGCCAGCGGTCGGGGTCGAGCAGCTCCGGCCGGTCGTAGGAGCGGACGTCGTGCTGGATGGCGTAGGGGCTGTACACGACGTCCGCCCCGGCCGGAATGCGATAGCCGCCGAGCTGGGTTTCGGTCACGGCCCGCCGCGTCAGAATCCATACGGCGGGGCGCAGCCGCATTGTCTCGACGATGACATTGGCGGTGTACGTCAGATTCCGGACGTCCTCGAATGCGACGGGTCGGCCGCCCGTCACGGCTTTCACTTCGTCGCGGATCTTGTCCGCCTGTTCCGGGTGATCCGTGAGCACCTGGAGAAGCGACATGACCATGGAGCCCACTGTTTCACTCCCGGCCGTGACTATGGCGACGACCTGGTCGTGGATCTCCTGTTCCCCAATGGGCTCACCGTTGTGGTCCTTCGCATCCAGCAAAGCCATGAGCAAATCGTTCGGCTTTAGACCGGATGCCCGGCGGGCGGCGACGATCTCGTCGACCAGGAGATGCAAATCGGCCAGTGCCCGGTTGAATGCGCGATTGGCCGGAACCGGCAGGCGGTACAGCGGTCCGAGCGGTATCACCATGCGCTGGTACATGCCGCTGAAGAGGGTGGCGAGCGCGGCGCAGATGCGGTCGGCGCGCTCGTCCATGTAGGTGCCCCCCATCAGACATCGGGCGGCGATGCGTACGGCCACACGGAACGACTCCGTCGTGACGTCGATGGTCGCGCCGGACCGCCAGCGCTCCACGAGCGCGCGGGCCTCCTCGGCCATGACCGGCCCGTAGCCGGGGACGGCCTCCAGCCGGAAGGCGGGCTGGATGGCGCGTCGCTGGCGCTGGTGCAGCGGACCGTTACTGGTGGCGACGCCCTCCTTGCCCAGCAGGTCCTCCAGGGACTCCCACAGCGGGCCGCCGATCTGGAAGTCGGTGCTGAGCGCGAGGGCCCCGGCGAGCGCGGGGGTGGTGACCGCGTACACCGTCTTGGGTCCGAGCCTCAGCCGGACGACACCGCCGTCGTCGCGGAGCCGGCCCAGAAAGCCGAGCGGGTCCCGGAAGAGCTGCCCGCCGTGGCCGAGAAGGGGGACGCCGCCCGCGGCGAGCGGGGCGACACGCGGGGGCGCAGGTGCCTCGGGCACCTTCGAACCGACCGATTCCAGGGTCATTTCTCACCTGCCGCTTCGTTGTCGACGTACGGGGGTGTCGAGCGGTCGTCCCAGCTGTCGACCCGGTAGCGGCCGGACTCATGGTGGAACCAGTAGACGGCGCTGAACCAGTTCCGCATGTTTGCGACGATCGCCTTCACGGCATCGCTCATTTCCTTTCCCTCCACGGAGACGTCCGCGAGGGAATCAGCGAACCGTAGTGCCTCTTTTTCTGCGGCAAGGAAACCGGATATGCATTCCTCGATCCGCCGGCGCATTTCCTCGATGGATTCTTCGAGCGTCAGCCCCTCGTGCTGCACGAGACTGATCCCGAGATTGTGGACCTCGTCTCCCGCGATTTCCTTGGGGAGCGAGCACAGATCGTTGTACCAGGCGGCGAATTCCTGGCTGAGCAGAGCCGCCCGCCGATATGCGGGGTGTTTCCGAACGGCGTCCGGCAGTTCGTATCCCGCGCCGAGTTCCAGCAGATCGGTCCAGATCCAGTGCGCGAAGGTCAGCCGCCTCAGCTCCAGGTAGGCCTCGACCGTCGGGACGGTCCCGCGGATGCGATTGCGGAACTCCCGGTCGTACGCCTCGATCACCGCGTGGAAGTGCCGGGCGAAGCGCGCGTTCCACCCCTCGCCCAGGAACGCGTACAGGCGCCCCACGCTGTCCGCGAACCCTGCGACCAGGGGATCGGGATGGTGCAGATGGTGCCCGGGTGCGTCCAGGGCCGTATGGAGCTGGAGCCTCAGCGTCCGCCAGGCGGTCGGCCGATGGTGGACGATGTCACGGTCGTGGCGGTCGTCCCAGACGAAGAACCACGCGCTGTAGTCAGCTATCGCCTGCAGGGCCTCGTCGGGGGCCCCGAGGTAGTACCCCGCCATGAGGTCGGTGTAACGGAGCCCGTCGGCGTGCTCCTCGACCTTGCCCGCCGGCATGAGCCGCATTTCCAGCAGCCAGGAACGCGTCTTCTCCTGCAGACGGGGCCAATACGGGTGCAGTCGACGAGGAAACGCGGTCTCGATGACCGGCAAACAGAGCGCCGGTGGAACCGCGACCGCGATCGTCGTCGGTGAAGTGCTGTGTGGGAAAGCTGGCACGAACAAACCCCTCTCAGCCGCCGGTTGGCGTCACGCCCCTCCCGCCGTGCCGGGCGCGCGCCGTTGCGTATCCCCGCGCTTTCCATTCAGCACCACAACTGACCGGTCTGGGAACGGATTTGGCTCACCCATCTCCGACCGTGCCGAGAATATCCCTTGTGTGACTGAATATGGGTCAGTTCAGACGCACACAGGATCGAATGTGCGACGCACACATGAACGACGCCTGGCCGGGAGCGATGCCCGGCCAGGCGTCGTCGGTGAGGGACCTCAGTCGTTGGCCACCACGGGGTAGCGGGGCTCGTTCTCGGCCATCTGCCGCAGGGCGTCCTTGCGCTCGCGCTTGGACAGCCGGTCGATGTACAGGTAGCCGTACAGATGGTCCGTCTCGTGCTGCAAACACCGGGCGAAGTAGCCCGTACCGCGCACCTTGACCGGGTTGCCCTTCTCGTCCTGGCCGGTCACCTCGGCGTAGTCGGGCCGGGCGAGCGGCGCGTACGCGGTCGGGACGGACAGGCAGCCCTCGTTGCTGTCGTCGAGACGGCGCCGGTCGGCGGGCAGGTCGACGAGCTTGGGGTTGCAGACGACGCCGACGTGGCGCACGCCCTCGTCGTCCTGGCAGTCGTAGACGAAGACCTTCAGGTCGACGCCGATCTGGTTGGCGGCCAGGCCCACGCCCTCAGCCGTGCGCTGGCTGGCGAACATGTCCGCGATCAGCTGCTCCAGCTCCGCGCCGAACTCCGTGACGTCCTTGCACTCCTTGTGCAGCACCGGGTTCCCGACGACCGTGATCGGCCGCGAGGTGCCGCGCTCGCGCCAGGCCGTCTCACGCTCCTCGGTGCTCTCGGTGTCGATGACGAAGCCCTCGTCGTCCACGGGGAGCACGCCCGCGTGCTGCTGATCGGTGTCCTGCTGCGCCATGACCGACGTACGCCTTCCTGCAACCTTGGGAAATCCTGCCAGTACAGACTACGGGGCACGCCCGGGTGCTTCCCCGGGATTCACGGGCCGGGCCGCTGGTCAGCAGACCTCTTCGAGGTCCCGCCAGTCACGGGAGTCCGGGCTGTCCGCCACCCAGCCGTCGAGCAGCCCCCGCACCAGCGAGTCGGGCGCCGCGATGCCGCACTCGCGCTCCGGCACCCACAGCTGCCCGTTCGTACGGTGCCCCAGCGGTCCGGGGTGCCCGGGCTCGCTGTGATCGTGCGGATCGAGGTGCTCGCCGTCGCCCTCGTCGGACGGCATCCGGGACTCGGAGCACGCGCGGCACAGCAGCCGCACCGACGAGGACCAGTCCTCGGCGGCGAAACCGGCGTCGGCGGCCAGCTGCTCCAGGGCGTCCCGGTCGTCCTCGGTCGCGGCCTCCAGCAGTACGACCCAGGTGGGCACCGGCGAGGGCGCCCACAGCTCGATCTCGTCGAAGACGGGATAGGCGTGCCCGGCGCTCGTGGTGCGCTCCCCGTGGGGCACCCCGTCGTGGAGCACGACCTCGCCCCAGCGGCGCCCGGAGGACGGCAGCGGGATGGACAGCACCTCGATCCGCGCGGGATCCAGGCGTCGCCCCCACACGACCTCGGCCTCGCCCTCCGGCGACAGCCGTACGGCGGCGCTGCCCAGCTCCATCCCGGCGGGCTCGCTGGAGACGGCGGCCCCGCCGGGCACCCGCAGCCCGTACGCCTGCCAGGCGCGGCGGGCCAGCGGCCAGTCCTGCAGGGCGGTGGCCGCGATGCCCACGTTCCACCAGTCCGGTGCGCCGGTCTCCCGGTCGAGCAGGGCCACGGCGCGTAGTCCGGCCGCGCGGGCCTGCTCCCAGTCGTGGCGGAACTTGTGCAGCAGGGCGAGGTTGAACCAGGACTCCGACAGCCACGGCTCCAGGTCCGCGGCGCGGGTCAGCAGCGCGCCCGCGTCCTCGTACCGGCCGTCGCCGATCAGCGTGAACGCGCGGTCGGTGGCCTGCCGCCAGGAGGCGGAGGGCCGGTGCCGTCCCTTCCCGAAGATCCTCACGATTCCCGCCTGCCAGTCCCTTGCGATTCCCGCCTGCCGGTTTCCCTGCCGTTTACGGGGTCACGCGCGAGCAGTGCCCCCGAACACCCTCTCCTCGCATCCAACCACGTACCGCCGGACGGGCGCTCATTACCCATGGGTTACCCCGCTGTCGGCAAGGTCAGACCGTCTCTCTGCAACACCCTCGCGAGTGACTCCACGACCTCGGGCTCATAGTCCCGCGCACCGGCGAGACGCAGCCGCTCCAGCGCGCTGAGCGGTCCCCCGGGGCCCGCGCCCTCCCGCGCCATCTCCTCGTAGGCGTTCACGGCCCGCACGATCCTGGCGCTGACCGGCTGGTCCCGGTAGGGGTCCGCCTGCCGCTCCACGACGACCGCGACCTCGGCGTCCACCCCGGTCTGCCGGACGACGGCGCCGCCGAGGAGCGCGATGCGCCGCTGTTCCTCGGCGGGCAGCGCGGCGGTGGCGCCCGCCGGCACCGGGTCGACGAGGCTGAGCTGCCCGATGTCGTGCATGAGCGCCGCGTGCTCCAGCACGGTCAGCTCGGGCTCACTCAGGCCCAGCTCACGGCCGACGGCCCGGCTGAGCGCGGCGACCCGCCGGGCATGCCCGGGGGGCGTGTACCCGGCGATCTCGGTGGCGCGCGCCAGGGAGGCGATGGTTTGCCGGTAGGTGGTGCGCACGGCCGCGTAGCGCCGGTAGGAGAGCTGGGTGAGCAGCAACGGCAGCGAGAACACGGGCAGCGCCCACAGGCCCACCACCGCGACGGCCGGCGACATCACGGCACCGGTCGCGCAGACGGCGGAGCCGATGCCGAGCCGGGCGCGCAGTTCGTCCCGCAGCAGCGGCCCGAACGGCCAGCGGGTGCGGGAGTGCGCCAGGGCGGCGGCGAGCACGGCGTCGCACAGGGTGGTGAGCACCAGCAGGGCGACGACCAGCAGGGTGTACGCGGGTCCGCCCCAGCCGTGCGGTCCCACCTGGCGGTAGACCGGCTGGAAGCAGAGGGCGGCGAAGCCCACGGTCAGCAGGCGGCGGGTGAGGTGGTCGGCGGTGGAGCCGCGGCCCCGGGCCACATGCAGGACACAGCCGGCGAGGGCGGCCGCGAGGACCACGGTGACCACCTGCGACACCCCGTGGTGGGTGGGCCGCCCGGCGATCTGCCCGAGCAGGGCGTAGGAGAGTGCCCCGGCCGCGCCGAGGGGGGCGGGCTCCCGCTCGTCGCTGCCGCTCCACCGGGACAGCTCCCCCACGGCGATGAGCACCCCGAAGGCGAGGGCGGCGGTCGGTTCCTCCAGGCCGTGCCAGAGGGTCAGGCCGAGACAGCCGACGGCGAGCAGCGCGGCGGTCGTGCGGGCGAGGACGAGAGGGAGGCGGCCGGCGGTCATGCGCCGCCCCCGCCGTGCCCCCGCCCGGCCGGCTGACCGGCCGCGGGCAGGGCCGGCGGTGGTACGTTCCCCTGCTGCTCGTTCCCGTGCTGCTCGTCGGCGGTCACCGCCGGGTACCAGCCCTGGCGGTTCCCGGTCTCGTCCGAGCCGAGGCACCCCCACCGCTCCAGCGCGCGGATCAGCGCGTGCACCATCGCCGGGTCGAACTGGGCGCCCGCGCACCGCCGCAATTCCTCCAGCGCCGCCGCGACGGGCCGGGCGCGCCGGTAGGAGCGGGTCGACGTCATCGCGTCGAAGGCGTCGGCGACCGCGACCACCCGCGCGGACTCCGGGATCTGGCCGCCCCTCAGCCCGTAGGGATATCCGGTGCCGTCGAGCCGCTCGTGATGGTGGAGGATCGCGGACCGTGCCTCGCCGAGGAACCCGATGCCGCGGACGATCTCATGGCCGTACTCCGGGTGCAGCTCGATGATCCGGCGCTCCTCGGGGGTGAGCGGTCCGTCCTTGCGCAACAGCCGGGTCGGTACGCCGAGTTTGCCCACGTCGTGCAGGATCCCGGCGAACCGCAGCACCTCCACTCGGTGGTCGTCCAGGCCCAGTTCCCGCGCGATCATCATGGAGGCCTGTCCGACGCGTTCGCTGTGGCCGCGGGTGTAGCCGTCCTTGAGGTCGACGGCCTGGACGAGCGCGCGGATCGTCGCCTGGTGGGCGGCCCGCTCCCGGTGGTACTGGGCGAAGACCCAGCAGGAGACGTACATGGGCAGCAGCACGAGCAGTGCGGTCACCGGCCCGTAGGGGCTGCGCCACAGCACGGCCATCATCAGCCCGGCCAGTCCGTGCACGGCGACGGGCGCGAGGGAGCGCAGGAACAGCCCGCGCCAGGCGGTGCGCGCCGGTGCCCTGCCCCGCTGCCGTGAGGGCGCGGGCGGTGCTCCCACGCCGAGCGCCAGGATGCCGCCGTCGAGGGCGGTGAGCACCAGGCAGAACGCCACGACCGCGGCCGCGGCGGTCAGCAGGGCGTGAGGGAAGTGGGGGCCGGTCACCGCGGTGTGCCCGCCGAGGGACCAGTGGACGCGGGACGCGGCCCCTACGGCGAGGGAGAGCCGTGCGGCCCGCCAGGCCCGGCGCGGCCAGGACGGCCGTTCGGCGACATGGGCCCCCAGGGCACCGGGCAGCGGTACGAGCGCGGCGGCGGCAGGCGGCAGCAGAAAGGCCCCGGCGAGCAGCACGGGGTAGAAGGTGCCCATGCCCTCCAGGGCCCGGTGGCCGCCGGGGGGCGTGGGGGTGGTCCGTCCGGCTCGGGTACGGCCGAGGACCCGGGGCAGTGGCAGTTGCTCGCAGCCGACGTAGAGCGCGGCGAGCAGCGCGACCGCCCGCCAGGAGACCGAGAGGTCCGGCAGGGGGGCCATGCACACCAGGGCGCCGAGGACGGCGCAGCCTACGTAGGCGCCTGCCGACGGCCGGACCGGCCCCATGGCGTACCTCCCCCGTACCCGCGCCGTTGTCCCGGACCGGGTGGGTCCGGTCATGCCCCGTTCAGGCTCGGGAGCCTAGAGGGGAGCGCGGCCCGGGAGGGTGGCTTTGGGGGGAATCCGTGGGCCCCTGACCCACGGATTAGCGCGTTCGGGTGACGAACCGTCAAGGGTTGACCGCTGCCTCGAACAAGGGTTCAAGGACTCGCACGGTCAGGAGTTCAGGACTCCCGTGGCGTCGCCGTCACATCGTGCTCGGGCACCGTCTGACCCGAACGGATCAGGTCGATGCGGCCCATGACCTTCGCCCGAAGGTCACTCGGCACATCGTCATGGCCGCAGCACCGCTTGACCAGCTTCTTCACGGCCTGCTCCAGACCGTACTTCTCAAGGCACGGCGAGCATTCCTCGAAGTGGTGCTGGATCTTCGTGCGGTCCACGTCCGGCATCTCACGGTCGAGGAACTCGTAGAGATGGTCGAGGACCTCAGTGCAGTCCGTCTCGTGCGGCTCTCCGCAGCTCATGAGCCCGAGCCTTTCGCTTCGTCCGACTCTCCGGCGCCGGCCGGGACCAGCCCGCGCTCGCGGGCGTAGTCCTCGAGCATGCCGCGCAGTTGACGGCGGCCCCGGTGCAGCCGGGACATCACCGTACCGATGGGTGTCCCCATGATGTCCGCGATCTCCTTGTACGCAAAGCCCTCTACGTCCGCGAGATAGACGGCGATGCGGAATTCCTCGGGGATCGCCTGCAGTGCCTCCTTGACGTCCGAGTCGGGCAGGTGGTCGAGCGCCTGCGACTCGGCGGAGCGCAGACCGGTCGACATGTGCGACTCGGCCCGCGCCAGCTGCCAGTCCTCGATCTCGTCGGCCGCGCTGCGCTGGGGTTCGCGCTGCTTCTTGCGGTACGAGTTGATGAATGTGTTGGTGAGGATCCGGTACAGCCAGGCCTTCAGGTTGGTGCCCTCGCGGAACTGGTGGAAGGACGCGTACGCCTTCGCGTAGGTCTCCTGCACCAGGTCCTCGGCGTCCGCCGGGTTGCGCGTCATGCGCAGCGCGGCGGAGTACATCTGGTCGAGGAATTCCAGCGCGTCCCGCTCGAAGCGCGCACTGCGCGCGGCGGACGACTCAGCGCTCGTCCCCCGGCCCTCGGGCTGCTCCGCCTGGCCGTGTTCGGTCCCTGCGTCGGTACCGGTGACCGGACCCACCTCCTCCAGCGACGTGGCAGAACCGAAACCGGTCCCACTGAGATCGGAGGATAGACGAACACCCTTGCTCGCCGCCGCCCGAACAGAGGCGGCCTTCGTCGCGTGCAGCACCGTCCAGTCCAGGTCAACGCTGCTGCTACGGCTCGGGCAGATGGTCGAACCCATGCGGCGGACTTCCTCTCGTCGTGCGGTGCAGCACGGCCGGTGCTGTCTGATTCCGCACAACAGTGGTCCGCCCCGCAACATTCCCGGGCGTCACGCGGGCGACTCAAGTGACATGGCCCACTTCGTCACGGCTTCGGTGACGATCTCCAGGGCCTGCTCCTGGCCGAGCTCGGCGCGCTTGGGGACCGCGAAGCCGTGATCGGCGTACGGCACCTCGACGAGCCCGTACGACCCCTGGGGGAACTCCTCCGGTCGGCCGAAGGGATCCCGGCCGCCCTGGACCACCAGGGTGGGCACACCCGCCCCCAGCAGCTCGTCGGCGCGGGACTTCTCGGGCCGGCCCGGCGGGTGGAGCGGGAAGCTCAGCGCGAGGACCGCGGCCGCCCCGAGAGCGGCGGCCGTGCGGCAGGCGACCCGGGCCCCGGCGCTGCGCCCGCCGGCGATCACGGGCAGCCCGGGTTCCGCCAGGGCGGGCCACACCCCGTGCCAGCCCGCGTCCAGCGTCTTCGGCGCGGGGGCCACCTTCTTGCCGGCGACGCGCCAGGGCTGCTCGACGAGGGCCACGGTCACCCCGTGCGCGGGCAGGACCCCGGCGAGCGCCTGGAGGTCGCGCGCCTCGACGCCGCCCCCGGCGCCATGGCCGAGGGCGAGCACCAGCGTGGCCGTGCGAGCCCGGTGCCAGGTGACACGGGCCGTACCGGCCTCGGTCTCCACGCTCTGCGTCGCATCCGTCACGTCCGCCGCCCTCCGGCCGCCCTGCGCGGCCTGTCCGCCTCGGTCACGCGTCCCCTCGGGACACGTCAGAAGAGTGTGCCCTCCTCGGGGGCCTCCAGCTCCTTCAGCAGCTCCGGGCCGTTGTTGCGGACATTGCTGACCGCCGTGGAGACCGGGTAGGCGCGCATCAGGCCGGCGGGCGGCGCCTGGAGCAGGGAGCGCAGGTCGTCCGGGTCGGTGCGGGCGGGATCGAGCCAGGCGTCCCAGCGGTCGGGGGTCAGCATCAGGGGCATCCGCGGATGGATGTCGGCCAGGGAGCCCGGGCCGTCGGCGGGGGCGACGGCCAGCGGGGTCGTCTCGGCCTCCGTCGTGATCACCGAACAGGTCGCCCACCAGGCGCGCGGGTGGTCGTCCGGCAGCGTCCGGTCCCGCCAGAACTCGTAGAGACCGGCCATCGCGAAGACCGAGCCGTCGGCAGGCAGCACGAAGTACGGCTGCTTGCGCGGCCGCTTCTTCCGGCCCTCGACCTCCAGATCACGCTCCTGGACGCCGGTGACCCACTCGTAGTAGCCGTCGGCGGGGACGATGCAGCGGCGGGCGGCGAAGGCACGGCGGTAGGACGGCTTCTCGTGCACCGTCTCCGCGCGTGCGTTGATCATCCGCGCGGCGCCCTCGGGCGACTTGGCCCAGGACGGGACGAGGCCCCAGGTGAGCCTGCGCAACTGGCGAACCGGCCGTTTGTCGGCGGCGTCCTTCAGGGGACGGTCCAGAACCGCGTAGACCTGCTTGGTCGGGGCCACGTTGTAATCGGGCGCCAGAGTCTCCTCGGGCTCCCCCATCTCGATGTCAAAGGTTTCTACGAGATCCTCGGGCCTGCGACTCGCTGCATACCGTCCGCACATACGTGCCACCCTGCCAGATCCGCCCACAGCCCAGGAGCCACCCACCGCAATGGACAGCCTCGCCTCGACCTCACTGAGCGCCCTCCCCGACCTGTGGGACCGGATCTTCGGAAGTCAGCCTGATCCCGACCTGTGGGTGGCGGTCGCCACCCTGGTCGCCGCGCTCGCCGTGGTCGTCCCGCGGGGCGCCTGGCGGATCGCACGCAACGCCATCACCATCGCGCACGAGGGCGGCCACGGGCTGATCGCGCTGCTGACCGGCCGTACTCTCACCGGCATCCGGCTCCACTCCGACACCAGCGGCCTCACCGTCAGCCGTGGCAAGCCGTACGGCCTCGGCATGATCCTCACCGCCGCCGCCGGCTACACCGCTCCCCCGCTGCTCGGTCTGGGCGGCGCGGCACTGCTCGCCGCCGGGCACATCACACTGCTGCTGTGGCTGGCCACCGCGCTGCTGCTGGCCGTGCTGGTGATGATCCGCAACGCGTACGGGGCGCTGACCGTGGTCCTCACCGGCGGCACCTTCCTGCTGGTGTCCTGGCTGGCCGGTCCCCAGGTGCAGGCGGCGTTCGCGTACGCGGTGGTGTGGTTCCTGCTGCTGGGCGGCGTACGCCCGGCCTTCGAGCTGCAGGCGAAGCGCTCGCGCGGGGGCGCCGGGGACTCGGACGCGGACCAGCTGTCCCGGCTCACCCATGTACCGGCGGGGATGTGGCTCTTCCTGTTCCACGTGGTGTCGCTGTGCTCGCTGATGGGCGGCGCACAGTGGCTGCTGCGACTCTGACGACCGCACCTGCACGTTCCGGGCCCCTACCAGACCAGGGTTTCGCTCCGGTTTCGCCGTTTTTGATCAAGATCTACGGAGCGGCCCAGCCACTACAGTGGGGCGCATGACCGTGAACCCCGCACAGACCGCCCTCTGGACCGCCCCGCACGCGAGCGGAGCCGTCGACGCGACGGTGCATGTGCCCGGGTCGAAGTCGGTCACCAACCGTGCGCTCGTCCTCGCCGCGCTCGCCTCCGAGCCGGGCTGGCTGCGCCGCCCCCTGCGCTCGCGCGACACCTTGCTCATGGCCGGTGCCCTGCGCGCGCTGGGCGTCGGCATCGAGGAGGGGGTCGGCCCCGACGGCTCCGGCGAGACCTGGCGGGTGATCCCGGCCGCGCTGCAGGGCCCGGCCACGGTCGACGTCGGCAACGCCGGCACCGTGATGCGCTTCCTGCCCCCGGTGGCCGCGCTCGCCGACGGTCCCGTCCGCTTCGACGGTGACCCCCGCTCCTACGAGCGCCCCCTGAACGGCGTGATCGACGCCCTGCGCGTCCTCGGCGCCCGCATCGACGACGACGCCCGCGGCGCCCTGCCGCTGACCGTGCACGGCGGCGGCGCGCTCGACGGCGGCCCGGTGTCCGTCGACGCGTCCTCCTCGTCCCAGTTCGTCAGCGCCCTGCTGCTGTCCGCGCCGCGCTTCAACCAGGGCGTCGAGGTCCGGCACACCGGCGCGACGCTGCCCTCCATGCCGCACATCCGTATGACCGTCGACATGCTGCGCGCGGTGGGCGCACAGGTGGACACCCCGGAGTCGGGCGGCGAGCCGAACGTCTGGCGGGTCACGCCGGGCGCCCTGCTGGGCCGGGACCTGACCGTCGAGCCGGATCTCTCCAACGCCCAGCCGTTCCTCGCGGCCGCGCTGGTCACCGGCGGCAAGGTCGTCATCCCGGACTGGCCGGCCCGCACGACCCAGCCCGGCGACCGGCTGCGCGAGATCTTCACCGAGATGGGCGGTGCCTGCGCGCTGACCGAGCGCGGCCTCGAATTCACCGGTTCGGGTGCCCTCCACGGGATTGATGTGGACCTGAGCGAGGTCGGCGAGCTGACCCCGGGCATCGCGGCGGTCGCGGCCCTCGCCGACTCCCCGTCGACCCTGCGCGGGGTGGCCCATCTGCGGCTGCACGAGACGGACCGGCTGGCGGCGCTCACCAAGGAGATCAACGAGCTGGGCGGCGACGTCACCGAGACCGCCGACGGCCTGCACATCCGCCCGCGCCCCCTGCACGGCGGCGTCTTCCACACCTACGACGACCACCGGATGGCCACGGCGGGCGCCGTCATCGGTCTCGCGGTCGACGGCGTGCGGATCGAGAACGTGGCGACGACGGCCAAGACCCTGCCGGACTTCCCCGAGCTGTGGGCCGGGATGCTCGGGAACTGACGGGCGGACCGAGATCATGCGCCGCTACGGCAAGCACACCGACGAGGACGACATCCGCAGCCGCCCGAACCGCAAGGGCAACCGGCCGCGTACGCACATCCGGCCCAAGCACGAGGACGCGGCGGAGGGCATGGTGCTCACCGTCGACCGCGGCCGGCTCACCTGCCTCGTCGACGACCGTGCGGTCGTCGCGATGAAGGCCCGGGAACTGGGCCGCAAGGCGGCGGTGGTCGGCGACCGCGTCGCCCTGGTCGGCGATCTGTCCGGCACCAAGGACACCCTCGCCCGCATCGTCCGCATCGAGGAACGCGCCTCCGTCCTGCGCCGTACGGCGGACGACGACGATCCGTACGAGCGCGTGGTCGTCGCCAACGCCGACCAGCTGGCCATCGTCACCGCCCTCGCCAACCCGGAGCCGCGCCCGCGGCTGATCGACCGCTGTCTGGTCGCCGCGTACGACGGCGGCCTCGAACCGCTCCTGGTGATGACGAAGTCCGACCTCGCCCCGCCGGACAAGCTCCTGGAGCTGTACGGGGCACTGGACATCCCGTACGTCGTCACCAGCCGCGAGGAGCTGGAGAGCGGCAGCGCGGCGGGCCGGGTGCACGAACTTCTGGACGGCAAGGTCACGGCGTTCGTCGGGCACTCCGGTGTGGGCAAGACGACGCTGGTCAACGCGTTGGTGCCCAAGGACCGGCGGCGCACGACGGGCCATGTCAACGCGGTCACCGGCCGCGGGCGGCACACCACGACGTCGGCGCTCGCGCTGCCCCTGGGGGACGGTCGCGACGGCTGGGTGGTCGACACCCCGGGGGTGCGGTCCTTCGGCCTCGCGCACATCGATCCCTCCCGCGTCATCCACGCCTTCCCGGACCTGGAGCCCGGCACCGAGGGCTGTCCGCGGGCGTGCAGCCACGACGAGCCGGACTGCGCGCTGGACACCTGGGTGGCCGACGGGCACGCGGACCCGGCACGGCTGTACTCGCTGCGCCGGCTGCTGGCCACGCGCGAGCGGAGGGAGGGGGACTGAGAGGGACTGAGGGGGACTGACTGACAAGACCTGACGGGGGTCTGGCGCCCTCCTCCGGTCGCGCTCGGCGTCCGGCGTTCCCCGTGATCGAACTCCTCGCGTCCGGCCTCCTCGTGTTTGCGTCCGCCGCAGGCAGGTAATTGCTTTACTCGCACCGGACCTGACCGACCAACAAGGCAGTCGACGTGGGTACGCGGGAGGACGAGACATGGCGTGGCTGCTGGTCATCGTGGCCGGACTCCTGGAGACCGGCTTCGCCGTCTGTCTCAAGCTCTCGCACGGGTTCACCCGACTCTGGCCCACGGTGGCGTTCTGCTGCTTCGCCCTCGGCAGCTTCGGCCTCCTCACCCTGTCCCTGAAGAAGCTGGACGTGGGCCCGGCGTACGCGGTGTGGACCGGGATCGGCGCGGCGGGAACGGCGATCTACGGCATGATCTTCCTGGGCGACCTGGTCTCGACCTTGAAGCTCGCCTCGATCACGCTGGTGATCGTGGGCGTGATCGGCCTGCAGCTGTCCGGGTCGGCCCACTGAGGAACGCCCCCGTTCCGGATGCCGGGACCGCCGGGCGCCTTCTCAGCGCACCGGCCCCGGCAGGGCCTGGCGCACCAGCTCCGTGACCCCGCCCTCCCCCGGCGGGGCCGCGACACAGGACAGGGACAGCCGTACGACCAGTTCGCAGACGCGGGTCAGTTCCGCCGCCTCCGCCTTGGCCGGCACCGGTCCGGCCACCGCCGTGACGGCACGGTCGCGGACCAGGGACACGAAGTCCGCCGGGGAGGGCAGCGGCCCGTCGGCCCGGCGCTGCGCGGGCACCGCGGAGGTGGACGGCACCGCCGAGAGCGTCGGTGCGGGCAGCCGCTCGCTCCAGCAGCCGGTGAGCATGGCGCGCACGAGGGGGTTGCCGCGGGCGGCGGAGGTCATCCACTCGGCGATCGCGGCCAGCCGCTCCCGGGGGCCCGTGTGCACGGCCAGCGCCCGGTCGACACCGGCGAGATAGCCGTCCGCCTCCCGCCGCACCAGGGCCCGGGCGAGCCCCTCCTTGCTGCCGAACTCGTTGTAGAGGGTCTGGCGGGAGACACCGGCCGCCACGGCCACGTCCACCATGCGCACGGCGGCCCACGGGCGACGCGCGAGCGCCGTATAAGCGGCGTCCAGCAGGGATTCCCGCGCTGCAGGCATCATCGCCCCCCTCGGGCCGGCGGCTCTGACGCACAGATTTGACGTGCGGACCAGCACTGTCAAGGGTTCGCGGCGGTGCAAGGGGGCGCCCAGGGTCCCGTACACGCCGTGATCCTGCCACCGCGCCTGGTCACGGCGGCGCACGGCCGGGGCGGCGAGACGGCCAGGACCTCGGGGAGTTCTCGAAGATCCCCGGGTCGTCTGGCCGTGCCCCGGAACGGGCGGATACGGTTCGTTCATGCCCGACTATCTCGATGACCTGCGGCTCGCGCATGTGCTCGCGGACGCCTCGGACGCCGCGACCATGGCCCGGTTCAAGGCCCTCGACCTCAAGGTCGAGACCAAACCGGACATGACACCGGTGAGCGAGGCCGACAAGGCCGCCGAGGAGCTGATCCGCGGCCAGCTGCAGCGCGCCCGGCCGCGGGACGCGATCCTCGGCGAGGAGTACGGCATCGAGGGCACGGGGCCGCGCCGCTGGGTCGTCGACCCGATCGACGGCACCAAGAACTACGTACGCGGAGTGCCCGTCTGGGCCACCCTGATCTCCCTGACGGAGGCGGGCGAGGGGGGCTACCAGCCCGTCGTCGGCCTCGTCTCCGCGCCCGCGCTGGGCCGCCGCTGGTGGGCCGCCAAGGGACACGGCGCGTTCACCGGCCGCAGCCTGTCCTCGGCGTCCCGGCTGCGGGTCTCCCGCGTCGCGGAGCTGTCCGACGCCTCCTTCGCGTACTCCTCGCTGTCCGGCTGGGAGGAGCAGGGGCGGCTGAACGGCTTCCTGGACCTGACGCGCGCGGTGTGGCGCACCCGCGGCTACGGCGACTTCTGGCCGTACATGATGGTCGCCGAGGGCTCGGTGGACATCTGTGCCGAGCCGGAGCTCTCCCTGTGGGACATGGCGGCGAACGCGATCATCGTGACCGAGGCCGGCGGCTCCTTCACGGGTCTCGACGGCCGCCCGGGCCCGCACAGCGGCAATGCGGCCGCCTCGAACGGGCTGCTCCACGACACCCTGCTGGACTATCTGAGCGGCCGCTACTAGACGTCGTCACTGCCCTCGGTGCCGCCATGGCTGCTGCCATCGGTGCTGTTGTGCACCGCGAGCGCCCCTGAACTCACGACGCGCGCCCTCTTGTTGACCCGCGCTTTGCCTGCGACCCTGGAAATCCCCCACTTGTGAATTTGTGAAGCGCGGAGCAGGCGCCTCCGGCGGGCGGCATCCATCGGATCCGGGGCCCTGAACCAGTGCATTCCGCACACCCCAGGAGGTGGCTTCGTCCATGCTCGTCCGCGACGCCATGAGCACGATGGTCCTCACCATCGGCCCCGCACACACCCTGCGCCAGGCAGCAACCCTGATGTCCGCCCGCCGCGTCGGCGCGGCCGTGGTCCTCGATCCGGATGCCGGCGGTCTCGGCATCCTCACCGAGCGTGACATCCTGAACTCCGTCGGCCTCGGCCAGAACCCCGACACCGAGCGGGCCGATGCCCACACCACCACGGACGTGGTCTTCGCCACGCCCACATGGACCCTGGAAGAGGCCGCGGCCGCCATGGCCCACGGCGGCTTCCGGCATCTGATCGTGCTCGACCGCGACGAACCGGTCGGGGTCGTCTCGGTCCGCGACATCATCCGCTGCTGGGCCCCGGCCCGACAGCGGGTGCCCGCCGCGGCCCGTTAGAGCCGCTCTCAGAGCTCCGAACAAACTGGGCGCCCAGTTTTGTTCGGAGCGCCCGCGGACACCCCTCCGACCGGCCGCGGGCACGCGGACGGGCCGGACCCCCTCAAGGGAGTCCGGCCCGTCCCCTACGACAAGCGGTCCAACCCGGGTCAGCCGCGCAGGGCCTGGACCGCGGCCTCCAGGCGCTTGCCGAAGTCTCCGTCGGCCTGACGGAAGTTGTTGATCGCGCGCTCGGCGATGTCGTCGCGCGAGACCTTCGAGATGGCGCCCGCAAGGTTGCCGATCAGGCGCTCCTTCTCCCCTTCCGACATCAGCCGGTAGAGGTTGCCCGCCTGCACGAAGTCGTTGTCCTCGGCGTGGACCGGGGCCTCGTGGGTGCCGGTGCCGGCCGTGAAGGCGTCGAACGGCTGCCACAGCGGACGGTCCGTCTGGAACGGGCCGCCGAAGCTGTTCGGCTCGTAGTTCTTCGCGCCCTTGTGGCGGCCGTCGTACAGGTAGCCGTCACGGGAGTTGGTGCGCGCCTCCGCGGCGTGCGGGCGGTTCACCGGCAGGTGGTCGGCGTTGACACCGACGCGGTAGCGGTGGGCGTCGCCGTAGGCGAACAGGCGGCCCTGGAGCATCTTGTCCGGCGAGGGACCGATGCCCGGCACGAAGTGGGCGGGGCTGAAGATCGACTGCTCGACCTCGGCGAAGATGTTCTCCGGGTTGCGGTTGAGCTCCAGCTTGCCGATCTCGATCGGCGGGTAGTCCTCGTGCGGCCACACCTTGGTGAGGTCGAACGGGTTGAAGCGGTAGGTCGCCGCGTCCGCCGCCGGCATGATCTGGACCTGCACGGTCCAGCTCGGGAACTCGCCGCGCTCGATGGCCTCGCGCAGGTCGCGCTGGTGGGAGTCGGGGTCCTCACCGGCGAGCTTGTTGGCCTCGTCGTTGGTGAGGGTCTTGATCCCCTGGTCGGTCTTGAAGTGGTACTTGACCCAGAAGACCTCGCCCGCCTCGTTGTTCCACTGGTACGTGTGCGAGCCGTAGCCGTTCATGTGGCGGTAGGACGCCGGGATGCCGCGGTCGCCGTGGAGCCAGGTCACCTGGTGGGTGGACTCGGGCGACAGGCCCCAGAAGTCCCAGACGTTGTCGGGCTCCTGCGAACCGCTGTAGGGGTCGCGCTTCTGGGTGTGGATGAAGTCGGGGAACTTGATGGCGTCCTTGACGAAGAACACCGGGGTGTTGTTGCCGACGAGGTCGTAGTTGCCCTCTTCGGTGTAGAACTTCAGCGCGAAGCCGCGGGGGTCACGGACGGCGTCCGGGGCGCCCAGGTTGCCCGCCACGGTCGAGAAGCGCAGGAAGACCTCGGTCTCCTTGCCGGCCTCGGTGAGGAACTTGGCACGCGTGTACGGCGTGAGATCGGCGGTGACCGTGAAGGTGCCGTAGGCGCCCGCGCCACGGGCGTGCACCACACGCTCCGGGATGCGCTCCCGGTTGAAGTGCGCCAGCTTCTCGAAGAGGTGCTGGTCCTGAACGAGAACCGGGCCGCCGACGCCCGCGGTCTCACTGTTCTGGTTGTCGGCTACCGGAGCACCGGCTTCCGTCGTGAGCGGTCCCTGCGTCACTGCGCCTCCTGCGTCGTTTCTGACCAACCCTGTCGCTTGGCCAAACCCGATCTCGATCCTACAATGGACAATGTCTAAGTCAAGCAAAGCTCCAAAGTCACACCCATTCGGGACCTGGTCCCCTTGCTGTTAGGCTGGTCTGTATGAGTGACCTGTTGGAACGGCTGCGCGGACGCGGATGGCGGATGACCGCGCAGCGACGTGTCGTGGCCGAGGTCCTCGACGGTGAACACGTCCACCTGACGGCCGACGAGGTGCATGCTCGGGCCGTCGTCAGGCTGCCCGAGATCTCCCGGGCGACCGTCTACAACACGCTGGGTGAGCTGGTGTCCCTCGGCGAGATCCTCGAGGTCGCCACGGACAAGCGCGCCAAGCGGTACGACCCGAACGCCCACCAGCCGCACCACCACCTGGTCTGCGCTCGCTGTGGCGCGATCCGTGACGTCCATACGACGGGCGACCCGATGGCCGACCTTCCGACCTCGGAGCGCTTCGGTTTCACGGTCTCGGACGTCGAGGTGACGTACCGCGGGCTGTGCCCGGACTGCGTGACGGCATAAGCACGGCTCCCCCGAAGGCCCCGGCACCGCACAGGTGCCGGGGCTGTCTGCTGTGCGGGCCGCGTCCATGGCGGGTGATCTTCCCCAGGGCTCGCTCGCGTACTCATCGACCGGGGGGCGGGATTCGGCCTGTTCCCCGACGGCCGAAAGCGGTGCGCCGGCGCTCGAAACAGGCGATCGGCAGCCGTATACGCGTCAGGGCCGGAACCCTTTCGGATTCCGGCCCTGGCCTTCAGTAGCGGGGACAGGATTTGAACCTGCGACCTCTGGGTTATGAGCCCAGCGAGCTACCGAGCTGCTCCACCCCGCGTCGGTGAACGCAACGTTACGTCAACAGCGCCGACAGAGGCAAATCGCTTCCACGGGGCGGGGTCGCCGTGGTTGGGACGGGGCCCGCCGGGCCCTCGCCGCCGGGGGTCGCACAGGTCGTCACGCCGACAGCTCCTGCCGCAGTGCGTCCCGCAGCCGCTCGGCCCGTTCGGACACCTCGGCCGGCCCGAGCGACACGGCCCGGTCGGCCCACCGCTGCCCCTCCGCCAGCTCTCCCCGTCGTGCGTACACGAGGGCCAGCCGCAGCGCCGCCCGGCCGTGGCCCGCGTCCGCCGCCCGCGTCCACCACAGCGCCGCCTCCGGCTCGCTCCCCTCCCGGGCGAGCAGCAGCCCCAGGTTGAACGCCCCGTTGCGCGATCCGCCCTCCGCCGCCTCCCGGTACCATCGGGCCGCCTGGACGACATCACCCCGCGCCGCGGCCAGCATGCCGACCCGCACCTGCGCCCGCCGGTGCCCCTGCGTCGCCGCCCGCTCGTACCACTCCTCGCACTCGCTCTTCTCGTACGACGGCTCCCCCAGCTCATGGGCGGGCGGGGGCGGCCGGCGTGCGTCCAGCACGGTGGCCAGCCGGTAGGCGGCCTCGGCGCTGCCGCCCCCGGCGGCGCACCGCAGATGCCGCTCGGCCGTCTGCTCGTCCCCCTCCCGCAGTCGCGCGATCCCGACCTGGAGGGCCGCCTCGGTGTGCCCGGCGGCCGCCGCCCGCTCGTACCACGCGAGCGCCGTCGCGTCGTCGTCGCGTCCGGCGTGCAGAATCCCGAGGTTGAAGGCGGCGTCGACGCTTCCCGCCTCCGCCGCCTTGGAGAACCACGGTTCGGCGCCCGCCGTGTCCCCGCCGTGCAGCAGCAGGATGGCGAGCGCGTTCGCCGCCTCGCGGTGCCCGCTGTACGCCGCCCGCCGGTACCACTGCTCGGCGTGCGCGGTGCGTCCCTGCTCCGCGCAGAGCAGCGCCAGGTTGTAGGCGCCGTTGATGTCGCCCGCGTCCATCGCGGCCCGGTACCAGCGCTCGGCGGTCTGCGTCTCGCCACGCTCGGCGTGCAGCGCCCCGAGCGCGTTCGCCGCGTTGCCGTCGCCCTCCTGGGCGGCCCGCAGCCACCACACGGCGGCGCTCTCGGTGTCCCCCGCGTCCCGCAGCAGAAAGCCGAGCGCGCAGGCGGCCCGCGCCTCGCCGTCCTTGGCGCTCGTCAGATACCAGCGCCCCGCCTCCTTCAGCTCCCCCCGCTTCTCCAGGATCGCCCCGAGGTGCAGCGCGGCCCGGCGGTGTCCGCGCGCGGCGGCCTGCCGGTACCACTGCTCGGCCTCCTCCAGTCCGGACGCACTGACACCGTTGTCACCACCGGTCTCCTGGACCTCCAAGGCCCTGCTGTCCAGTGTCCGCGCCAGCCGGTAGGCGGCCTCGCGGTGCCCGCGCTCGGCGGCGGCCCGCATCCACCCCTCGGCACCCTCGTCACCGCGGTGCTCCAGCAGATCCGCGAGCGCGTACGCGCCGAGGGTGTGGCCCTGTTCCGCGGACTGGCGCAGCCAGTACTCCGCGGCGGGTTCGTCGCCGCGCTCACGGTGGTGCCGTCCGAGCGCGTGCGCCGCCGCGGCCGACCCGGCGACGGCGGCGACCCGCCACCAGCCCGCGGCCTCGTCGGCGTATCCCCGCTGGTGCAGCAGGACACCCAGGTTGTTGGCCGCGGCACGGTCACCCGCGGAGGTGGCGGCGCGCAGCTGGGGCTCGGCCCCGTCCAGATCGCCACGGCGCAGCAGCATCGCCCCGAGGACGCTCATCGCCTCGATGTCGCCGGCCTCCGCGGCGAGCCGGTTGCGCACCTCCTCGACGGCCTCCCCGGTCTCGACGGCCTCGCCTTTTTCGCCCACCTCGTCCCGCTCGGCGGGCTGCACAATTCGCCCTGATTCGAACAGAGTTGCCTTGTCCCCCATAACGTCCATCGTCGCACCACCTGCAACCTGGGTACACCTGGTATACCGCAGCCAGTGAGGTCACTTCAGCGTTTTGTCGACATGCCCACAGAGAGACAAGTCAAACACAGAGTGGCCAACTGCCCCTGCATTCCGCCCCACTTCACATGAGTCGCCAGGTCACGCCGTACGCCTCGTCGTGTCTTCGCACGCCCCGTCGTGCGTCCGCACACGTCGAGGGCCCGGATCCTGATCAGGATCCGGGCCCTCGACTTCAGTAGCGGGGACAGGATTTGAACCTGCGACCTCTGGGTTATGAGCCCAGCGAGCTACCGAGCTGCTCCACCCCGCGCCGTTGTGATGCAACCTTATCACGGCGCGGGAGGGCTCTCGGATCAGCCGCCGCCCGAACCGCTCGGCGAACTGCTCGGGCCGCTGCTCGGTGAACCGCTGGCCGCGCTGCTGGGCGAGCCGCTCGGACCGGCGGACGGAGTCGCGCCGGCCTGTGCGCCGCTGCTGCCGCCCGTGGCCTTGCCGGGCTTGGACTGCGCCTCCTCGGCCCGCTTCAGCGCGTCCTGAAGGTCCTTCTGCGCCTGCCCGTACGCTCCCCAGTCACCCTTCTTGAGGGCCTCCTGGCCGGCGTCGTACGCCTTCTGGGCGTCCTGGAGCGCCTGTTGGACCGTCGGGTTGCCGGATGGCGGCGGGTTGGTGGTCCCGGTCCCCGGCGGGGAGGTCGACGCCTGTGCCCCGAAGACCTTGTCGAGCGCCTGGCCGAGGGTGTCCTCGAACGCCGTGTTGCCGCCGTAGGTCACCAGCACCTTGCGCAGCAGCGGGTACTTGAGGCCGCCGCCGCGCACGTAGACGGGTTCGACGTACAGCAGGCCGCCGTCGATCGGGACGGTGAGCAGGTTGCCGTACTCGATGTCCGAGTCACCGCCCTTGAGAAGCCTGATCGACTCGGCGATGTCCTGTTCGGAGTTGAACTGGCTCTGGACCTGCTTGGGGCCGTCTACCGTCTTGCTCGTCGGCAGCTTCAGGACTCTGATCTTGCCGTAATCAGGGCTGCCCGCCTCGGCGTTGACCGACATGAAGGCGCTCAGGTTGTCGCGGCCGTTCGGCGTGAACGTCGTCGTCAGCGAGAACGCCTGCGCGGACTGGTCGGGCATCTTCATGCTCAGGTAGTACGGCGGCACCGCGTTGCCCGACTTGTTGGTGGGGTCGTCCGGCACCTGCCACACCTCGCTGCCGCTGAGGAACGTCTGCGCGTCCTTGACGTGGTAGCGGGTGAGCAGTTCACGCTGGACCTTGAACAGGTCCTGCGGGTACCTCAGATGGGACATCAGCGACGGCGAGATGTCGCTCCGCGACTTCACGGTCCCCGGGAACGCCTTCATCCAGGTCTTCAGCACCGGGTCCTCGGTGTCCCACTGGTAGAGCTTGACCTCGCCGGTGTAGGCGTCGACGGTCGCCTTGACCGAGTTGCGGATGTAGTTGACCTGGTTCTGCTGGGCCATCACCGCGCGCTGGGTGTTGCCCGCGGTGAGCGAGTCGGCCGTCGTGTCGCCGAGCGTCGTACGGGAGGCGTACGGATAGCCGTTCGTCGTCGTGTAGGCGTCGACGATCCACTGGATCCGGCCGTCGACGACCGCCGGGTAGGCGTCGCCGTCGATGGTCAGCCAGGGTGCGACCGCCTCCACACGCTGCTTGGGCGTGCGGTTGTACAGGATCCGGGAGCCGTCGCCGATGGCTCCGGAGTAGAGGATCTGCGGCTCCCCGAACGCGACCGCGTACGCGGCCCGGTTGATCGGGCCGGAGAGGCTGACACCGCTCTTGCCCTGGTAGGAGGTGGTCTTCTCGCCGCTGTCGTCGGAGTAGTCGATCTCCTTCTGGGGACCGCCGACGATCGAGTACTCGGTGGTCTTCTCGCCGTAGTAGATCCGCTGCTCGTAGGTGCCCAGATCACCGGAGGACGGCAGGTCGGACTCGGTGAACACGGGCTGGCCGTTGCCGTCGGCGGTGGTGCCCTTGGCGGCGACCACACCGTAGCCGTGGGTGTAGCGGAAGTGGTCGTTGATCCAGTTCTGCTTCGGGATGCCCGCCAGGTTCAGCTCACGCAGACCGATGACCGTGTCCTGGTCCTTGCCGTCCTTGGTGTACCGGTCGACGTCCAGGTTGGTCGGGAAGGCGTAGTAGTTCTTCATCTGCTGCAGCTGCTGGAACGTCGGCGAGACGACGTTCGGGTCCAGCAGGCGGATGCTCGCCGTGGCGTCGGCGTCCGTGCGCAGCTTGTCCTTGTCCTTGGTGGTGCTCGTGCCGTCGTACTCGGTGACCTGGGCGTCGTCGATGCCGTAGGCCTCGCGGGTCGCCTTGAGGTTCTTCGCGACGTACGGCGCTTCCTTGGCCTGCTCGTTCGGCTGGACCTGGAACTTCTGCACGATCGCCGGGTACAGCCCGCCGATGAGGATCGCCGACAGGACCATCAGGCCGAAGCCGATGACGGGCAGCTGCCAGGTGCGCCGCCACAGGGTGGCGAAGAAGAGCAGCGCGCAGATGACCGCGATGCAGAACAGGATGGTCTTGGCGGGCAGGTAGGCGTTCGCGTCGACGTACCTCAGGCCGGTCCAGTCGCCGGTCGCCTTGAAGTCGCTGGACTTCACGGCGAGTCCGTACCGGTCGAGCCAGTAGGCGACGGCCTTCAGGGCGACGAAGACGCCGAGCAGCACCGACAGGTGTCCGGTCGCGGCGGCCGTGGCGCGCGCTCCCGGGGAGGTGAGCCTGAGGCCGCCGTACAGGTAGTGCGTGAGCGCGGCGGCGATCAGCGACAGCACCGTGGCGGCGAAGCCGAAGGCCAGCAGGAAGCGGTACCAGGGCAGGTCGAAGGCGTAGAAGGAGACGTCCAGGTGGAACTGGGGGTCCTTCTGGTGGAAGGGCACGCCGTTGACCCACATCAGCCAGGTCTGCCACTGGCCGGCCGCGGAGGCGCCCGCGATCAGGCCCACCAGGGCGGTGATCGCGAGGAGCAGCCATCGCTTGTAGGGCGCGATCCCCATCCGGTAGCGGTCGAGGCTCTGCTGCTCCATGGACATGGCGCTCAGCGGCGGACGCATCCGGTGGGCGAGCCAGATGTTGAAGCCGACCGCGGCCGCCATCAGCAGACCGAAGACGAAGAAGAGCCCGATCTTGGTCCACAGCGTGGTCGTGAAGACGGACGAGTACTTCACCGACCGGTACCAGAGCCAGTCCGTCCAGAAGCCGGCGAACATGACGAACGCCATACCGAGGACGGCGAGGACCCCCAGTGTCATGAGCAGGGTCCGGGCGCGCCCGGACGGGCGGCCCACTCTGATCCGGGGCCCCGTCGGGCCTCCGCCGCGGTCCGGCATCTGGAAAGCCAAGGTGCGCACCTCGAAGTTGTCTGTTGATCCGTGTTGATCCGTCAGGCCCCCGTGAACGCGGACCAGGGATGAGGCTCCACCATCGCGGAGCCTCACCTATGCAACTTACTGGCGCTTTACTCGGTTCCCGATTCCGGGTTGGAGTGAGGAACGAGGCAGGATTGTGACCATGTCCAACACTCCCATGGCAGCGAGTCCCCTCACCCGGGCCGTGCTCGAGATCGACGAGTACGTCTCCGGCCTCGGGTGGGACCAGCCCGCTCGCCTCTTCGCCCTCGTCGACACCGCGCGGCTGCGGACCCAGGAACCCTCGCTCGCGGCCCAGCTCGGTCTGGAGAACGAGTCCGAGTCAGCGGGCCTCACCCCGATCGAGCAGGAGGAGATCCCTGCCGACAGCCCGCTGGACGAGTTCCTCGCCACCATCGCCTGGCCCGACGCGGTGGTCGGCTGCGCGCTCGCGGTGGAGCGGCTGATGCTGCCGCCGTCCGCGGAGGCCTCGGTCCCGCAGGGGCTGAGCGAGAAGAAGCTCGCCCGGTGGGTCGCCGAGCACCCGGACCGCCAGGAGGTGCGGATGACGGTGGCGGTGCTGCGGGACGGCGCGCGTGAGTCGGCGCTGCGGCTGCGCGAGAAGGACTCGCCGACGGAGGTGCTGACCGGCCCGGACCTGGTGCCGGGGCTCGCGGAGGCGCTGACGGCGACGTTCGCGGACTGAGGCCCGCGCGTGCTGCGACGGCGGGGGCGCCCCCTGATGATCAGGGGGCGCCCCCGCCGTCGTACACGCCCTTGCCGCGCCCGGGAGCGCGGAGCCTGCTCGTGCGCCCTGGTTCTAGCCCTTGGTGGTGCACTTCGGGAGGTCGGCGGTCTTGCCGGTGCGGATGTCCTTGAGGGCGTTCAGGGCGTCGCCGATGGTGTTGACCCGGACGAGGGTGAGGCCCTCGGGGGTGTCCTTGGCGGCGGCCGCGCAGTTGTCCTTGGGCGTCAGGAAGTACTGGGCGCCCTTCTCGCGCGCGCCGACGGTCTTCATCTCGACCCCGCCGATCGGGCCGACGTGCCCGTCGTCGTCGATGGTGCCGGTGCCGGCCACGAACTTCCCGCCGGTGAGGTCGTCCGGGGTGAGCTTGTCGACGATGCCGAGGGCGAACATCAGCCCCGCGCTGGGACCGCCGACGTCGGCGAGCTTGATGTCGATCGTGAACGGGAACGTGTGGTCGGTCCCGGCGGAGATCCCGACTATGGCTCGCTGCCGGCCGCTGTCGTGGGACTTCGCCGTGGTGATCGTCACGTCCTGGGTCGTGGTGGCCGTCTTCTGCGCCTTCTCGGCGGCGGCCTGCTCCTTGGCGGGCAGGATCGTGAAGACGACGTCCTGTCCCGGCTTGTGCTTGGTGACCAGCTTGGCGACGTCGTCGGGCCCCTTCACGGGCGTCCCGTCCACGGCCTTGATGACATCACCGGCGTGCAGCCTGCCCTCGGCGGGGGAGTCCTTGAGGACGGTGGCGACGATCACCCAGGACTTCACGGGGACGCCCAACTGCTTCAGGGCGGCGACCTTGGCGCTCTCCTGGGACTGGGAGAACTCCTCGGCGTTCTCCTGGGTGGACTGCTGCTCGGTCTTGCCGTCCGGGTAGAGCGTGTCGTGCGGGACGACCTTGTCGTCGTGCGCAAGCCAGCCGTAGACCGCCTCGACCAGGTTCATGTTGTAGTCGGCGCTGGTGACCCGGACCGTGGTCATGTTCAGATGGCCGGTCGTCGGATAGGTCTTGCGCCCGGAGATCTGCAGCACCGGCTCGCCGTCGTGCTCGGCGAGGGTGTTCACCGTCGGCCCCGGGGACATCTCCGAGTACGGCACTTTGATGAACACTCCCGCGCACAGGAGCGCGATCAGCATCAGGGTGGAGGCGAGCATCGTCGCGGTGCGGCGTGGCATGGAACGACAGTACGGGAAGGTCCTGTCAGTGCACCCCCGGGGCTGTCCCATCCGTGTGGGCGGCCTCTCGGGCGGGAGCTCTCAGGTGCCGGAGTGGGATTTCTCCATGGCCTCGCGGAAGCGCGCGTATCCGGCCAGCTCGGAGCCGTCACCCGCGGTCTTGCGATGACGGCCGGCCCAGCCGCCCCACAGTCCGGCACCGACCGCAGCCAAAAGCGGAATCAGCAACCAGGCGAGCGCCGCCATGCCGACCTCCCAACCCCATGAGCGACCGCAACTGACTGATCAGCAGATTAACCATCCGCCTTGTCAACGCTCGCGTCAGGGGTGCGGTTACGCAACCGGAGACCGGTGAGAGCTCGGTTAACCCTATGAGAGGAGTGCGCCGGGGGCGGACGGCGCCGCCGGGCGGCGCCCGGGGGTCAGCACGCGCCCACCCATTCCTCCGTCCCGTCGGAGAACGTCTGGTGCTTCCAGATCGGCACCTCGTGCTTGAGATCGTCGATCAGCCTGCGGCACGCCTCGAAGGCCTCGCCCCGGTGGGGGCAGGCCACGGCGACGACCACGGCGAGGTCGCCGACCCTCAGGTTCCCGACGCGGTGCACGGCCGCGAGGGCCCGCACCGGATGGTCGGCGGCGACCTTCTCTGCGATCCGCCGCATCTCCGCCTCGGCACTGGGGTGGCTCGAATACGCCAGCTCCTCGACGTCCGCCCCGGCGTCGTGGTTGCGCACGGTCCCGACGAACAGCGCCGTCCCGCCGGCCGCGTCGTCCCCGACCGCCCGGAAGACCTCGTCGAGAGAGAGGGGGGTGTCGCGGATCGCGAGCAACTTGATCGGATCGTCCGCCGCGCGCTCACCGGGGTGGTTGCTGTGGGGTGCCATGCCCCCATCGTGCCGTACACCTCCGGGGCGAGGAAGCGAGAGATCCGCCGGCACGCGCGCGAGGAGCGGATCCTCAGATGCGCCGACGGGCCTTGCGCGCCCGCCGCACCACCGCGGCCGCACCGAGCAGAGCCACCGTGGCACCCGCGGCACCCGCCGCCGTCGCGTCCTTGCGCCCGAGCCGCCGGCCCGCCACGGTGTGCCGCCCGGAGGCCTCCTCCAGCAGCTCCGCGAGGACCTCCTCGTTCGTCCACCGGGGCCGCCATCCGGCGTCGTGCAGTCGGCTGCCGCTGACCACCCACGGGTACATCGTGTACGCGAGGTCCCCGGCGGGCGAGGGCGTCAGTCCGATCCGGTGCAGCCGGGCCGCCGCCCCCAGGGCGACCGCCGAGGGCAGCTCCATCCGCCGGATCCCGCTCAGCTCCTCGACCTCCTCCTGCTCCAGCCATCCGTCGCACCCGACGGCGAGCTCCCCCTCCACCTTCTCCAGGACGGCGTACTCCAGGGCGCTGCACAGGTCCTCGACATGGCAGAACTGCCAGGCCGGCCGCGACCCCGCCACCACCAGCAGCCGCGGCGACTCGAAATACCTGGTCAGCGCTGTGTCCGTGCCGCCGACCAGCACGGACGGCCGGACCACGGTGACATTGAGTCCCGGGTGCGCGCGCGGCGCCCGCCGCGCCAGCCGCTCGATCTCCAGCAGATCCCCGACCCCGGTCGCCTCCGCCGTGGCCCGCAGCTCGGCGTCCTCCGAGAGCGGCAGCTCGTTGTCCGGCAGCGCCCCGTAGACCATCGCCGAGGTGCACAGCACCACCCGGTGCACCCCGGCGGCCGCGGCGGCGGTCAGCACGGTCTGCGTCCCGCGCACGTTGTACGCCGTGCGCGCCGCGGGATCCGTCTCCAGGTCGAGGTCGAGGGCCAGGTGCACCACGACGTCCGCGCCGCGCAGCTTGTCGGCGATCGCCGGGTCCCGCACGTCCAGGATGTGCCACTGCGCCGCCGCGCACTCCCCGCGCCGCTCGTCGATGGCGATGACCTGCTTGATCGCGTCGGACGCGGCGAGCCGCTCGGTCAGCAGCGCGCCGACGCCGGACGCGGCGCCGGTGACCGCGACGACGGGCCCACGGAGGGCGGGCGCCTGGTCGCCGCGCTGCGCCGCCGGGCGGCGGCGGTCGTCGGGCGACGGGCGGGCCGAATGGTTTCGCGCTGCGCGAACCTGTGGATCTGGGGAACTCACCGGGCGTCTCCAGCGGTTGTCTTCAGTACGGGCGCGGCACACGCGGCCGTACCAGGTGGCATCCATCCTGCCGCAGCCCAGGTGTCGGTGAAGCACCCAGGCCCGATCGCGCCGGGGTGTCTACGCTGGGTGTGTTGTCGGGCAGCCAGCCGCCGGAGAAAGCCGGTGGCCTTACCAGCCGAGGAATCCCGTGAGTGACACCCCATTCGGATTCGGCCTTCCGCCGGAGGAGCCGGAGAACGGCGACGAGGGCAAGAAGAAGGACCAGGAGAGCGGTGGTGGTCAGGGACCGGCCAACCCGTTCGGTTTCGGGCACCCCGGAGCCGGCGGAGCCGGCGCCGACAACCCGCTCGCCGCGATGTTCGGTTCCCTGAACCCCACCGACCTGGGCGCCGCGTTCCAGCAGCTGGGCCAGATGCTCTCCTACGAGGGCGGCCCGGTGAACTGGGACATGGCCAAGCAGATCGCCCGCCAGACGGTCTCCCAGGGCACCCCGGACGGCACCAAGGACGCGAGTGTGAGCCCCGGCGAGCGCTCCGCGGTCGAGGAGGCCGTCCGCCTCGCCGACCTGTGGCTCGACGATGTGACGTCGCTCCCGTCCGGCGCCGGCTCCGCCGTGGCCTGGAGCCGCGCGGAGTGGGTCGAGGCGACCCTGCCGGTGTGGAAGGAGCTCGTCGACCCGGTCGCCGAGCGCGTCGGCGCGGCCATGGGCGACGTCCTGCCGGAGGAGATGCAGGCCATGGCGGGCCCGCTGATCGGCATGATGCGTTCCATGGGCGGCGCCATGTTCGGCACGCAGATCGGGCAGGCCGTCGGTGTGCTCGCCGGCGAGGTCGTCGGGTCCACCGACATCGGTCTGCCGCTCGGCCCGGCCGGCAAGGCCGCGCTGCTGCCGCTGAACATCGAGGCGCTCGGCAAGGACCTGGGCGTGCCCCAGGAAGAGGTGCGGCTGTATCTCGCCCTGCGGGAGGCCGCCCACCAGCGTCTGTTCGCCCATGTCCCGTGGCTGCGCTCGCACCTGTTCGGCGCGGTCGAGGGCTATGCGCGCGGCATCAAGGTCGACACGGCCAAGCTGGAGGACGTGGTCGGCCAGTTCGACCCGCAGAACCCGGAGGAGCTGCAGCAGGCGCTCCAGCAGGGCATGTTCCAGCCGGAGGACACACCGGCGCAGAAGGCGGCCCTGGCCCGTCTCGAGACGGCGCTGGCGCTGGTCGAGGGCTGGGTGGACGCGGTGGTGCACGCCGCGGCGAAGCCGCGCCTGGGCTCCGCGGACGCGCTGCGCGAGACCCTGCGTCGCCGTCGCGCCTCGGGCGGCCCCGCCGAGCAGACGTTCGCCACGCTGATCGGTCTGGAGCTGCGTCCGCGTCGGCTGCGGGACGCCTCCCGTCTGTGGGCCTCGCTCACCGACGCGCGGGGCGTGGACGGCCGGGACGGCCTGTGGGCGCACCCGGACATGCTGCCCACGGCGTCCGACCTGGACGACCCGGACGGCTTTGTGCACCGTGAGCAGCTCGACTTCTCCGAGCTGGACAAGATGCTCGGCGAGGCGGCGGGCGGCTCCGCCGGGAAGACCGACCTGACCAAGAAGGACGACGGCGAGGCCGAGGGCGACGACGCCGAGTGAGCCTCCACGACGACGCGGTCCTCGTCCTGAAGGGCTACGAGGGCCAGGAAGAGCTGCGCCAGGTCTACCTGGACCACTTGGCGACGCATCCGGACGGCATGTGGAAGGCCTGCCGTGACGGGCATGTCACGGCGAGCGCCCTGGTGATCGATCCCGAGCGCGACCGGGTGCTGCTGACCCTGCACGGGAAGCTGCGGATGTGGCTGCAGATGGGCGGCCACTGCGAGCCGTCCGACGCGACGCTGGCGGCCGCCGCCCTGCGGGAGGCCACGGAGGAGTCGGGCATCGCGGGGCTGGCCCTGCTGCCCGGCGGTCCGGTGCGCCTGGACCGTCATCACACTCCGTGCGCCTGGCATCTCGACGTCCAGTACGCGGCGCTCGCTCCGGCCGGGGCCGTCGAGGCGATCAGCGACGAATCGCTGGACCTGCGCTGGTTCGCCTACGACGAGGTGGCGGCCGTGGCGGACGACTCGGTCGTACGTCTGCTGGAGACGACGCGCGCCAGGCTGTGACGTCAGGTATGGATGCGTGTAAGGGGCGATCGCCATTGCGGTCGCCCCTTACACGGTCGCCCCTTACACGGTCCCCGGACTCCGGGCGGTCAGCTCCAGACGTTGCCCTGGTTCTGCGCCCGTGCCCCGTGCTGACCCATGCCGTACTGGGCGCGCAGCCCCTGCCCGATCACCGCGTTCTGCGGCGGCAGCAGTTCGCTGGGCTGCACCAGCGCGAAGCCGCTGCCCATGAAGCTGAGCTCCCAGCCCTCACCGGTGTTGCCGCGCCGGCGCCACACCCCTGAGGTGTGCGTCTGGGCCTGCATCTGCACCCGCAGGCCGGTGGACCAGGCAACGATCGCGTCCGCGTCGCAGTTGACGTACTTGTCGGGCGTGACCTGCATCAGCAGGGGCGCGCCCGACGTCATCAGCGCGACCTTGCCGTGCCCGGTGATGTTGAGCTGGTACTTGCCGGAGCCGGAGATGCCGTACTGGCTGTCCACGGCGATGACCTCGTGGTGCAGCGAGGAGTCCATCGCCAGCACATAGCTGCTGTCGACGGTGAGCCCGTCCCGTTCGACGTCCATGACGTGGACGTACTGGGCGAGATTGGCGAAGTAGACGGTGCCCTGCCCGTGACAGCGCATCAGGTCCACTCCCTCGCCGGTGTGGGCGCGCGCACGGTGCTGGCCGCTGCTCTGGTACTCGGCGTCGAACTCGATGAGCCCCTGGTAGGCGACCATGGTGCCCTTGCGCGCCAGGATGTCGTCGTGGCCCTCCAGCAGGACGCGCAGCAGCTGCGGGTTCTGCAGACTGTAGCGCTCCTGGGTCTGCTGCTCGTTGTAGCCGAAAAGCGTGCTCTGCATGGTGTGCGGTTCCCCCTCAGCCCCGGATCCGGAGGCGGTCGGTGCTGTCCTCGCTGGGCTGGACGACCACGATGCCCTGCCCGGAGAACGCCATCTGGTACGCCTCGCCGCTGCCGCGCCCGATGAGCGACTGCGCCTTGAAGCTGCGCTTGCCCTTCACCTTCAGGTTCGGGGACCAGGCGACGAGGGCGTCCGGGTCGACGTACGTCTCGTCCTCACCGCCGCCGCAGTCGACGACGATCGGCGTGCCCCGGGAGGTCAGGGCGACCCAGCCCTGACCGGAGATCTTCGTGTTCCACAGGCCCTGTCCGGCGAACTTGGCGAGCCCCTTGACGCGTTCGATACCCCACTGCAACTGCGCGTCGAAGGCGAGCAGGTTGGTGGCGTTGACGGAGATCGCGTCGCCGCCGAGGTTGATGACGACGACGTTCGCCCCGTAGTCGGCGAGGTAGAGCAGGCCGTCCCCGGAGCACTTCATCAGGGGCGCGCCTTCACCGGTGAGCCAGTCCCGCGCGATCTGGCGTACGGCGGGCGGGTTGGGCTCATAGGTGACGAACCCTTCGTAGGCGACCATCGACCCCACACGCGCGAAGAGGTCGTTCCCGGTCTGCATGGCGACCTTCAGCATGTGGCTGCCGTGGTTCTCCATGCGGGCGGTGACGGGTGCGGGGGCGAAGCCCGCGAGCGGCTGGTTCATGACGGGCTCCCTCTAGACCTCGTAGGGCTGGACGACGACGAAATTGCCGGGCGCGGCACGGAACTGAAGGTTGACGCCCTCCCCGGTGTCCCCCGGGTAGGCGTTGCGGCGCATCCGCACCTGGCTGGAGACGATCACCTGGGCGGCCGCCGACCAGGCGACGACGGCGTTGGAGTCCACGAACGTCGTCGGCGTGACCGGCAGCACCACCGGCGCGCCGTGCGTCTTGACGACGATCGTGCCGGTCCCCTGGAACTGCATCGTGAACAGCGCGCCGCCGGGGATGCCGTGTCCCTCGATGCGCCGGACCTCGTACTGGAGGGACTCGTCGAAGGCGAGGACGTTCTCCGCGGAGACGCAGATCGCGTCCCCCTGGAGCTCGATCGGGTGCAGATGGGTGGCGTTCTCGGCGAAGAACACCTGGCCCTGGCCCGTGCAGCGCATCAGCTGCATCTCCTGGCCGGTGGCGTTGCCGACGATGCGTCCGGCGAAACCGGCGCCCTTGTAGTTGAAGTCGACCTTGCCCTGGTAGAGCACCATGCTGCCCTGTCGCGCCAGCACGGGCTGGCCGCCGATGCCGAGGTCGACGCGGACGAGCTTCTTGTTCTGCTGGGTCCACCGCTGGCCGGTGGGGGTCTCCTTGTACGCCTGGAGCGCGGCGGCCACACCGGCAGCGCCCTGGGGGGCGCCCTGGGGAGCGCCGTACGGGGCGGGAGCGCCTGCCTGGCCGGGAACCTGGCCGTAGGGCGGCTGCTGACCGTATCCGGGAGGCGACGGGGGCTGTTGTCCGTAGCCGGGCGGCATGGTGGCGGACTGCTGGCCGCCGTAGCCCGGGGGCGGGCCCGGCTGCCCGGGCGGCTGGGCGTACGGCGCGGGGCCCGGGGGCGGCGGCACGGTGCCGCCGGGCGGCGTGGTCAGGGGCGCGACGATGGTGGGCGCGGCGTGCACGGAGGGTGCGGGCGGTGCGGGGACGGGCGCCGGCGGGGCGGGCGCGGGGGGCGGCGGAAAGCCCTGCGGCGCGGGGGGCGCGGCCGGGGCACCGAACGTGGGCGGCGCGGATGCCTGGGCCGGTGGGGCGAACCCGGGAGCCGCACCGGTCGCCGGCTGCTGCGGCTCCTGCGGCGCGGACGGCTGCTCCTCCTCGAGGACCTCACCGCCGAAGTTCTTCAGCAGCGCCTCGAGCCCGCCGTCGAAGCCCTGGCCGACCGCGGCGAACCGCCAGACGTCCTTCAGATAGAAGTCGCCGAGCATGACCGCACGCTCGGTACTGAACTCCGCGCCGCTGAACGGGTATCGGGCAACTTCCTCGCCGCCCGCCACAATGCGCAGATATCCGGGGCCGATCTGCGACATCTGCCCGGTGCCGTCGAGCGTCGCCGTGAAGGACAGCTTCTGGATCTGCGGCGGGATCCTGTCGAGCGTGATCCGGAAGGACTCCGTGTCGCCCGCCTGCGGCCCGAGCAGCTGAACGGCCTCCTCCGGCGACTTGGGCTGGTTGAAGAAGACGAAGTACCGGTCGTCCGAGAGCCGTTCGTCGCCGTCCAGACCGAAGCAGCTGATGTCGAAGGTCAGCCCGGGCCCGGAGATCTGCACGCCTACGTACAGATCCGTGCCCGCGGTGAGGTCACTGATCCTGGCCTTGTGGCCGCGCTGGAATTCCCTGGCCATGCGTAACGACCGTCCCCCATTCCGAATGTGAACACGTCGCGCCAGGCTAACGGCAATCGCCCACAGCGGACGCAGCCGGTACAGACCCGGTACACAACCGCTTCACGGACGGCACCCGGCAAGAGGGACGACGACGGCCCCGGCTACTCGGCGGGAGGCACCGCCTCGTGCGGCAGCCGGCCGACCGCGACGACCCCTTCCAGATAGCCACGGGCTCGTTCCGTGCGCGGATACGCCTCCAGCAGCCGCCAGAACCGCGGCCCGTGCCCGGGCACCAGCAGATGCGCCAGCTCGTGCAGCAGGACATAGTCCACGACGTACTCCGGCATCCCCTGCAACCGGTGCGACAGACGGATGCTGCCCTCGGACGGGGTGCAGGAGCCCCAGCGCGTGTTCTGGTTGGTGACCCAGCGCACCGACGCGGGCCGCGCCCGCCCGTCGAAGTACTGCGTCGACAGCCGTTCCGCGCGCTCGGCCAGCTCCACATCGCCGATCACGCGCTTGCTCTCCTGAGCGGCGAGCTTGTCGAGCATGACGGTCACCCAGCGCTGCTCCTCCGCCTCGGACATCCGGGCGGGGATCAGCACGATGGTGCGATCGCCCTCGCGGTACGCGGAGACCGTTCTACGGCGACGCGCGCTCCTGCGAACCTCGATCGCGCTCGCCCCCGAGCCGCTCGGCGGCTGGCTGGTCTTGCTGCGCTGTGGCTTTCCGGCGCGGTGCAGTGGATCGGCGGGCACGCCCCGACGTTACCCGCTGCACCAGCGGGAAGTCCCCCCTCGGGAACGGTTCCGTGCCGATCCACACCCCATGCGCTTGATAGTACGACCAACACCCCCACCTGTGGACAACTTTCGGCACGCCCCCGGCCGGCGGGGGCATCCTGGCATCCGTCAGCACATCGAACACCCGCCGACGAACAGGGACCTACGACAGCTACGGGGGCCGCTCATGCATCCGATGGTGAAGCCCGCGCTGCGGCGCGGCTGGCGCGATCTGAACACCGTGCAGTTCGGGATGGCACCCGCGCACGCCATAGTGCTGGGGCCCGTGGACACCGCGACGGGCAGCTTCCTCGGCCTGCTCGACGGCACCCGTGGCCTGCCGATGCTGCGCGAAGAGGCCCACCGCATGGGCCTGCCCGACGGGCATGTGGACGCCCTGGTCGACAACCTGTCCGGCTCGGGCCTGCTGGACGACACCACGGGAGGCGGCCCAGGGGCCGACGCACTGCGCGCGAAGGCCGGCGTCCTGGACCGCCTACGGCCCGACCTGGCATCCCTGTCGCTCGTCGCCCGCGCACCGGGCGAGCCCGCCCGACGTCTGGCCGCGCGCCGCAGCCATCGCGTCCAGGTCCGCGGGGCGGGCCGGGTGGGAGCCGTCCTCGCCTCGCTGCTCGCGGGCGCGGGCGTCGGCGAGATCGACGTCCGTGACACCGGCTGCGTCGAGCCGTGGGACGTCGCACCGGGCGGCCTCCCGGCCGACTCGATCGGGGCACGCCGCGAGGACACGGCCCGCCGTGCCGTGCGAGCAGCCGCCCCGGACCGGCCGCCACGCCGGGAGCGCGTCTCCCGGCGCTCACCCCGCGACGACCCGGGCCCCGGTTTCTCCCTGGTGATCCTCGCCCCACGCGACGGTCTGGACGTCCACGCACCCGACCCGTTCACCGCCGAACCACTGATCGCCTCCGGTACGCCCCATCTGTACGCCGGGGTCGTGGAGGGCACGGGAGTCGTAGGCCCCTTCGTCCTGCCGGGTGAAACGGCCTGCGCGGGTTGCCTGGACCGGGCCCGCACCGACCGGGACGAGACCTGGCCCCGGCTGGTCGCGCAGTGGCGCTCCGGACGCCCACGGCAGGTCCAGGCCTGTGACCTGGCCCTGGCCACCGCAATTGCCGGAGTCGCCGCCGGACACGCGCTCGCCTTTCTCGACGGCGACGCGCCCTCCAGCGCCGGCGCACGCTGGGAGACTTCCGTGCCGCGGCTGCACTGGCACACCCGACCCGTGTGGCCGCACCCCGCATGCGGGTGCGGCTCGGCGGAGAAAGGTAACGAGGAACACACCTCAAAGGACGGGCAGCCGCACGAGACAATGGCGGAGCAACGACCGTCGAGGAACTCGTCCCGTAGGGCACACGCGGCACGGCTGTCTGGGACTTGGAGGGCGCATGTCTGATCTTCCCCGGAAGGCGGTCACCAGAACCGCCAAGCTCGCCGCGCTGCCGCTCGGCTTCGCCGGGCGGGCCACGTGGGGACTGGGCAAACGCATCGTCGGGGAATCGGCCGAGATCGTCGGCCGGGAACTCCAGCAGCGCACCGCCGAGCAGCTGTTCAAGGTGCTGGGTGAGCTGAAAGGGGGTGCCATGAAGTTCGGCCAGGCCCTGTCCGTGTTCGAGTCCGCGCTCCCCGAGGAGGTCGCCGGGCCCTACCGGGCCGCCCTGACCAAGCTTCAGGAGGCGGCCCCGCCGATGCCGACCCGCACGGTGCACGCCGTGCTCGAAGAGCACCTCGGCCACGACTGGCACGAACTGTTCCAGAAGTTCGAGGACAAGCCGTCGGCGGCCGCGTCCATCGGCCAGGTCCATCGCGCGGTGTGGCACGACGGCCGCGAGGTCGCGGTCAAGGTGCAGTACCCGGGCGCCGGGGAGGCCCTGCTCTCCGACCTCAACCAACTCAGCCGGTTCGCCCGACTGCTCGGCCCCCTCATCCCGGGCATGGACATCAAACCGCTGATCACCGAGCTGCGCGACCGGGTCTCGGAGGAGCTGGACTACGGCCTGGAGGCACAGGCGCAACGGGCGCACGCGGAGGAGTTCGCGGACGACCCGGACGTGACGGTGCCGGATGTGGTGCACCAGTGCGAGCAGATCCTGGTGACCGAGTGGGTCGACGGTATACCGCTGTCGGAGGTGATCGCAGACGGCACCCAGGAGCAGCGCGACCGCGCCGGTCAGCTGCTGGCCCGTTTCCTCTTCTCCGGCCCGGCCCGCACGGGCCTTCTGCACGCCGACCCGCACCCGGGCAACTTCCGTCTGGTGCCCGGCGCCACCCGGAAGGACGACTGGCGCCTCGGCGTCCTCGACTTCGGCACGGTCGACCGCCTCCCCGGCGGTCTGCCCACCCCGATCGGTCCGTCCCTGCGCATGGCCATCGAGGGCGACGCCCAGTCGGTCTACGAGCTCCTCCGTGAGGAGGGTTTCGTCAAGGAGTCCATCGCTCTGGACCCCGATGCGGTCCTCGACTACCTCCTGCCGATCATCGAGCCCGCCCAGGCGGACGAGTTCACTTTCACCCGCGGCTGGATGCGCAGCCAGGCGGCCCGTATCGCCGACCCGCGCTCCCCCGCCTACCAGCTGGGCAAGCAGCTGAACCTGCCCCCGGCGTACCTGCTCATCCACCGGGTGACCCTGAGCACGATCGGCGTGCTGTGCCAGTTGGGCGCGACGGTCCGGCTCCGTGACGAACTGGAGGAGTGGCTCCCGGGCTTCCTGCCGGAGGAGGAACCGGCGGTCGAGGCATGACGAGCCGCGAGCTCCGTGCGGAGCTCTGAGTCAACGCACTGCGGGGGCCGGTCCGTTCGGACCGGCCCCCGTCGGGTCTTCCCGCCGCCGACGGTGGTCGGCTACTGCATCACGGCCATGGCCAGCGCACGCCGGGCACGCAGCGAGGCGCGCTCGGCCTTGCGCTGCATCCGGCGGGCCATCACCAGGCGCACGGCCCGGCGTTCCTGCTCGGCCTCGTGCAGTCGCTCGCGCATATGCGCGCGAGCCAAGGCTTCTGGGATGAGTTGCATCTCTCGGGTCCTGTTCTGACGCGAGGCGTTCGCGCCTGTGGTGGTGACGTCTGGGGTCGCGGAGCCTGCGGGCTCGTTGGTGGACGGCTTCATCGGGGCCTGCTTCTTGGGGTCGTGCGTGAGGGGGCGATCGATCGTTCCTGTGGTGTTCATGCCGTGACCGGGTTCTTGCGCGGGCGGCCACGCGGCCGCTTCCGGGCGACGACGACACCCTGGACGAAGAGCTCGCCACCCCAGACGCCCCAGGGCTCACGCCGCTCCTTGGCGCCGGCGAGGCAGGCCTCGATCAGCGGGCAGGTGCGGCAGAGGGACTTGGCGTACTCCACGTCGGCCGGCGACTCGGCGAAGAAGACCTCCGGGTCGTAGGAGCGGCACGGGACGGGTACGCCGAGGTTCTCGATGGCGTCGTCGAGCGCGGTGAGCGCGGTGAGCGGGATCAAGGTGGAGTCCTCCGTGAGGCCGGGCGGGGGGATCGTTTCGGAAGGCGGTACGGACGGGGCGTGCGCTTCGAGTTGCACGGGTCGTCTTCCTCGTCTGGTCGTTCCGGCCCTGTTGGGCCGGGTGGCGGCGTGGTACCGGGTTCTTTTCTTGTCCCGAGGCCCCTTCGGTCCGCTCTCCCCGTTCAGGGAAAACAGAAGGGCCGCGGATCCCGGATGGGGTTCCGCGGCCCTGAAGGCGCCGGCCTGATCGGCAATCAGGCTGGATCACTCCAGGGTTCTGGCCCACGGAAGGCCCACATCAGGTGGTGCTGCGTCTGCTTCCGGAATCCGGCACCGGCCGCTGCAAAGGCATAGGCATGTGCCTGTGCCACTACTGCTTCCAGTGCCTTGGTCGGTCGCTCATTGCGCTCACGGATGGGAAGACCCGCGAGAGACAGGGCGGACGCCGGGCGGTCGGCAGAAATGCCGGACAGACCGGTGCCCAGGACCGAGGCGCCGAGCATGCACGCGGAGACGACCGAGTGATCGGTCAGTTTGACGGTGCGGGTGGAGCTGGCCTTGATGCTGATCACTTCAATCGCCTCCTCTCGGCGTCTCAGAGGACTGGGGGTGAGCCAGTCCGACGGATACATAAGTACAGCACGGAATCGGGGCCTTCGAGAAGGCCGCCGTCCCCGTGGCTAAGAACCTATGGGGATTGCTGGGGCATGCGCAAACTATTTTTTCGACGAGTTGCTGTCAGCTGCCGCTGCCTTCACGGCTTCCGTCGCCACCTGCGCAGATGGCCAGAACATCGGCGCCGTAGCGGTTGAGCTTGCGGACTCCGACTCCGGGGATGCGTGCCAGTTCCCCCTCGTCGTCGGGGGCGGCTTCGGCGATGGCGATCAAGGTTCGGTCGGTGAAGACGCAGAACGCGGGCTGTCCGCTGCGCTGGGCCTGCTGCGCCCGCCACTCGCGCAGCCTTTCGTAGAGCCCCTCGTCCATGTCGGAGGGGCAGTCGTCGCAGCGCATCAGTTTCATCTCGCCGGCCTCGGACAGAGTGCGCCCGCAGACCCGGCAGCGGGCAGGGGTTCTGCTGGTCCGACGTGGGGCGCTGCTGGCGGGGAGGGCGCCGAAGCCGCGTTCGATGCCACCGGTTCCGCCGGCGCCGCCGAACGGGGGGCGGCCGACGGTGGCGGCGGAGCCGGAGCGCAGTCCGTCGAGGAAGCGGCTGGGGCGCCGGTTGGGACGGCCGCCCGGTGCGCGGGACAGGGACCAGGAGACGTGCAGGTTTTCTCTCGCCCGGGTGACGCCGACGTAGAGCAGACGGCGCTCTTCCTCGATCTGCTCGTCGGTTCTGGCGTAGGTGATCGGCATCATGCCCTCGGCGCAGCCGACGAGGAAGACGGCGTCCCATTCCAGGCCCTTGGCCGAGTGCAGGGAGGCGAGGGTGACGCCCTGGACGGTCGGGGCGTGCTGAGCGCCCGCGCGTTCGTCGAGCTCCGCGACGAGGTCGGCGAGGGTGGCGCGGGGGTGCGCCGCGGCGAAGTCCTGGGCGAGGTTCACGAGTGCGGCCAGGGACTCCCAGCGCTCTCTGACGGCTCCCGATCCCGCCGGGGGCGTGGGGGTCCAGCCTTCGCCGGACAGCACGGCGCGGACCTGGGAGGGCAGGTCGACGACGTCGTCGAGGAGGGAGTCGTTGGCTCCGAAGCGGGCGGCGCCGCGCAGGGCGATACCGGCCTTGCGCACCTCCGGGCGGTCGAAGAATCGTTCGGCGCCGCGGAGCTGGTAGGGGATTCCGGCGTCGGCGAGGGCCTGTTCGTAGATCTCGGACTGGGAGTTGGTGCGGAACAGGATCGCGATCTCCGCGGCGGGTATGCCGGAGGCCAGCAGGTCGCGGATGCGGCGGGCGGCGCCTTCGGCCTCGGCAGGTTCGTCCGCATATTCGGTGTAGACGGGGTGGGGCCCTGGGTCGCGCTGGGAGACGAGTTCGAGCCGGTGGTCGGCCGCGCGGCCGCGGGCCTGGGCGAGGAGGCCGTTGGCGAGGTGGACGATCTGGGGGGTGGAGCGATAGTCGCGGACGAGTTTGACGACGGTCGCTCCGGGGTGGCGGAGGCGGAAGTCGAGCAGATGGTCGGGGGTGGCTCCGGTGAAGGAATAGATCGTCTGGCTGGCGTCGCCCACGACGCACAGGCTGTCGCGGTCGCCGAGCCACAGTTCGAGCAGGCGCTGCTGGAGGGGGCTGACGTCCTGGTACTCGTCGACGACGAAGTGCTGGTACTGGGCGCGGACCGCTTCGGCGATGTCGTGCCGGTCCTGGAGGATGCCCACGGTGAGCAGGAGGACGTCCTCGAAGTCGATGACCGCGCGCTCGCGTTTGAGGTCTTCGTAGGCGGCGTAGAGCTGGGCGATCTCGGCGGGGTCGCGGGGGGCTTCACGGCCGGCTTTGGCGGCCGCGCCGGCGTAGTCGGCGGGGACGGTCTGGGTGACCTTGGACCATTCGATCTCGGCGGTCGCGTCCCGCAGTTCGTTGCGGTCGAGGCGGAGGCGGCAGGCGGCGGCCGCGTCCGCGACGACCTGGATCTTCCGGTCGATGATGCGAGGAAGGCTGCCACCGACGGCTTTCGGCCAGAAGTACTGGAGCTGGCGGAGGGCCGCGGAGTGGAACGTACGGGCCTGGACTCCGGCGGCGCCGAGCTGGCGGAGGCGGCCGCGCATCTCGCCCGCGGCGCGGTTGGTGAAGGTGACGGCGAGCACGCTGGGCGGCTGGAGGATGCCGGCCCGGACTCCGTAGGCGATGCGGTGGGTGATGGCTCGTGTCTTGCCGGTGCCGGCTCCTGCCAGCACGCACACCGGGCCGTGCAGGGCGGTCGCCACGGCGCGCTGCTCGGGGTCGAGCCCTTCGAGCACCGCGTCGGCCGAGTCCGGAACCGGCGGGAAGAGGGTGGAGTGCGTTGCTGCTGTCACCCCGCCATGCTGCCAGGTCCCTGGAGGCGGGTGCGGCGGTTGTCCACAGGGGGACTGCTGCGGTCGTACGAATGCCGGGGAGGCTGCCGAGTGAAGGCACGGGTGGGTGGTGCCGGGGTGTCCGTGCGGCGCGCGGCAGGATGCGGACGGTGCCGGGGGCTCCGGAGGGGTGGCGGGAATGGTGGAACGTTCACACACGTTCCCTTCTGAGCGAGCAAGCACAGCACGCATCCCTAGCCGTGAAGGAGCGCGACCGACATGCCGGGCACTGTGACGATGTACAGCACCTCGTGGTGTGGCTACTGCCGTCGGCTGAAGAGCCAGCTGGACCGTGAGGGCATTACGTACAACGAGATCAACATCGAGCAGGACCCGCAGTCCGCGGCCTTCGTGGAGAAGATGAATGGCGGAAACCAGACGGTTCCCACTGTTCGCGTGGTTCCTTCCTCCGGCAGCAAGGAGGTCGTGATGACGAACCCGAGCCTTGCCCAGGTGAAGCAGGCCCTCACCGCCTGACCCGCACGCCCCACACGACCCCCGACGGCCTCACCGGCTGATCGGGGGTTTTGTGTGCCGTCCGGGCCGCCCCGCTGTCAGACCCCCCGGCTACCGTGCGCGGCATGGACATGAACGACCCGCAAGACGTGGGCGCAGCCTTCTGGGCGCAGATCCTCGGCGTCACCATCAGCGAGGAGCCGCCCCCGGCGGACAGCCCCCTCGGCCGAGTGCGTGCCTTCGCCGCCGAGCACGGTGAGGACGCACTCACGGATGAGCACTTCAAGGCGGCCGTTCAGGGGCGCCCTCTCCTCCCGTGACCGCACGGTGAGGACAGGGCCCCGAAGCGGCTCGCTCGCGTGGCGGTGTGGGACGAGTCACACGCTCCGCGTCGGGAGGGGCTTTCCGTACCAGCGTTCGATCAGGCGGGCGGCGATGGAGATGCCGTAGGGGGGCAGCACCTCTCCGGACTCGAAGGCGGCGCGCAGGTCCTCGCGGGAGAACCAGCGGGCCTCGTGGATCTCGTCGCCGTCGACGTTGATGTCGGTGCTGGTGGCGTGGGCGAGGAAGCCGAGCATCAGGCTGGACGGGAAGGGCCAGGGCTGGCTTGCCATGTACTCGACCTCGCCGACGGAGATGCCCGCTTCCTCGAAGACTTCGCGGCGGACGGACTGTTCGATGGACTCGCCCGGTTCGACGAAGCCCGCGAGGGTGGAGAAGCGGCCCTCGGGCCAGTGCACCTGGCGGCCGAGGAGGATGCGGTCCTCGTCGTCGATGACGGCCATGATCACCGCGGGGTCGGTGCGCGGGTAGTGCTCGGCGCCGCAGGCCGGGCAGCGGCGGATGTGTCCGGCGGCCGCGATCACGGTGCGTTCGCCGCAGCGCGAGCAGAAGCGGTGCATCCGCTGCCAGTTCTCCAGGGCGACCGCGTGGACCATCAGCCCTGCGTCGCGGGGCGACAGCAGCAGTCCGGCCTCACGCAGACCGGCCGGGCGGGCGGACTGGTCCATGCGGCCGGGGAGGGCGTCCTTCTGGAGTGCGAAGTAGCTGACGCCGTCCTCGTCGGTGCCGAGGAAGTAGCGGTGGGCCTCGGTGAGGGGTGCCTCGAAGGAGGGGGTCATGACGACTTCGGTGCGGCCGTCGGGCGTCTCGTCGATGAGGACCTGGCCGCCCGAGACCACGAAGCAGCGGGTGGTGGGGTGGCTCCAGGCCGCGGCCAGCCAGGCCTCGTCGAGCCGGTGGTGGGCGGCCCGGTCGATGCCGCTCGGAGCGGTGAGCGAGATGGGCCGGTCGGCGCTGTGGTCGGTCCAGGTGGTCACGGTTGCTTCCAACTCCCCCGGTGGAACGGTTGTTTCGGCGGGCGGTTCAGCGGGACGTTCGGCTGGGGTGGGAACGGATCCGGCGGGTCCTGGGCGCGCGGTGCGGCTCTTCCAGTGTGCCGTGCCCCGCGGCCCGTGCGGCCGACCGTCCGGCCCGCGAGATCGTCAGTGGGCATCGCGCCAGTTCTCCCCGAGGTCGCCCCAAAGGTATGCGGCGGTTTCGACGCCTTTGAGAAGCAGGTCCAGTTCGACCTTCTCATTGGGGGCGTGCCAGCCGTCGGAGGGGATGGAGATGCCGAGGAACAGGACAGGGGCGCCGAGGACGTCCTGGAGGTCGGCCGCGGGTCCCGAGCCGCCCTCACGGGTGAAGCGGACCGGCTGCTGGAAGGCGCGGCCCATGGCGCGTACGACGGACTGCAGGGCGGGGTGGTCGAGGGGGGTCAGGCAGGGGCGGGTGGCCGCGCCGAAGGTGATCTCGTACCGGATCCCGGCGGGCAGCTGGTCGGCGGCCCAGTCGCGGACGGCCTTCTCGATGTGGTCGGGGTCCTGTCCGGCGACGAGCCGGAAGGACAGCTTCACCATGGCCGAGGACGGGATGATCGTCTTGCTGCCGGGGCCCTGGTAGCCGCCGCCGATGCCGTTGACCTCGGCGGTGGGGCGGGCCCAGATGCGCTCCAGGGTGGAATAGCCCTGCTCGCCGTGGGTGGCGGTGGACCTGGCGGTGCGCAGCCACTGTTCCTCGTCGAAGGGGAGCTCGGCGAAGAGGGCGCGTTCCCGGTCGGTGAGGTCGATGATGCCGTCGTAAAAGCCGGGTATCGCCACGCGCGCGTGCTGGTCGTGGAGGGCGGCGACCAGGCGGGCGGCCGCGGTGGCCGGATTGGGGACGGCGCCGCCGAAGGAGCCGGAGTGGATGTCCTGGCCGGGACCGTGCAGGACGATCTCGCATTCGGCGAGGCCGCGCATGCCCGTGCAGACGGTGGGGGTGTTCGCGGACCACATGCCGGTGTCGGAGACGATCACGGCGTCGGCGGCCAACCGGTCCGCGTGCTGTTCGACCAGCGCGCGGAAGTGCGGGGAGCCGGACTCCTCCTCGCCCTCGATGAGCAGCTTGAGGTGGACGGCGGGGGCGGTACGGCCGGTGGCGGCGAGGTGGGCGCGGATGCCGAGTGTGTGGAAGAACACCTGGCCCTTGTCGTCGGCGGCCCCGCGCGCGTGGAGGCGGCCCTCGCGGATCACCGGTTCGAAGGGGTCGCTGTCCCAGCCGTCCTCGCGGGCGGCGGGCTGTACGTCGTGGTGGCCGTAGACGAGGACGGTGGGTGCCTGCGGGTCCTCGGCGGGCCACTCGGCGAAGACGGCCGGGGCGCCCTCGGTGGGCCAGACCTCAGTCGTGGGGAAGCCGGTGTCGCGAAGCTTGGCGGCGAGCCACTCGGCGCTGCGGCGCACGTCCGCCGCGTGCTCGGGCTGGGCGGACACCGACGGGATGCGCAACCACTCGGCCAGGTCGTCGAGGAAGGCGGCGCGGTGGCTGTCGATGTACGTGCGGACGGCACTGTCCGGGGTCTCGCTCATGCTCCCGAGCCTATCGGCCCGCGCCGGCACCCTGGTCGGCCGGTTCCTCGCGGACGGGCTCCCCGAGCAGCAGTGCCTCCAGCGCGGCCCGGTCCGGGAGGCCCTCGGGGTGTACGACCTCGCCGCTGCGGACGTAGAGGAACGCGGCCTTGACACTCTGAACGGGCACGTTCTGCCGTTCGGCCCAGGCGAGCCGGTACAGGGCGAGCTGGAGCGGGTCGCCGCTGCGGGTGCGGCTGGTCTTCCAGTCGACGATCTCGTACAAGGTCCCGTCCGTGTCGTCCACCCGGTAGACAGCGTCGATGCGGCCTCGGACGACGCGTCCGGCGATGGTCATCTGGAAGGGGGCCTCGATGCGATAGGGGGTGCGGTGCGCGTAGGGCGTGCGTTCGAAGGCGTCCTTGAGGGCCTCCAGGTCGCGCTCATCGGCGATCTCGGCCTCGCCGCCGGGCAGCTCGTCCGGCTCCAGCATGGGAAGGCGCAGTTCCTCGAAGCGTGCCTCGACCCAGGCGTGGAAGCGGGTGCCTCGGCGCGCCGAGGGTTGCGGGGGGCGCGGCATGGGGCGCGCGAGTTCCTGCGCGAGCCCGTCGGGGTCGGCGGCCAGCCGCAGTACCTGGGAGGCGGTCAGGGACGACGGCAGGGGTACGTCGGTGACGGCCGTACGGGCGCGCAGCAGTTCCCCGGTGAGGGCGTCCAGGTCGCGGTCCCAGGAGGCGATGGTGCGGGCCTCTTCAGGGGTCAGCGCAGGGGTGTCCTCGGCGGGGTGCCGGCGGGCGCGCGGGAGGGTCGGGGTGGGGGCGGCCACGCGCGCAGGCGCGTCCGGCGGCGTGGAGGCGTCCAGGGGCACGCGCGCGTGAGGTGGCGATGGCGGCGGGCCCGACGGGCGGTGGTTCGGCCGGTCGTCCGGTCCGTAGAGGTCTTCGTCGTCCGGCCCGTACAGGTCGTAGGGGGCTTCGTCATCCGGTCCGTACGGGTCGTAGGAGGCCTCGTCGTACGCTCCGTGGCCGTCGTCGTCCGGCCCGCGGTCGTCCTCGTCGTCCGGTGGTGGCGGCCACTCCGGGTCGTCGTACGCGGACGGCTCGTCGTACGCGGACGTGTCCTGCGACGCGATCTGCTCCAGATGGGTCAGGACCGTCTCGGCGGCCGCCCTGCGGCGCGTGAGGGCCTCCTCGTCCAGCGGGAGCGGCCAGGCGTGGTCGGCGGCGGCCTCGTGCAGTGCCGGGTTCTCCTCGTCCTCGGCGGGCGCGTCGGCCCACACCTCGATCTCGCCGTGGCCGGCGGCGCAGTGGTCGTGGAGAGCCTGGAGGAAGGCGGAGGGCCCCCGGGGGCGCTTCTGCGCGGGCCCCCACCAGTGGCCGGAGCCGAGCAGCAGGGAGCGCGGGCGGGTGAAGGTGACGTAGCCGAGGCGGAGCTCCTCGGTGTGCTGGTGCTCTTTCATGGCCTCGTGGAAGGCCTTGATGCCCCGGGAGTCCCAGGACTCGATGTCGGGCAGGGTGTCGGCGTCGCCGCGGAGGGCGTGGGGCAACACCTTGCCCTGGGCGGTCCACTTCTCGCGGCCCTGGCTGCTGGGGAAGGTGCCGTTGACCAGTCCGGGGACGGCGACGACGTCCCATTCCAGGCCCTTGGACTTGTGCGCGGTGAGGACCTTGACGGTGTTCTCGCCGCCGGGCAAGGCGTTGTCGAGGCCCTTTTCGTACTGGGCGGCGGTCCGCAGGAAGCCTAGGAAGGCCAGCAGGGTGGCGTCCGGATCGTTGGCCGCGAAGGACGCGGCGACGTCCAGGAAGTTCGACAGGGTCTCGCGGCGGCGGGCGGCCAGTGCGTGCGGGGAGGCGGACAGCTCGACCTCCAGGCCGGTGACGGCGAGCACCCGGTGCAGGACGTCCATCAGGGGGTCGGCGAGGGAGCGGCGCAGTTCGCGCAGTTCGGTGGCGAGGCGGGCGAACCGTACGCGCGCGTCGGGCGAGAACGGCAACCCCTCGTCCGCGCGGCCGGCCTCCATGGGCAGTTCGAGGAAGGTGTCGAGGGCGTCGGCGAGCGAGATCACCTCGGAGGGGTCGACGCCTTCGACGGCCGCGGCGAGCCGGCGGTCCGGGTCGTCGTCGGCGGCCACGCGCGCGGAGGACACGAGCAGCCGTGCGCGCCGGCCCAGCAGGGCGAGGTCGCGGGGGCCGATGCGCCAGCGCGGGCCGGTGAGCAGGCGGACGAGGGAGGCGTTGGCGCCGGGGTCCTGGAGGACCTCGCAGACCGCGACGAGGTCGGCGACCTCGGGCAGGTGCAGCAGTCCGGACAGGCCCACGACCTCGACCGGGACGTCGCGGGCGACGAGCGCGCTCTGGATCTGGGCGAAGTCGGTCGCCGTGCGGCACAGGACCGCGATCTCACCGGGCGCGGTGCCGGTACGCACGAGGTGGGCGAGGGAGTCGGCGATCCAGTCGATCTCCTCGGCGTGGGTGCGCAGCAGGGCGCAGCGGACCTGTCCGTCGCGCTCGGCGCCGGGGGCGGGGCGGAGGGCTTCCACGCCCGCGTGCAGCGCGCGCAGCGGCTCGGCGAGGCCGTTGGCAAGGTCGAGGAGGCGGCCGCCGCTGCGGCGGTTCTCGCTGAGTGCCTGGCGGGTGGCGGGGCGGCCGTCGGCGTGCGGGAAGTGCTCGGGGAAGTCGTCGAGGTTGGCGACGGACGCGCCGCGCCAGCCGTAGATCGCCTGGCAGGGGTCGCCGACGGCGGTCACGGGGTGGCCGGTGCCGCCGCCGAAGAGTCCGGCGAGCAGGACGCGCTGGGCCACCGAGGTGTCCTGGTACTCGTCGAGCAGGATGACGCGGTACTCCTCGCGCAGGATGCGGCCCACCTCGGGGAGGCGGGCGAGGGCCGCCGAGAGGGCGATCTGGTCGCCGAAGTCGAGGAGGTCGCGCTCTCGTCTGGCCGCGCGGTAGCGGCCGGCCAGCTCGGCCAGGTCCCGGCGGGCCGCGGCCGCCTCGGGGACCTTGCGCAGATCGGCGTTGGTGAGGCGGACGCCCTCCAGGGTGCGCAGCAGTTCGGCATCGTAGGCGCGCAGGTCCTCCGGTCGCACGAGGTGCTCGGACAGTTCGGAGTCGAGGGCGAGCAGGTCGCTGACGAGGTCGGGGAAGGAGCGGGTGAGCGCCGGGTAGGGGCCGGGGGCCTCGCGCAGCACGCGCGCGGCGAGTTGGTAGCGGGTGGCGTCGGCGAGCAGCCGGGAGGTCGGTTCTAGCCCGATGCGCAGGCCGTGGTCGGTCAGCAGGCGGCCCGCGAAGGCGTGATAGGTGGAGATCACGGGTTCGCCGGGCGGGTTGTCGGGGTCGATGACGTCCGGGTCGGTGACGCCCGCCTTGACCAGTGCCGTGCGGACGCGCTCGGCGAGTTCACCGGCCGCCTTGTTGGTGAACGTCAGGCCGAGGACCTGTTCGGGTGCGACCTGTCCGGTGCCCACCAGCCACACCACGCGGGCCGCCATCACCGTGGTCTTGCCCGATCCGGCTCCGGCCACGATCACCTGCGGGGCGGGCGGCGCGGTGATGCAGGCCGTCTGCTCCGGGGTGAACGGGATGCCGAGGAGCTCCTTGAGCTGCTCGGGGTCATTGATACGGGCGGGCACGTCGGAGAGGCTAACGGTGGGCACTGACAGCGGGCGCCGGATCGTCCGCCGGGGCGGAAGAAGCCCTGGTCGAAGCGCCGGGTGCGGTAGGTCACACGGTGTGCTCACTCGGAGGTGTTCACTCACCGTGCTCGCCCGGTCCCCCGGTTCGGCTCGCTCGCCGTGCTCACTCCACGACGGTGCGGCCCTCCGGTCGTGCGCTGCACGAGGCGCGGAAGGCGCAGTGCGTGCAGTGCTGCCCGGTGGTCGGGGAGAACCGCTCGTCGAGGACCTTGCCTGCGGCGGTGGCCAGCAGTTCGCCGATCCACTGTCCGTGCAGGGGCTCCTGGGCCTGCACCTTGGGCAGCGTGTCGCCGCCGTCCTTCTTGGCGGCGCCCTGCCTGAGCTGGACGAGTTCGGCGCCGCCCGGTTCGGGCCGCAGCCCGTCGAAGGCGTCGTCGACGGCGCCCTCGCGCACGGCCAGCTGGTAGACGGCGAGCTGCGGATGGCGGGCCACCTCGGCGGCGCTGGGCGCCTGCTTGCCGGTCTTGAAGTCGACGACGTAGGCGCGGCCCTCGGCGTCCGTCTCGACGCGGTCCATGGAGCCGCGGATGCGCACCTGGTAGTCGCCCGCCGCCAGGGTGACGTCGAAGTCGTGCTCGCTGGCCACCGGGGTGCGTCCGGCGCGGACGCTGTTCGAGTCGACGTGCCACCTCAGGAAGCGTTCGAGCGCCACGCGCGCGTTCTGCTTCTCCTGGCCGGACTTCCAAGGTGCGTCGAAGGCGAGCGCGTTCCACACCGAGTCGAGGCGTGCCATGAGGACGTCGAGGTCGGCGGGGGTGCGTCCGGAGGCAACCTCGTCGGCGAGCACGTGCACCACGTTGCCGAAGCCCTGGGCGGCGGTCGCGGGCGCGTCGGCCTTCACCTCACGGCCGAGGAACCATTGCAGGGCGCAGGTGTTGGCGAGCTGGTCGAGCGCGCTGCCGGAGAGCGCCACGGGCTGGTCGCGGTCGCGCAGCGGCACCTTGCTCTCGGTCTGGTCCCACATGCCCCACCAGCGGTAGGGGTGCGCGGAGGGCACGAGGGGCCGGCCGTCGTCGTCGGCGAGCGCGGCGAGCCGGGCCAGCCGCCGGGCGGCGGCCTCCCTGAGGGCGTCGGAGACGCGCGGGTCGACGGTCGTGGCGCGCAGTTCGGCGACGAGCGCGGCGACGGACAGCGGGCGGCGCGGACGGCCGGTGACGTCCCTGGGTTCGACGCCGAGCTCGGTGAGGAAGCGGGAGGGCTGGTCCCCGTCGTCGGCGGGGCCCTTCACGGCGGTGACGACGAGGCGGTCACGCGCGCGGGTGCAGGCGACGTAGAACAGGCGTCGTTCCTCCGCGAGCAGTGCGCCGGGGGTGAGGGGCTCGGCAAGTCCGTCGCGGCCGATGCGGTCGGCCTCCAGCAGGGAGCCGCGGCGGCGCAGGTCGGGCCACAGGCCTTCCTGGACGCCGGCGACGACGACCAGGCGCCACTGGAGGCCCTTGGAGCGGTGGGCGGTCATCAGTCGTACGGCGTCGGGGCGCACGGCGCGGCGCGTCAGCGTGTCGGCGGCGATGTCCTGGGCCTCGACCTCCTCCAGGAAGTTGAGGGCGCCCCGGCCGCCGGTGCGCTCCTCGGCGCGCGCCGCGGTCGCGAACAGGGCGCACACGGCGTCGAGGTCACGGTCGGCGTTGCGGCCCGCGGCGCCGCCGCGTCGGGACGCGCTCTCCAGGCGCTTGGGCCACGGTGTGCCGTTCCACAGCTCCCACAGGGCCTCCTCGGCCGTGCCGCCGCCCGCGAGCCGTTCCCGTGCCTTTCCGAGCAGTGCGCCCAGGCGCTGGGCTCCGCGCGCGTACGCGGGATCGTGCGCCACCAGGCGCTCCGGTTCGGCCAGGGCCCGCGCGAGGAGCTGGTCGGAGGGCGGCGGTACGGGGTTGCCGGCGACCCGCTCCTCCTCGCGCAGGGCACGGCCCAGGCGGCGCAGGTCGGCGGCGTCCATACCGGCGAGGGGCGAGGTGAGGAGGGTGAGCGCGGTCTCGGTGTCGAGCCACACTCCGGTACGAGCCGTCTCCTGCGTCTCTTCGGGGTGGTTCCGCGTTTCTTCGGGGTGATCCTGCGTCTCTGCGGGGTGATCCTGCGCGTCCTTCTCAGGACGTATGTGCGCGGCCTCCGTGCGGGCCACCGCGCGCAGCGCCGTCAGTAGGGGTGTCACGGCGGGTTCGTGCCGCAGCGGCAGGTCGTCGCCGTCGATGTCGAGGGGCACTCCGGCAGCCGTGAGGGCGCGGCGGACCGTCGGGATGGTGCGGGTTCCGGCGCGCACGAGGACGGCCATCTCGCTCCACGGGACGCCGTCCTCCAGGTGAGCCCGGCGCAGGATGTCCGCGATGTTGTCCAGTTCCGTGCCTGGCGTCGGGTACGTGTGGACCTCGACGCGGCCCCCGTCCCGTACCGCCGCGAGTTCCCGGTGGGCGCGCACCTTGTCCGCCGGGAGGCGGGTGAGCGGCATGCGCTGGGTGAGCAGCCGGGTGGCGCCGAGGAGGGCGGCGCCGGAGCGGCGGGAGGTCCTGAGGACGTGCACGGGCGCCGGGGTGCCGTCGGGGCAGGGGAACGTGTGCGGGAAGTCCAGGATCCCGCCCACGTCGGCGCCCCGGAAGGTGTAGATCGACTGGTCGGGGTCGCCGAAGGCCACCAGGGTCCGCCCGTGGCCCGCAAGGGCGTGCAGCAGCCGGACCTGGGCCGGGTCGGTGTCCTGGTACTCGTCGACGTAGACCGCGTCGTACCGGGCGGCCAGCCGCTCGGCGACCTCGGGGCGGCGGGCCAGCAGCACCGCGCGATGGACCAGCTCCGCGTAGTCGATCACTCCCTGGAGGTCGAGGACGTCCAGGTACTCGGCGAGGAACGCGGAGGCGGCCTCCCAGTCGGGGCGGCCTGTGCGCCCGGCGAAGCGGCGCAGCGCCTCCGGGTCGAGGCCCAACTCACGGCTGCGGGCCAGCACGGCGCGCACCTCGTCGGCGAAGCCGCGCGTGGTGAGGCAGGCGCGCAGTTCGTCGGGCCAGCGCAGATGCGCGAGACCGAGGCGCTCCAGGTCGGGCTGCCCGGCGAGAAGTTCCCGCACGGCCACGTCCTGCTCGGGGCCGGACAGCAGCCGCAGCGGTTCGACGAAGTGGTCGCTGTCCTGGTGGGCGCGGACCAGGGCGTAGCAGAACGAGTGGAACGTGGTGGCCTGCGGGGCGTGGGCCGCGCCCGCGCGCAGCGCCATGCGGTCGCGCAGGTCGACGGCGGCCCTGCGGCTGAAGGTGAGCACCAGGATGCGCTCGGGGTCGCCGCCACGGGCGATCCGGGCGGCCACGGACTCCACCAGCGTGGTGGTCTTGCCGGTGCCCGGGCCCGCGAGCACGAGCAGAGGGCCGGCCCGGTGGTCAACCACCGCGCGCTGCGGTGCGTCAAGTCGAGGGGGATCCACCCGGACGGGCGGGGTACGCACCAGTCGGTAAGCGCCACGGCTCCCCTGCCGCACCGAGGGGTGCGGCAGGCGCCTGGTGGAGGAAGAGGAGCTCACGTGGTTCGCCGGTCCTGGTGGTCGTGCTCGGGCTTGTCACTGGCGGTGCGGGGCACCGCCAGTGAGGGGTTGTGGTCGGGCCGCGGGAGGCGGGATCCCCGCGCGGGGAGAGCGGTGGCCGCGGGATGAGGGGGACGCGCGCCGTTGACGCTACGCCGGGGAAGGTTGCGGAAGCAGGGCTTCCCCTCGTTCCCGGAGGTCCCTCCTGTCACGTCTGTCCCTCACCGCACGAACGTACGGCATGTCACGGACGTGCCGCGCTTCCCTCGAACGGGCTAGGGCTCCCCGTCCACCGCGTCCGATGCCGGAAGCTGTCAGATGTGACCTTTCGCGCATGCGTCGCCGTCCCATCGCGCCCGCCTCATGTCCAGGCGCGGCAGATGCCCCTCGGACGCGCGGCCGGCCTCCCGCAGCGGGGTGCCCTCGTCCCGGTAGTGGCCGAGAGCGTCCAGTTCGTGCCCCGCGAGCAGCGCTCCGTCGGCGCGGACCACCCGCCACCAAGGGACGGCTCCGCCGTAGAGGGCCATCACACGGCCCACCTGGCGCGGCCCGCCCTCCTCCAGCCACTCGGCGACGTCCCCGTACGTCATGACGCGCCCCGGTGGGATGCGTTCGGCCAGGTCAAGGACCCGTTCCGCGTATTCCGGCAGGGCATCCTCCGGAAGGCTCCGCTCGCTCATCCGCCCCATCCTGCCTCACGCCACCGACAATGTGAGGAGAGAGCGGCCGGGCATGGCCCTCGCCCTGTCCCGGCGCTTGGGGCAGACTGTGCGCCCCCGCATTTGCACCCTGATGCCCCCGTGTGTCGGGTCGGCATGCCACCATCGTGCGGGCGGTGACCGGTGATACGAGACCAAGAAGAGACGATGAAACAGCAGGGCGTGCACCCCGACGGAGCGGAGGGCACCTCTGAGGGTTCGTCGCGCCCGGACAAGGCCGCCGCAGGCCACGAGGCAGGCGCGGACGCGCGGAAGGCGGAGGACACAGAGGCCCCTCAGGCCCCACTGGTCTCGCTGGACAAGGCGCCCGAGCACGGTGAGCCCCAGAAGGACGTACAGCGGCGCGCGGACGACGCGCACCAGCCGTCCGACCCGGAGGCGGGCTGCGCCGACGCCCCCAACGACGAGGTGGAGGGCGACGAACCGCTGCTCCCCGCGCGCGTGCACCGTCCTTCCGATCTGATGCGCCTTCTGGTGGGCATCCTCGCGATCGCGGTGCTGCTCGCCATCGCCGCGTTCGCGCACGGCACCACCTCGGGTCTCGAACAGGACATCAACAAGGGCACGGGACAGGCACCCGATCTGCTGATCAAGATCGCGGGTCTGGCGTCGAGCATCGCGATCCTGCTGGTGCCGGTCGCCTTCGCGATCGAACGGCTGATCAAGCGGGACGGTCTGCGCATCGCCGACGGCGTCCTCGCGGCCGTCCTCGCCCATGGAGTGACACTCGCCACGGACCTGTGGGTCGCCAGGGCCGCACCGCCCTCGATCCAGGACGCGCTCACCCAGCCCTCCCCCGGCGACATCCATGCCCTGACCGACCCGGTGCACGGCTATCTCGCACCCGTCATCGCCTATATGACGGCGGTGGGCATGTCACGCAGACCGCGCTGGCGCGCCGTGCTGTGGGTGGTGCTGCTGCTCGACGCCTTCTCCATGCTGGTCACCGGCTACACGACACCGTTCTCCATCATCCTGACGGTGCTGATCGGCTGGAGCGTCGCGGCCGGGACGCTGTACGCGGTCGGCTCGCCGAACGTACAGCCGACCGGGCGGACCCTGATGGCGGGTCTGCGCACCGTGGGCTTCCGCCCCGTGAGCGCGGCGCGCCAGGAGACGCCCGACACAGCGGACACCGGCGACCGCGGCCGGCGCTACTTCGTCACGCTGGAGGACGGGCCGCCCCTGGACGTCACGGTCGTCGACCGCGAGCAGCAGGCACAGGGCTTCTTCTACCGGGTGTGGCGGCGGCTGACGCTGCGCGGAATCACCACCCGCAGCAGCCTGCAGTCGCTGCGCCAAGCCCTGGAGCAGGAGGCGCTCCTCGCCTACGCGGCCATCGCGGCCGGTGCCAACGCGCCCAGACTGATCGCGACCTCCGAACTGGGTCCCGACGCGGTGATGCTCGTCTACGAGCACACCGGCGGTCGCACGCTGGACCAGCTGGCCGACGAGGAGATCACCGACGAGCTGCTGCACGACACCTGGCACCAGGTGCGGGCACTTCAGTCGCGGCGCATCGCGCACCGCCGGCTCGCCGGGGACGCCATCGTGGTGGATCGTTCCGGCACCGTCATCCTGACCGATCTGCGCAGTGGCGAGATCGCGGCCGGCGATCTGGTGCTGCGCATGGACATCGCGCAGTTGCTGGCCACACTCGGACTGCGGGTCGGCGCCGAACGGGCGGTGGCCTCCGCGGTCGCCGTGCTCGGCCCGGACGCGGTCGCCGGCTGCCTGCCCATGCTGCAGCCGATCGCACTGACGCGCTCCACGCGCGCGACCCTGCGGAAACTGGCCCGGGAGCGGGCCGAGCGCGAGCGAGGGGCGGTCCTGGAGGCCTCCCGGCAGGCGAAACTGGCCCGCGCGGCGGAGGCGGGCGACACGCCGGGAGCCGTCCCCGACAAGCTCGACAAGAAGTCCGTACGCGCCGAGCAGCGGGCCGAGAAACGGGCGATCGACGAGGCGCTGGAGGAGGCACGCGAGGAGGATCTCCTCACCCAGATCCGCCACCAGGTGCTGCGGATCAGGCCCCAGGCGCCGGTCGAACCGGCCCGCCTGGAGCGGGTGCGGCCGCGCACGCTGCTCAGTTTCATGGCCGGTGCCATCGGCGCGTACTTCCTGCTGACGCAGCTCACCCATATCGAGTTCGGCACGCTCTTCGCCAATGCCGAGTGGGGCTGGGTGGCGGCGGCCGTGTTCTTCTCCGCGCTGAGCTATGTCGCGGCGGCGATGGCGCTGCTCGGCTTCGTGCCCGAGCGCGTGCCGTTCTGGCGCACCGTGGCGGCGCAGGTCGCCGGGTCCTTCGTGAAGATCGTGGCGCCCGCGGCGGTCGGCGGTGTCGCGCTCAACACACGCTTCCTGCAACGGGCGGGCGTGCGGCCGGGGCTGGCAGTGGCGAGCGTGGGCGCCTCGCAGCTGTTCGGACTCGGCTGCCATGTGCTGATGCTGCTCTCGTTCGGCTATCTCACAGGCACCGAGAAGACCCCGTCGCTGTCGCCGTCCCGTACGGTCATCGCCGGTCTGCTGACGGTCGCGGTGCTCGTGCTGGTGGTGACGTCCGTGCCGTTCATGCGGAAGTTCGTCGTCACGCGCGTGAGGTCGCTGTTCGCCGGTGTCGTGCCACGCATGCTCGACGTGTTGCAGCGGCCGCAGAAGCTGATCACCGGCATCGGCGGCATGCTGCTGCTGACCGCGTGCTTCGTGATGTGCCTGGACGCCTCGATCCGGGCGTTCGGGCACGAGGAGCACACCTCGCTGAGCCTGGCCAGCGTGGCGGTCGTGTTCCTGGCGGGCAACGCGCTGGGTTCGGCCGCCCCGACCCCTGGCGGCGTGGGCGCGGTGGAGGCCACCCTCACGGTGGGTCTCATCGCCGTCGGCCTGCCCAAGGAGGTCGCGGCGCCCGCGGTGCTGCTCTACCGGCTGCTGACGCTGTGGCTGCCGGTACTGCCCGGGTGGCTGTCCTTCAACCATCTGTCGCGCAAGCAAGCGCTCTAGTAGGGCTTGGTCAGGTCTGTATTGGTGTGGGTATGTCGCGGTGGCAGGTCGGGCAGGCGCCGGTCCAGACTGCGAGGAGTGTCTGTAGCTCGCGGACGGCCTGGTAGAGGCTCAGGCCGACGCCACGTCTTTGGGGGCCCGGGCCAGTCGTTGCAGGGTGCGGAAGGTATGAGCGACGGAGACGATTTCTGGCGCATCACACTAGACGCGCGAGGGCTGACGGCCGTTCTCACGCGGGTCGTGGAGGGCGGCCGGTCGCGAAGGCGGCCACTCACCCGCCCGGCTCACGCCCCGAGCGCTCCGCCCCGCACGGTCGCAGGATGGGAGCATGCCGAACCGACTCCGCATCCGCACCGCAGCCCTCACCGCCACCGCCGTCGTCCTGCCCTCGCTGATGGCGGGGTGCGCCGGCAGCTTCGCGGACGGAGAGCTGTCGAGTCAGAAGCTGATCTGGAAGGACTGCCCCGCGCCGTCCGAGGCGGAGGGCGGCGGCAGTGCCCCCGCTCCCCTGCCGAGCGGGAGAAAGTGGCAGTGCGCGACCATGCAGGCGCCCCTGAACTGGAACAACCCCAACGGCGGCACCATCGGGATCGCGCTGATCCGGGCGAAGGCCAGCGGCCCCCCGGACAAACGGATCGGTTCCCTCGTCTTCAACTTCGGCGGCCCGGGCGGCTCCGGGGTCACGGCGCTGCCCGCCTTCGCCCAGGACTACGAGACCCTGCGCACCCGCTACGACCTGGTGAGCTTCGACCCGCGCGGAGTCGGCCGCAGCGCGGGCGTCAAGTGCGAGGACGACCAGCAGCTCGACACGTACTTCCAGCAGGACATGACGCCCGAGACCGCGGCCGAGCAGAAGACCTTCGTGAACAACACCCGGCAGTTCAACCAGGCCTGCCGGCTGAACTCGGGGCGCGTCCTGCCGTATGTGCGCACCACCGACGCCGCCCGCGACATGGACCTGATGCGCAAGGTGCTCGGCGACTCCAAGCTGTACTACTTCGGCATCTCGTACGGCACCGAACTGGGCGCCGTCTACGCGCACCTGTTCCCCAAGAACGTGGGACGGGCCGTCCTCGACGCGGTCGTCGACCCGACGGAGGACCCGGTACAGGCCTCGCTGGGGCAGGCCAAGGGCTTCCAGCTCGCGCTGGACAACTACGCCCGGGACTGCGTCTCCAAGAGCACTGGCTGCCCGGTCGGCCGCACCCCGCAGGACGTCGAGAACCGGATCGCCAAACTGCTGAAGGACCTCGACAAGAAGCCCCTGCCCGGCATCTTCCCCCGCCGCCTGACCCAGACGGCGGCCACCAACGGCATCGCGCAGGCCCTGTACTCCAAGGACTTCTGGGCATATCTCACCGACGGCCTGAAGCAGGCGTACGCGGGTGACGGCAAGTTGCTGATGGCACTGTCGGACGCGATGAACGGGCGCAACGAGAACGGCCAGTACAGCAATCTGGTCCCCGCGAACATCGCGATCAACTGCGCGGACGAGAAGCCTCGTTACACCATCGCCGACGTGAAGGCGAAGCTGCCGCAGTTCCGGGCGGCCTCCCCGCTGTTCGGCGACTATCTGGCCTGGGGTCTGATCAGCTGCACGAACTGGCCGGTGGCCGGGGCCGCCACCCACCCGGACGTGAGTGCTCCCGGCGCCGCGCCGATCCTCGTGGTCGGCAACACCGGCGACCCGGCGACCCCGTACGAGGGGGCGAGGCGAATGGTGCAGGCGCTCGGAGCCGGTGTCGGTGTCGAGCTGACGTACAAGGGCCAGGGGCACGGTTCGTACGACAGTAGGGACAAGTGCGTGCAGAACACCGTCAACAACTACCTGCTGAACGGCAAGGTCCCCCGGGCCGGCATCGTCTGCACCTGATCCCCGGCGACTCCCCGTCATGAGGATCCCCGCTTCCACCGGGCCCCCGCGCAGCGGGCCCCTTGCCCCGGCCGACACCGCGTTCGGAGGAAAAGTGCAGGTCAGACTGTTTTCCACAGGCAGCCATAGGCCCCGCTCGGTCCGCCTACTATGGCCTGACTGCTCTCCGCCGCTCCGAGCGGAGAGCCGGTGAGGGGGGTGCACATGTCACGTGTCGTACGGTGGACGGCCGCGGTCGCGGCCGCCCTGCTGATCACCGGCTGCGGAAGCGGCTCGGCCCATTCGTCCGGCTCGTCCGGCTCACGCGCGGACGACGGCAAGGGCAGTTCCGGCGCGTCGACGCCGGCACCGCAAGACGGCGATCACCCGGGACTGCCCGCCTCGCTCACTGCCCAGAAGCTCACCTGGAGCGGCTGCAAGGGCGCATCGGCCCAGGGCGGCGGCTGGCAGTGCGCGACGATGAAGGCGCCCCTTGACTGGTCGAAGCCGGACGGCGAGACGATCGGCCTCGCGTTGATCCGGTCCAAGGCGACCGGAGGCAACCGCACAGGCTCGCTCCTGTTCAACTTCGGCGGCCCGGGCGGCTCCGGCGTCTCGACGATGCCGTCGTACGCGAGCCTGGTCTCCCAACTCCACAAGCGATACGACCTGGTGAGCTGGGATCCGCGCGGGGTCGGCGCGAGCGAGGGCATCCGCTGCCGCAGCGACAAGGCGATCCAGGCGGCCGAGGCCATAGACGCCACACCGGACGACGACGCCGAGGTGAAGGCCTACCTCGATGACGCCACCGACTTCGGCCAGGGCTGTGCGCGGGCGGCCGGCAAGCTGCTCACGCATGTGTCGACGACCGACACCGCGCGCGACATGGACCTGATGCGCCAGGTCCTCGGCGACCGGACGATGCACTACTTCGGCATCTCGTACGGCACCGAACTGGGCGGTGTGTACGCCCACTTGTTCCCGGAAAAGGTGGGGCGCCTGGTGCTGGACGCCGTGGTCGACCCGACCGCCGACATCCTGGGCCAGGCGAAGAACCAGACCCTTGGTTTCCAGCGCGCGCTCGACAACTACCTGAAGTCGACGGGCCAGGACCCCCAGCAGGGCACCCAGAAGATCGCGAAACTGCTCAAGCGGATCGACGCCAAGCCGCTGCCGACGTCGTCCGGACGCAAGCTCACCCAGACCCTGGCCCTCACCGGCATCGTGCTGCCGCTCTACACCAAGGAGAGCTGGCCTGTCCTCACCAGCGCCCTCGCCTCGGCACAGAGCGGCGACGGCTCCGAGCTGCTGCGCCTGGCCGATGAGTACAACGACCGCGATGCGGCGGGGCACTACGGCACGACGACGCACTCGCAGCGGGTCATCTCCTGCCTGGACGACCGACAGCGGCCGACGGCCGGGCAGGTGAGAGCGCTGCTGCCGGAGTTCGAGAAGATCTCCCCCGTGTTCGGCGACTTCCTGGGCTGGGACGCGGCCGGCTGGTGCCACAACTGGCCGGTGACCGGAGAGTTCGACCACCCGGAGGTCAGCGCGCCGGGAGCCGCTCCGGTGCTGGTGGTGGGCAACACCGGGGATCCCGCGACACCGTACGAGGGCGCCCGCAGGATGGCCGACGGGCTGGGCCAGGGTGTCGGCGTCGAGCTGACCTGGAAGGGCCAGGGCCACGGAGCGTACGGGAGCGGAAGTACATGCGTGGACTCGGCCGTGAACGCGTACCTGCTGAACAACACGGTCCCGAACGACGGCAAGGTCTGCTCCTGATGACGACGGTCACCGTGGAACGGAAGGTCACCTTCAGACCATCGTTCGACCTACGGACCCACATTCGAGGACTTGTACGACCTGATCATTGAATTGAAAAATGGAATCCATCTTTCCGGGTTTGTCGGACAGTGCCTCGGGTATATCCCCGATCCCATACGGCTCACGAGCGAGCTCGCCGAGCCGTAGCGAGGAAAGCGGATATGGGGGGTTGACTCATGGCGGAGAACCTCAAGACTTGCTTCGTCATTTCACCGATCGGCGACATGGGGTCCGACACCAGACTCTGGGCGGATGACGTTTTCGAGCTCCTGATCGAGCCTGCCCTCGAAATGTACGGATTCTATGTGGTCCGGGCCGACATGCTCGTGGGGCCCGGTGAGATCAACAGCGAGGTGATCAGTCTCGTCCAGAACGCAGAACTCTGCATTGTGGATCTGACCGGCCACAACGCGAACGTCTTCTATGAGTGCGGCCGACGCCATGAAGCCGCGAAGCCGTTCATTCAGCTCATCAGAGTGGGCGACAAACTTCCCTTCGATGTCTCGGGGATTCGGACCATTCAGTACGATCTCTCCAACCCCCGGTCGACTCGTCGCGCCATCGAGGAGGTCAGGAGGACGGTCGACCAGTTCGAGGCAGCCGGATACCCCACGGCGGCCAGCGGAGTCACCACCACCTCGCTGGCGCTCGCGCTGGAGCGCATGGAGCGGAAAATAGACAACCTCATGGCCAGCTCACGGGGCGGAGTCTCCGCCTCTCCCCTCCCGGCGAACCCGATGGGGGGACTGGAGGACATCTTCGCCAACCCGGAGGAGAAGTTCCTGACGGCGCTCGCCAACGGCGACCAGGTCGGTGCGTACGTGGCCCTGCAGCGGCTGGCCAGGTTGCGAAACGACCCCTCCATGGTGATCACATGCGCGAGCATGCTCGCCGCGGGAGGGCATGAGGAGAGCGTCGCTCTCATTCGGGACATGCTCAACAACAACGACGGAAGCATCGACTCCGACTCCGTCAACGCCGGCATCGCCTCCCTCGGAAACTTCTATCGCGTGACGAACCGCACCGCCGAGGGCATCGAGGAACTCAAGCGCTATGTGGTGCCGCTCCTGGAGGACGAGAACGTCAGCGATCGGGACAAGGCGTTTCTCGCGAATCAGATTGGAATGCTGTTCCATTCTTCGAAGCAGTACGAGGAAGCTCAGCGCTACATCCTGACGGCGATCCAGAAGAACCCCGGAGAGATCGCCTACAAATATAATCTCTCGATGGTGTACGAGGCCCGGGAACTCCTTGACCTGGCGGAGCAGGTCGTCGATGAATACATGTCCCTCGAAGCCGACAAGGACGCGGACCACTTGGGCCAGGCAATCGACATCTACCTCAAGCGAGGACGTTTCGACGAGGTACGGGCTCTCTATTCCGAGATGATGCGCTCGGACCCCGGGAAAGCCTCGATCAAGATTTCCCTGAACGACGATCTGCGCGCAGCGATATCACGCTCGTAGTGAGTGTCACAGCCGCCACCGACCGACAACGACAGAAGCCCACGGCCTCTGAACGGGTCAGAGGCCGTGGGCTTCATCAGTCTTGCCGGGCAGCCGGAAGGCTGATCAGTACACAGGCTTGTGCGGTTCGATCTGGTTGACCCAGCCGATGACGCCTCCGCCGACGTGGACCGCGTCCGCGAAGCCGGCCGACTTCAGGACGGCGAGGACTTCCGCGCTGCGGACACCCGTCTTGCAGTGCAGGACGATCTTCTTGTCCTGGGGGAGGCCCTCCAGGGCCGTGCCCAGGAGGAACTCGTTCTTCGGGATCAGCCGGGCGCCCGGGATGGAGACGATCTCGTACTCGTTCGGCTCCCGGACATCGATGATCTCGATGTTCTCGCCGTCGTCGATCCACTCCTTGAGCTGCTTGGGAGTGATCGTCGAGTCGACGGCCGCCGCCTGGGCCTCCTCGGAGACAACGCCGCAGAAGGCCTCGTAGTCGATGAGCTCGGTGACGGTGGGGTTCTCGCCGCAGACCGCGCAGTTGGGGTCCTTGCGGACCTTGACCTGGCGGTACTGCATCTCCAGGGCGTCGTAGATCATCAGTCGGCCGACCAGCGGGTCACCGACGCCAGTGAGGACCTTGATCGCCTCGGTGACCTGGATGGAGCCGATGGACGCGCACAGCACGCCGAGGACGCCGCCCTCGGCACAGGAGGGAACCATGCCCGGCGGCGGGGGCTCCGGGTAGAGGCAGCGGTAGCAGGGACCGTGCTCCGACCAGAAGACGGAGGCCTGGCCGTCAAAGCGGTAGATCGAGCCCCACACATACGGCTTGTTCAGCAGCACGCACGCGTCGTTGACCAGATAGCGGGTCGCGAAGTTGTCCGTACCGTCGACGATCAGGTCGTACTGGCTGAAGATGTCCATCACGTTGTCGGCCTCGAGCCGCTCCTCGTGAAGGATCACGTTCACATACGGGTTGATGCCCTTGACCGAGTCACGCGCGGACTCGGCCTTGGAACGGCCGATGTCGGCCTGGCTGTGGATGATCTGCCGCTGGAGGTTCGACTCGTCCACCTCGTCGAACTCCACGATGCCGAGCGTTCCCACGCCCGCCGCGGCCAGGTACATCAGCGCCGGCGAGCCCAGACCGCCGGCGCCCACACAGAGCACCTTGGCGTTCTTCAGCCGCTTCTGCCCGTCCATCCCGACATCGGGGATGATCAGGTGGCGGGAGTACCTGCGGACCTCGTCTACGGTGAGCTCGTCAGCCGGCTCGACCAGGGGTGGCAGCGACACGGGGACTCCGTTGGTCGGTCGATCACTACGGTTGTTCTCCCCGTAACACTGCCACGCCCTTCTTCATTCCGAGACACCTGTTCCGAGGCGCGAGACGATGTCGTCCCAGTACCCGGGCATGGCCTCCCAGGGGTCCGTGCGGCCGCCGCGAATCGCGCGGTCGGTGAACCAGATCGTGCCGGCGCCCTGCCAACGGGCGATGCGCAGCGCCTCGTCGAGATGGCCGCGCGGTATGCCGTGCACGAAGTGGCAGAACCGCTCGGGCGGGTAGTCGGCGGTCCATTCGGCCACCTGCGACCAGCGGTAGTCGTTCCAGGTGCCGGAGAAGGTGACCAGTTGGTCGGCGTTCTCGGCGTATCCGGGATGGGGATGGGTGCCGTGTCCCAGGACGATGTGCCCGTGGTCGAGGAAGGCCCGGAGCGTGGTGATCAGGCGGCGGACTTCGGGGAGCACGGCACGTTCGCTCGGGCACCGGTCCAGGAGGAAGCCGCCGACGCCGTACCAGTCGAGAAAGCGGTGTGCCTCGGAGATCAGTTCGCCGAAGGGCCGCGTGCCCTGGACGAGGTCGAGGTGACCGAGAACACGGACGCCCACGGTGTGCAGGCGTCCGGTGGCCTCCAGGCAGTGCGGGTCGAGGCGGGTACCCGGGCCGCCGCTCACATTGAGGACGGCCCAGTGCACCGGGGCGCCCGGCCGGGTGAGCGCGTCCCATTCCAGGGGGGCGACCAGGGGGTGCGCATACCCGGGGATGCCGAGGCCGGCGCCCAGGTCCGTGCTCGCGGTGCCCGTGGTGGTGCTGGTCAGATGCGGCATGCCGCCTCCATCCAGATGTCGGCGAGGGATTCCTCCAGGCTGATCCGGGGGCGCCAGCCGAGCCGGTCGCGGGCGGTGCGCACATCGGCCTGCTGCCAGCTGCCGCAGCCGTCCGGGTAGGGGTAGGCGACCGGGGCCGGGTGTTCCGGTTCGGTGCGGGGGTGGCCGATGGCCGTTCGCATCGGTCCGGGGGGACCGTCGAGTTCGTGCAGGTTCCCGCCGTAGCCGGCGACCCGGGCGAGGACGGCGGCCGCGTCCCGCAGGCGCACCGCGCGGCCCGAGCCGATGTTGATCACGCCCTGGGCGGCGGAGAGGGACGCGGCGTGGACGGCGCGGGCGACATCGCGTACGTCGATGAAGTCGCGTTGCACACCGAGGCCGCCGAGCTTGAGTTCGCCGTCGCTCGCCTGCATGGCACGGCGCAGCGCCTCGGCCAGCCGGCCGAGCGGGGATCCGGCGGGCGTGCCGGGCCCGGCGGGCGAGAACACCCGGAGCACGACGGCGTCCAGGCCTGAGCCGAGGACGAGTTCGGTGGCGGCGAGCTTGCTGACGCCGTACGGGCCGCCGGGTCGCGGGACGGCGTCCTCGGCCGTGGAGGAGCCGGGCTGGCTCGGCCCGTACTCGGCACCGCAGCCGATCTGCACCAGTCGGGCCCCGCAGCCGCTGCGGCGCAGCGCCTCGCAGATGGTGGCGACGGCGACGGTGTTCTGCCGGGTGAGTTCACGGGCGCCGCCGCGGATGGCTCCGGCGCAGTTGATGACGACCCCGGGGTGCACGGCGTCCAGGAAGCGGGTGAGTGCGCCGGGACTGCCGGACGCGAGGTCGAACCGTACGTCGGCGTCGTCACCGCGGCCGAGCGCGGTGAGCTGCACGGCCGGGTCGGCGAGCAGACGGTCGGCGACGAAGCGGCCGAGATATCCGTTGGCTCCGATCAGCAGGACCCTCATCGGGCGGCTCCCGGGGCGGATTCTCCGGTTCGGGAGGTGATCATCTGGGGTTCTCCTTCAGGGGTGGTGCCGTGGGATGAGAGGGGCCCGCGGTGTCGGCCCCGCGGGAGCAAGAGGGGCGGGACCGGGTCCCGCGCGGTGGTGGCGGCTCATGACCTCGACCTGGGGGCGCCGGTGGGCCGGGGCTCAGGGCGGTGGGGATGCCATGGGCCGGGCTCAGGGGGACCCGGGGGGCCGGGCGTGGGCCGAGGCCCGGGTCAGGGTGCGGATCGCATGGACCAGCAGGGCCAGGGCGACCGGGGCGCAGGCCAGGGCCGGGACGGCGTCGGTGCCGAGGGTGTCGGTCAGGGCGCGCACCGGGGTGGCCAGGACTCCGCAGCCGGGGAGCCGGCCGGCGAAGACCGTGGCGAGGGCGGTCGCCTCGACGGCGGCCGCGGCGCCGAGGGCGGCGGCCGGGGCGCGGCCGAAGCCATGGGCGGTGAGCAGCCGGGCGAGCATCAGGAGCGCGCCCAGGGCGCCCGCTCCGGCGTAGGCGGCGGGCTCGTGGAGGACGACCGCGCACACGGTGAGCAGGGCGGTCAGTGCGCAGAGGAAGAGCGCGACGGTGCCGAGGAGGAGCGGGGTGACCGATGACGTGAAGTCCTCCAGGCCCCGGCTGGCGGCGAGCCGGCGGCGGGCGCGCAGCGCGAGGAGGCGGGCGCACCAGGCGGCCGGTCCCACGGCCAGGACGAGGGCGAGGACCGGGGCGGTGGCCGGGGGCACGGGGCCGTCGGGGCCGCCGTCCTGGGCGGCGCGCAGCAGGCCGTCGCCGAGCAGGGCGTAGGCGAGGAGCCAGCAGGTCCACGCGCGCGTGGCGGCGCGTGCCCGGTGTGCGGGGACGCGCAGGGGGCCGTGGGCGAGGGCCGCGCGGAGTCCGAGTGCGACGGCGAGAACGCCGAGCGCGCAGACGGCGAGGCGGATCCTGCCGTCGGTGAGCCGGAGCCCGATGACGGTGGCCGTGGCCAGGGCGCCCGGGAGCAGCGCCGGGAGGGCCCACACGCGGGGCTCACGAGGGGCGTCGGCCGGGGTGGTCGGTGGGGCGGGCCGGTCGCCATCGCGGGGTACGCGCGCGTACATCTCCTCGGCGAGCGAGAACAGGTCCCGGTGGTGGAAGCGGGCGGCGGTCCGGTCGGTGAGGCCGTGGGCCTCTAGACCGGCCACGATCTCCAGCGGGTCCACGGCCCGTTCGCACAGGTCACGGTGGCGGTGCAGCAGGGCCTTGACGGGGTCGACGGCGCCCCGGCGGGCGGGCGGCCTGCGGGCCGGGTCGGCCTCCCCGGCGGACGGGGGGCCGGTGGTGTCGGCCGCCTGGGGAGCGGGTTCCGGTGCGGCCTGGGGAGCGGGTTCCGGTGCGGCCTGAGGCCCGGGGGCGTCGTCGGCCTGCGTCCGTTCCTCATCGGTGAGGGCTTCCCAGGACGCCGCGTCCCAAGGGCTGTCCGGGGTGCCGGGGCGGCGGTCCAGTTCTCCTACGTCGCTCATCGCACGCCCTCCGCCGCCGGGACGGGTTCCTGGGGGCCGGTGGCGCGCACGGGTGCCGTCGTCTCGCCCGGCGCCCACGCCCAGCGCGGCCGGCCGCGCGGCAGCCGCGGGGCGGTCCAGTGGCCGGGCAGATGGGCCTCCGCCGGGACTGCGAAGGGCAGCGGTTCGCCGTCGGCGTCCACAAGGACCCGGCGGACGGGCGAGTGCGAGACGACCTCCAGATACAGGTCGTGGAACGCCATGACGTTCTGCTCGACGGTGAACAGTTCGAGGGCGCGGGCCCGGGCGGCCGCGCCGAGGCGCTCACGGCGCTCGGGGTCGGACAGCAGCGCCAGGCACGCCTCGGCGAGGGCCCGCGGGTTGCGCGGTGGAACGACGAGGCCCGTACCGCCAATGGCCTCCACGACGGCGCCCACATCCGTGGACACCGTCGCCCGGCCGCAGAACATGGCCTCCACGAGGCTGATCGGAAAGCCTTCGACGACGCTCGACAGGACGACGACCGCCCCCGCCGCGTAGGCCTCCGCGAGCCCGGGCAGCTCCGGGCCGCCGATGTCCTCGAAGGACACCGGGTTGTCACCGATGTCGTGCACGCCGTCGGCCTCGTCGGGGAAGAGCTGCGCGGCCAGCGCCCTGCAGTGCCCGAGGTAGGCGGTGCCCTCGGCGCCCGCCGGGGCCCCGACGATCCGCAGCCGGGCCCTCGGCTCCTCCTTGCGGATCTCGGCGAAGGCGTGGAGCAGGGAGATCAGGTCCTTCGCCGGTTCTACGCGGCCGACCCAGACCAGCGTGCGGGGGTCCGCGCGGTCGGCCGCCTCGCCCACCTCGGTGAAGCGGGCGTCCTCCATGCCGGGGTAGACGGTGCGCAGCTTGTCGCGGTCGGCGCCGCAGCGTTCCTGCCAGCGGCGCGCGTGGGTGTTGCCGGGGGTGATGCACGCGGCCCGGCGGTAGACCTCGGCGGCCAGCAGGCGGTGGAAGGAGGCGAGCAGGGCGCGCACTGCGGGCGGTGTCTCGCGCGAGGTTCCGAGGTAGTGCGCCCGTAGGTGCACGCCGTACTCGGTGACGAGCAGCGGGATTCCGGCGAAGTGCCGGGCGAGCAGTCCGGGCAGGGCCGCGGTGCCGCCGGCGGTGGCGTGGCAGAGGTCCACCGAGCCGAGCGCGTCGTCCTCGTACCAGTCGAGGGAGAGGGGGCGCAGGGCGCGTTCGAGATGCGCGGCCGTCTGCAGCAGCTCGGGGACGCGCGTCGTGCGCGCCGCCCGCAGGGCGCGCGGCGCGCGGCAGGCCTGTTCCAGGGCGCGTACGGCGGCCTCGGAGCGCAGGGCGCCGGTCAGTCCGCCCTCGTCGCGGGCGAGTTCGGCGAGGGTGTACAGGGCACTGCCGAAACGGTCCGCCTCAGGGCCGGCCGCTCCCGGGGTGTCCTGCGGCGCTCCTGGTTCCGGTGCGGTGCAGAGGGCGGCGGCCAGTTCGGCGTACGTCTCGGCGAACCGGCGGCGCGCCCGGCGCCCGTGGGCGGCCCGGTCGTGCCGCGCGGTCCACAGAGGGGCCGTCAGCACCCGCTCGACGTTCGGCGGCAGCGGGAGCCGGCCCTCTGCCTCCTGCCGCTCGGTGCGGCTGAGCGCGTAGATGTCGAACTCGTGCTGCCCGAGTCCGCGCACGAGGCGGTCGCACCAGAGCCTGGCGTCACCGCTCACATACGGATAGCCACCCTCCGTAAGCAGTCCGATGCGCACGAGTGCACCCCCGATCTCCCGTATGAGGAGCCACCGTTGTGCCGGCGGCTCCCAGCGGGACGAACGTAAGCGGACAAGGCGGTGGCGCGACGGACGGTTGTCCATCGCGCCACCAAAAGGGGTGAACGGTCGTAACTTTCGCGTGCGGACCGCGTTCACTCGTGTCAAGGACTCGTTCGGCCGTGCTGCCCCGTGCGACGGCCGGCCGGGGGCCGGCCGTCGTACGAGAGGACTCACACCGTCGCGAGCACCTTCCGGGCGGCGCGCCGCTCGGCCGCGACCGCGGGGTCGAGGGCCGGTACGGCCGCCAGCAGCTGCCTGGTGTACGGGTCGCGGGGGGCGTCGTAGACCTCGTCGGCGGGCCCGTACTCGACGATCCGCCCGCGCCGCATCACCGCGACCCGGTCGCTGACCTGGCGCACGACGGCGAGGTCGTGGGCCACGAAGACGAGCGCGAGACCCAGTTCGCGTTGCAGCTCGCCCAGCAGGGCCACGACCTGCGCCTGGGTGGTGACGTCGAGCGCCGAGACCGGCTCGTCGCAGACGATGACGCGCGGCTCGGCGGCGAGGGCCCGCGCGATGCCCACGCGCTGGCGCTGTCCGCCGCTGAACTCGTGCGGATAGCGGTCGTAGTGCGTCTCGTCGAGCCCCACCCGGCGCAGCAGTTCGCGTACGCGGCCCCGGATGCGCCCCTCGTCCTTCTCCCCGCGTGCCCGCAGCGGGTCGGCGATCGACTCGCCCACGCTGCGGCGGGGGTTGAGGGAGGAGACGGGGTCCTGGAAGACCATCTGGACGGACGGGTCCACCCCGGAACGGACCGCGCCCGCGTGGCGGACCTCGCCGGCCGTGGGCTCCAGCAGTCCGACCAGCATGCGGCCCAGGGTGGTCTTCCCGCTGCCGCTCTCCCCGACGATGCCGAGGGTCTCGCCGCGCCGCACCGTGAGCGACACGTCGTCCACGGCGGTGAAGCTCCGCCTGCCGCGCCCGAACTCGCGCCGCAGTCCCGACGCCTCGATGACGACCTCGTCGGAGGCGGCGCCCGCGCGTACGCGGGGCGCGTCCACGCGCGGCACCGCGCCCAGCAGCTCCCTTGTGTACTCCTCACGGGGCTCCCCCAGCACGCCGGCGACCGGGCCGTGTTCGACGGCTCTGCCGTGGCGCATCACGAGCACCTCGTCGACGCTCTCGGCGGCGACTCCCACGTCATGGGTGACCAGCAGCAGCCCCATCCCGGTCTCCTGTCGCAGGGTGTGCAGCAGGTCGAGGATCTGGGCCTGGACGGTCACGTCCAGCGCGGTGGTCGGCTCGTCGGCGATCAGCAGCTCGGGCTCGCACGCGAGTGCCATGGCGATCAGGGCGCGCTGGCGCATACCGCCGCTGAATTCGTGCGGGCGTGAGCGCGAGCGCCGTGCCGCGTCCGGGATGCCGACCCGGTCCAGCACCTCGACGGCACGCGCGCGTGCGGCGCGCCGGGAGGCGCGGGTGTGCACCCGGTACACCTCGGCGATCTGGTCGCCGATCGCGTAGTACGGGTCCAGGGAGGACAGCGGGTCCTGGAAGACCATCGCCGCCTTCGCGCCCCGCAGCCTGAGCAGGTCGGCGTCGGAGGCGGCCTGTAGGTCGGTGCCGGCGACCTCGATCGAGCCGCCGACCCGAGCGCCCGTGCCGCGGTGCAGGCCGAGCAGGGCCGAGGCGACCGTGGACTTGCCGGAGCCGGACTCGCCGACCAGGGCCAGGGCGGCGCCCGCCTCCAGCCCGAAGGAGAGCCCGTCCACGGCGCGCAGGTCGCCGAACTCAACGGTCAGATCAGTGACTCGGACGAGACTCACGTCAGTACCACCCGTCGGTCGGCCACCGCGTACAGCACGTCCGCGGCGGCGTTGGCGAGGACCACGAAGAAGCCGATGACCAGGACCATGCCGACGACGACGGGCAGGTCGACCACGGTGACGGCGTGGACGAGTTCCTGGCCTATGCCGGGCAGGCCGAAGAGGGTCTCGATGAGAACGGCTCCGCCCACGGAACTGCCGAGGTCGTTGGCGTTCAGGGCGATGATCGGCGCCAGCGCGCCCCGCAGCGCGTGCCGGCCGACGATCGACCGCTCGCCGACGCCGTAGGCCCGGAAGGTCCGGATGTGGTCCTCGGCGAGCGTCTCCAGCATCGACGCCCGGGTCAGCCGGGCGAAGTAGGCCGCCTCGGCGAGCGCGAGGGTGAGCCACGGCAGCAGGAGGTTCCAGGCCCACTGCTCGGGATCGTCCGAGAAGGAGACGTACTCCGGGAACGGCAGCAGTTCCAGTTGCCCGCAGATCACGATGATCAGGAGGAGACCGATGACGAAGACCGGCGTGGACATGCCCGCCAGGGTGAGTCCGGTCAGGGCGCGCTCGGTGAACCGGCCGCGCCGCCAGGCGGAGAGGATGCCGGTGCCGACGCCCAGCAGCAGCCAGAGCACCATGGCGCCGATCACCAGCGACAGGCTGACGGGCAGCTTGGTCAGGATGATCTGGGTGACCTGCTGGTCGGTCTGATACGAGAGTCCGAGGCAGGGCGCCGAGCAGTGCTCGACGGACGTGCCGGTCGAGTAGTCCTGGCCGGCGACGATGCCCTCCAGGAAGTGCCAGTACCGCACGTACAGCGGGTCGTCGAGCCGCAGCTGCTGAGCGACCTGGTGCACCTGTTCCGGCGAGCAGCGCGGGCCGCAGGTGATCTGGGCGACGTTGCCGGGAGTGGCGTAGAAGACGACGTAGACGATCACCGAGATGGCGAGCAGGGTGATCACCACGCCCACGGTCCGGCGCAGTGCGAATCCGGCGAAGCCACTCATGACTGCGCCTCCTGCACGCCGCCCGGCTTCTGCGCGACCGGCGTCGGCGCCTCCGACTTCGCCGCACCCGACGTCTGCGCACCCGGCTTCGCCTCCCGCTTGCGGCCCGTGCCGACGCGCAGCCGGGAAGCCGCGCGCGGGTCGAGGGCCGTGCGGACGCCGTCGCTGAGGACGGTGAGCGCGAGCACGGTCACGAACAGGGCGCCCGCCGGCAGCAGCAGGTACTGCGGGGCCGCCTGGTACCAGACGTTGGCGGAGGTGAGCATCTGTCCCCAGGACGGGGTCGGGGGCTTCACGCCGACGCCGAGGAAGGAGAGCGCGGCCTCGATGGCGATGTTGTTCGGCACCATGAGCGCGGCGTAGGTGATGACGGGCGCGGCGAGGCCGGGCAGCAGTTCCCGGCGGGCGATCCGCCAGGTGCTCCAGCCGCTGAGTCGTGCGGCGGCCACGTAGTCGAGGTTCTTGAGGGAGAGCGTCGCGGCGCGGGCGATCTTGCCGATGGTGCCCCAGGCGACGAACCCGATGATGAGCGAGACCAGAACAGGCCTCGGGAAACTTCCGGGCACGACGGCCAGCAGCGCCAGGGCCATGATGATCAACGGCATGGCGACGATGATTTCGGTGATCCGGCTGAGCAGTTGATCGACCCAACGGTTCCCGAGCGCGGCCGTGACGCCCACGACGACACCGAGGACGACCTGCACGGTGGTCGCCGCCAGCGCGACCCCCAGGGAGACCCGCGCGCCGTACACCAGCCGTGCGAACAGGTCCCGCCCGGTCTGCGGTTCGACGCCGAGCCAGTGATCGCCGCTGATGCCGCCCAGCGAGCCGATGGGCACGCCGCCGCGTGCCGAGTCCACCAGGACCGGGTGGTACGTCGTCGGGTCCTGGCCCTCGATCGCGGTGAGCAGCGGTGCGGCGAGTGCGACCAGGACGAGCAGCGCGACGACCCCCGCCGCGACCATGGCGGCCCGCTGCGCACGCAGCCGCCGCCAGAACTGACGAGCCCCCGAGGCCCCCGAGGCGGACGCCTCGGGGGCCTGGGTGGCGACAAGTGCCTCGCTCACGGCGTCACTTCACCGCGACCTGGGAGATGTCCAGGACACCGGTCCAGTCGCTGATCACGACGTTCTTGATGTCCTTGCCGACCAGGCGCTTGTAGACCGGGTGGAACAGCGGCACGGTCAGTGCCTGCGCGCCGATCTTCTTGTCCAGCGCGCCCCACCGCTCGGCGGCGGCGTTGAGGTCCGTCAGCTTGTTGATCGCGTCGATCTCGTCGTTGACCGACTGGTCGTCGAGCTGGGCGGTGTTGAAGTTCGCGCCGTCCTTGACGATCTGGCGGCCGTCGAAGATCGGGGCGAGGAAGGGGCCACCGGAAGGCCAGTCGGCACCCCACGTGGTGAGGAAGAAGCCCGGCTCGGTCTTCACGCTGTGGACCGTGTCGGAGTAGTTGTTGTCCTCCAGGCCCTGGAGCTTGACCGTGATGCCGGCCTTCTTGAGGGCGTCCTGGATCGCGGTCGCGATCTCGGGGCTGGTCTTGAAGTTCTGGGCGTTGTCGTGGGTCAGGGTGACCGTGAGCCCGTTCGGGTATCCGGCCTCCTTCAGCAGCTCCTTGGCCTTGGCCGCGTTGCCGGCCGCGCCCGCCGGAAAGAGGTCGTACGGCGTGTAGCCGAAGGCCTTCTGGTCGGGCAGGAAGGTGGTCGCGGCCTCGGCGAGCGCGCTGCCGCCCGCCGCGTTGATCACGGACGACCGGTCGATGGCGTACGAGATCGCCTGCCGCACCTTGATGTTGTCGAACGGCTTGACCTTCGGGTTGAACGCTATGTAGTTCGTGTAGCCGAAGTGCCCGGTGCCGACGCGCGAGGCGAGGTCCTTCTCGCCCGTCACCTTGGCGAGCTCGGCCGGGCCGAGGTTGGTGTCCGTGGTGACCGCGGCCGAGTCCGCACCCTGGGACGCCGACAGCCGCTGGTTGATCACCGACGAGTCGAGCCCCGACTTCACGTCGATCTCGTCCGGGTAGGCCTTGCGCTGGTCGTCGACGGCCGACGACCAGTACTTGTTGCGCTCCAGCACCAGGTGCTCACCGTCGTTCTCGTTCTTCACGACCTTGTAGGGGCCGGACGAGATCGGGTGCTCCTCGTACTTGGTGCCGGTGTCCTTGGCCTTCGGCACGGGCGTGAACTGCGTCTGCGTGGCCAGGTACGGGAACTCGCCCTCGGGCTTGTTCAGGTGGAAGACGATCGTGCGGTCGTCCGGCGTCTCGATCGCCGAGAGGCCCTTCTTGTCCTTGTACGGCCCCTGGTAGTTCGCCGCGCCGACCAGCCAGTCCCGCAGATAGGGCGCGCCGCCGGACAGCTCGGGCGCGAAGGAGCGCTCGATGCCGTACTTGATGTCGGCGGACGTGATCGGGGTGCCGTCCTCGTACTTGAGGCCCGTCTTCAAGGTGTACGTCCACACGGTCGCGTCCTTGTTGGGACGACCGGTGTCGGTGGCGAGGTCGGGGACGACCTTGGCGCCGGCCGCGCCGTTCGCGCGGTTGCGGGTGGTGAGCGTGCGGAAGACCAGGGAGGGCACGTTGCCGCCGCCGGAGGTGTACAGGCGCGCCGGGTCGAAGTCGGTCTGAGGGTCGGAGTTCAGGACCGTGAGGGTGCCGCCCTTGTGCGGGGTGGAGTCGCCACCGGCGCCCTTGCCATCGTTGTCCTTCGGCCCGCAGGCGACGGCGCCCGCTGCCACGACCAGGCCTACGGATGCCGCTGCCAGGCGGCGCGCTATGACGGACGGTTGACGCATCGGAATGACGACCTCTCGAGGGGTGTCTCGCCATGCGAGACGGGTTGACGAGGGATGAGACGGGGAGGGACAGACGTCAGCCCCGGCGTCAGGTCGTCGAGAACCGTGCAGCCGTGCGGACAGGGAGTCCGCAGCACTTCACGGGGATTCACAGGGAGGTGAGAACGCGACGCTCACGCCGGAGGCGGGGCGTCAGCGACAGAGAATGTCGGCCACACACAGAGGGGTCACGCCGATGAGCGCCAGCTCGATGGCGGCGCGAACGGGGGCGTGACGGTGCGACATGCGAAGAAATATGAACGAACTTTCCCCACGTGTCAATGTGACGAAAGCGGCTCCTGTCAACTCCTGGGAAACGGCCAGGGGTTGGGCAGGCAGTGGATTCCGTCGTGGTCGAGGAACTTGGTCTGCTGCTGCATGACGGGGGCCAGCTCGCCGTCCTTGTCGCAGGTGACATGGCCGTAACCCAGGCGATGGCCGACCTCGTGGTTGATCAGCATCTGACGGTAGGCGTACATCTTGTCACCGTAGGTGGTCGAGCCCTGCGCCCAGCGGTAGGCGTTGATCATCACGCGCTCGGTGGAGGCCGAGTCGCAGGAGACGTTGTCCTCCGTCGTGTCCAGGCCCGACTTCGCACACCAGGCGGCGGTGGTGCCCGGGCTGGCGAGCGTGATCACGAAGTCGGGCTTGCCGGAGGAGACGCGCGCGAAGGTGCGGGCGCCGTGGTGGGCCCAGCTGCGGTCGTCATTGAGGGTCTTCTGGACGGCCTCGGCGAAGAGGCGGCCGTCGAGGCCGAGCCCCTTCTCCACATCCACGCGGTAGGTGTACTTGCGTCCCGTGCCGGGCGCCTCGTCCGAGCCGGGGACCGCTGAGAAGGTGTCCGGACCCTTCAGCTTGGCGGAGAGCGGGTAGGTGCGGTCCATGGCCTGCTCGTAGGTCAGCGGTGTCGCGCTGGGCGAGGCGGACGGGCTCGGGCTGCCGTTGCCGTCGAGGCCGGAGCCGTGGGCGTCGCGGGCCTGGCCGGTGGCGGACGACCGCACGGCGGTGCCGCCCTGTCGGCCGACGAACTGACCGGCGACGACGACGGCGAGCGCGGTGACGACGGCGGCTGCGGCGATACCGGCGAACGTACGCCCCTTGCGGGATCCGCCACGGGAGGTGTCGCCCGCCGCGCCCGCCGACTCCGCGCCGTCCTCAGTCGTCGAGGGGCCGCCGGTGCGGGCGTCCTCCGTCCCGGGAACGCGGTCACGGGTGAGCGGTGCACGGGCGTCGGCGCCCTTGCGGCGAGGCGCGAAGACGTCGTCGTCCCGGTCGGGGGCGTCCTGAGCGAAGGCGTCGAGGTACTCCTGGCGGGGGCCGGGGCCCGTCCGCTGGCGCGGGACCCGGGGCGCGGGACGCCCGCCGGGCGCCGCCTGGGACCCTGTCCCGCTTCCCAACTCGCCCCAGCCGCCCCCGGCTTCACGCTGCTGCGGGTGACCGCCGCGGACGGCGCGGGTGCCCTGGGCGGGGGTGCCGTCGGCCGGGAAGCGGGGCATGCCGTGGGCCGGGGTGCCGTCCGGGGGGCGCGGGACACCGCGCGCGGGAGTGCCGTCGGCCGCGGGGCGCGCGCCTCGCGGCGCGGCCGGGCCCGCCGGCACCCGGCCGGGTGCCGTCGCGTCCCGGGGGGCCGTCGCGCCGGGCGTCCGCCTGGGGCCTGGGGGTGTGCTGCCGACCGTCGTCGGTGTCGTGTCGGTGGTGCCGAAGACCGGCGGGACCGACGGAGCCGACGGGGCCGGCGCCGGTATGCCCGGGACCGTGCCCGTGTCCGTGTTCCTCTTGTCGCCCCGCCCCTTGCGGCTGTGCCGTCCCACGCCGCGCCTCAGCTCCCCGCCCCGGCACCGCCGGACTCGAATCCGCCCTGTACCGCGCCGCTGTCGCGGACGCTGGCCCCCTCGGGCAACTCGCCCGAGTCCGCGAGGAGTTCGCGGAAGGACCTGGCCACCAGGTCCGGGTATTCCATCATGGCCACGTGTCCCGCCTCCGGCAGGGTCAGCAGCCGGGAGTCGCGGAAGGCGCGCGCCGCGCGCTGGGCCATGCGGAACGCCACGAGCTGGTCCCGGCCGCCGTAGACCAGCAGGGTCGGCGCGAGGACCCGCTCCGCCTGGCGCCACAGACTGTGCTGGCCGCCCAGCGTGTACGCGTTCACGATGCCGCGCGCCGAGCGTGCCATGGCGTCCCAGAAGTACGGAAGCCGCAGCCGCCGCTCCATCTCCTCGACCGCGTTGCGGAAGCCCTCGGGGGTGACGCGCCCGGGGTCGCCATAGCACAGTGCCGTGACCCCGAGGACGCGCTGCTCGGCGGTCCATCCCTTGGTGTACCGAGTGAAGAGGGCCGCGACCCCGGGCAGCGCCAGCAGCCCCGTGGGAACCGCGCCGCGCTGCACGAAGATCTCCGGGAGCGCGGGCGAGACCAGGGTGAGCGTACGGACGAGATCGGGCCGAACGGCCGCCACGCGCGTGGCGACGGCCCCGCCCAGCGAGTTGCCGAACAGGTGTACGGGCCCGCGTTCGGCCGCGTCGAGGTAACGGATGACCGCGCGCGCGTGCCCGGTGACGGAGTAGTCGCCGTCGTCCGGCGGCGGGGAGTCACCGAAGCCCGGCAGATCGAGGGCCTCACTGTCGACGAGCCCGTCCAGCAGCGCGATCAGGGCCGACCAGTTCTGGGAGGAACCGCCGAGGCCGTGGACGTACAGCGCGGGCGGCAGGCCCTCGCGCCGCGGCGGTCTCGACCGCACCGTCAGCGTCATTCCGGGCAGCCCCACCGACCTGAGCCGCTCGCCCTCCTCGACCCGGACAGGCGCCACCCTCGGGAGTACATTGGCGGCCGGAACGGACGGCAACTCGGTCGAAGACATGCGGCAATGTTACGAGACGATCACACAGTGGCTCCTGTGTTCGCCGTCACAAACGGAAGGGTCCGGCAGGCCGGCCACCGCACCACGTCGGACGACACCGAAGAGCCCCTTCACCACACATAGCATCCGAATCGGGTGTCTCCTAGGCTCATATCAGGGCACCCGCATGTGGACCCTGCCTCTTCAGGAACCGTTCAGGAGTTCTGGGAAGGGAGCCCGCCATGACCGTAGACCCCACTGATCCCGAGACGTTCGAGGACGACGAGACCGTCGCCGACGAACTCGACGTGGAGGCCCCGGAGAACGACGCCGCCGCCCAGCACCAGGAGCTCGCCCCGGAGCGGGACGAGCAGCTGACCGAGGAGGAGATCCTGCGCGCCAACGAGGCGGACCTCGTGGAGCAGAAGCGCGTCGTCTCCCTAGACGAGGACGACTATCGGTGAGCACCGGTGGAACACGCGATCGATTTTGGTATCGGTGAGGCAAGAAGACGATCACCTGGAGCCGGACGAGCACCCCGGACAGAGCCCTCGCGTGAGGTAGGGCGCGAGGGAAGAGACCGGGTGCGCGAGGCACGGAACCGCCCTGCGCCGGCCGGCACAGGTGCGGCGATCCGTCCGGCCCGTCCCCGTTCGGGGCACTCCGGACGGGTTTCATCGACGTCCGGTCCATGAAATTCTGCGCTCGCACCGCGCACAGCACGGTTACCGAAAAGTACGATGGCGGCGCGGCGCACACCGCATGTGGACGATTTTGGGAGGCGGCGTGACAGCCATCGAGCAGACAGAGGCGGCGCGCCCGCGGGGCACTCGCCTGCCGCGCCGTGCCCGACGGAACCAGCTGCTGGGCGCCGCACAGGAAGTCTTCGTGGCGCAGGGCTACCACGCGGCCGCGATGGACGACATCGCCGAGCGCGCGGGCGTCAGCAAGCCGGTGCTCTACCAGCACTTCCCGGGGAAGCTCGATCTCTACCTGGCCCTGCTGGACCAGCACTGCGAGGCCCTGCTGCAGGCCGTGCGGGCCGCGCTCGCGTCGACGACGGACAACAAGCAGCGGGTCCGGGCCACCATGGACGCCTATTTCGCGTACGTCGAGGACGACGGCGGGGCGTTCCGGCTGGTCTTCGAGTCGGACCTGACGAACGAGCCCGCCGTGCGCGAGCGCGTCGACAAGGTCACGATCGAGTGCGCGGAGGCGATCTGCGACGTCATCGCCGAGGACACCGGATTGTCGCGGGCCGAATCGATGCTGCTGGCCTCCGGGCTCGGCGGCCTCGCCCAGGTCGTGGCGCGGTCCTGGCTGCACAGTGACCGCAGCGTGCCGCGCGACCAGGCGGTGCAGCTGCTGACGTCCCTGGCCTGGCGGGGCATCGCGGGCTTCCCGCTGCACAGCAGCGAGCAGCAGCACTGAGCCGGACCGGGCACCACCGCTGAACCGGGCCGTGCGGAGCCATCTGGTGGGGCCGCACGGTCGTTTGTTCCCGTCGGCTGTTCGCTCCTGGCGTTCCGGGGCAGAGCGTGTACGTCCCCTCACCGGGCTAATGTGTGCTGGTACGGCGCGGACGGCCGCGCACATCACTGACCGTCGGAGGGACTAAGCCGTGGAGGTCAAGATCGGCGTGCAGCACGCGCCCCGCGAGATCGTTCTGGAGAGCGGTCAGACCGCCGAGGAGGTGGAGCACGTCGTGGCCGAGGCGCTGTCCGGCAAGTCGGCTCTGCTGAGCCTGGTCGACGAGCACGGCCGCAAGCTTCTGGTCCCGGCCGACCGTCTCGCGTACGTGGAGATCGGCGAGCCGGCCCCCCGCAAGGTGGGATTCGGCACGCTGTAGATCCGAACGGAGCAGTGAAGGGGCCCGGTGGCACAAGCCGCCGGGCCCCTTCCTCGCCCTTGCCTCCCAGGGTCCGACGGTCCCTGCGCCTGTATGCGACGCGCACAGATGGAGCACATCCCGCACACAGCGGATGATTGCCTTCAGTGCGCCACGGGTAGGACCGGCTACGACCGATTTGCCCTGGCAGCAGCCGTGCGGGAGGGAATCACTCATGCTCTTGGAAGCGCTCGGCTCCGCCGTCCTCGGGCTCGCCCTGGCCTGGGTCGCCGCGCAGCGGCTGCCCCACCGGCTGCCGGCCCGCGCCCTGGTGCTGTCGACGGGCGTGGCGGGTGCCCTCTTCGGCGCCTTCGTCACCCACAGCGCGTTGGGCGCCGTAGGCCTGCTGGTGATCCTCCTGGGCGCCCTGGTCGTCGCAGCGGCCTCCCTGTCCCTGCTGCTGCGGCCTGCGGAACGGTTTCGGCGCCGGTCCGCCACGGCCTGAGACCGTGGCCTCCGGGACCGGGCACCGGGGGCACCGGCGTCCGCGCCGGCCCCGGCTCAGGGTCCGACTCCGGCTGCCCCCTCGGGTCCGGCTCCGACTCCGACGACACGCTCGGGCGGTCCGGTGATCGGGTGATCGTCACCGGACCGCCCCGCATGTGTCCGGGCCCGGCGGGTCCTGGGGCAGGCCGCCGTCAGGCCGCCAGGCCCAGGGCCGCCATCCGCTTGGTGTGCGCCTCGGTGATGCGCGAGAACATCCGGCCGACCTCGGCGAGGTCGAAGCCGTCCGCGACGCCGCCGACCAGCATGGTCGACAGGGCGTCCCGCTCCGCGACCACGCGCTGGGACTGCGACAGGGCCTCGCCCATGAGCCGTCGCGCCCACAGCGCGAGCCGGCCGCCCACCCTCGGGTCGGCGTCGATCGCGGCGCGGACCTTCTCGACGGCGAAGCTCGCGTGCCCGGTGTCGTCCAGCACGGCGAGCACGAGCCCGCGCGTGTCGGCGTCGAGCCGCGCCGCGACCTCACGGTAGAAGTCGCTGGCGATCGAGTCGCCCACGTACGCCTTGACGAGCCCCTCCAGCCAGTCCGAGGGCGCCGTCTGCTTGTGGAAGCTGTCGTAGGCCGCGACGAACGGCTCCATCGCCTCGGTGGGGCCGACGCCGATCTCGGTCAGCCGGTCGCGGATCTGCTCGAAGTGGTGGAACTCCGCGGACGCCATCTTGGCCAGTTCCGCCTTGTCCGCGAGTGTGGGCGCGAGCTTCGCGTCCTCCGCGAGCCGCTCGAACGCCGCCAGCTCCCCGTACGCCAGGGCGCCGAGCAGGTCCACGACCGCGGCGCGGTAGTGGGGGTCGACGGAGGCCGTCGCCCAGTCCTGGGCGGCGACTCCGGTGGGTTCGGCGGATGCCTCGGTGGCGTTGTCAGGCGTCGTCATGAAGCGCACAATAGCCCGCTCACCGCCCCCCGGAAGGCCCTGGTCAATCACTGTGACGACGACTACGTGACCGAATCGGCCATCGCGTGTGCGTGATTCCGGGGTATGGTGGTAATGCGCCTGCTGAGTACGTTGACGTATCTCGACGGGCCGCATGTATGAGGATGCCCGGTCGGTGGCCCGATCGGCTCCGACCCGACAGCTCTCCTCGCCCGTGCGACAGCGTGCGTACGGCATCCGGAGGGACCCTCAGCGGTACGAGCGCTGGAGCGTCGGCGTGGTCCCGTGTGCCACAGGCCCGTCCCCCAAGCGGCCGACGTCATCCGGCACGGTCACGACCCCCGCGCTCGCCTCGCACCGCATACACAGAAGAGGCAGCACCCTGACTACGACTTTTCGAGAACTCGGAATCCTTCCCGAGACGGCCGAGGCCCTGGAAGCCGTCGGCATCATCCATCCCTTCCCCATCCAGGAGATGACGCTCCCCGTAGCCCTCTCGGGCACTGACGTCATCGGCCAGGCGAAGACCGGCACGGGCAAGACGCTCGGCTTCGGTCTCCCCCTCCTGGAGCGCGTGACCGTCCCCGTGGACGTCGAGGCGGGCCGCGCGAAGCCCGAGGCCCTCACCGACGCCCCCCAGGCGCTCGTCGTCGTCCCCACCCGCGAACTGTGCACACAGGTCACCAACGACCTGCTCACCGCGGGCAAGGCGCGCAATGTGCGGGTCATGGCGATCTACGGCGGCCGGGCGTACGAGCCCCAGGTCGAGGCCCTGAAGCGGGGCGTGGACGTGGTCGTCGGCACCCCGGGCCGCCTGCTGGACCTGGCCGGCCAGAAGAAGCTGAACCTGAAGCACGTGAAGTGCCTGGTGCTCGACGAGGCCGACGAGATGCTCGACCTGGGCTTCCTGCCCGACGTCGAGAAGATCATCGACATGCTGCCCCCGACGCGCCAGACCATGCTGTTCTCGGCCACCATGCCGGGCGCGGTCATCGGCCTCGCGCGCCGCTACATGTCCCGGCCCACGCACATCCGCGCCACGGCGCCGGACGACGAGGGCGCGACGGTCGCGAACATCAAGCAGTTCGTCTACCGCGGGCACTCCATGGACAAGCCGGAGATGATCGCCCGCATACTGCAGGCCGAGGGCCGCGGACTGGCGATGATCTTCTGCCGTACGAAGCGGACGGCGGCCGACATCGCCGAGCAGCTCCAGCGGCGCGGCTTCGCGTCGGGCGCGGTCCACGGCGACCTGGGCCAGGGCGCGCGCGAGCAGGCGCTGCGGGCGTTCCGCAACGGCAAGGTGGACGTGCTGGTGTGCACCGACGTGGCCGCGCGCGGCATCGACGTCGAGGGCGTCACGCACGTCGTCAACTACCAGTCCCCCGAGGACGAGAAGACCTATCTGCACCGCATCGGCCGTACGGGCCGCGCGGGCGCGTCGGGTACGGCGATCACGTTCGTCGACTGGGACGACATCCCGCGCTGGCAGCTGATCAACAAGGCGCTGGAGCTGAACTTCAACGACCCGGTGGAGACCTACTCCACCTCCCCGCACCTCTTCGCCGACCTCGGTATCCCCGAGGGCACGAAGGGTGTGCTGCCGCGTTCGGAGCGCACGCGCGCTGGGCTCGCGGCGGAGGAGCTGGAGGACCTCGGCGAGACGGGCGGCCGTGGGCCGCGCGGTCGCCGCGCCTCGAGCCCGCCCGCGGAACAGGAGCGTCCGGCGCGTACGCCGCGCCGTCGCCGTCGTACCCGGGGCGGAACGCCGCTGGACCCGTCGGCCGCCACGGGCGCGCCGGAGGTCACGAGCACGCCGGACGACACGGCCGAGGCCGTGGAGTCGCGCACACCGCGCCGCCGTCGCCGCACGCGCGGCGGGGCGACGCCGGAGCAGACCGTCGCGGTGACGGAGACGGTGGAGCAGACCGTCGCGGTGACGCCGACGGCGGTACCGGAGGCGGCCGAGGCCGTGGTGGCCACCACCGAGCCGGTGAAGCCGCGCCGCCGCCGGACCCGCAAGGCCGCGGAGACGGCTCCGGCCGCCCCCGCCGACCTCACGGAGACCGCTCCCGCCGCCGCGGAGGCCGCTGTGGACACCGCGGAGGCCGTGGAGGCCAAGCCGCGCCGCCGCACCCGCAAGACCGCCGAGGCCGCTGTGGCGGAGGTCGCTGTGGACACCGCGGAGGCCGTGGAGGCCAAGCCGCGCCGCCGCACCCGCAAGACCGCCGAGGCCGCGCCCGAGACGGTCGCCGTGGACACCGTGGAGGCCGTGGAGGCCGTGGAGGCCAAGCCGCGCCGCCGCACCCGCAAGACCGCGGAAGCGGCTCCCGCCGAGGCCACCGAGGCTGTAGAGACCGCGGAGGCAAAGCCGCGCCGCCGCACCCGCAAGGCGGCCGAGGCCGTCGTCGACACGGTCGAGGGCGAGGCTCCGGCCAAGCCGCGCCGTACCCGCAAGGCGGCCGAGGCCGTCGTCGAGACGGTGGAGACCGCGGAAGCCGCGGAAGCCAAGCCGCGCCGCCGCACCCGCAAGACCGCGGAAGCGGCTCCCGCCGAGGCCACCGAGGCTGTGGAGACCGCGGAGGCAAAGCCGCGCCGCCGCACCCGCAAGGCCGTCGAGGCCGAGGCCGCGATCCCCGCGCAGGCGGACGAGGAGGCCGAGGCCAAGCCGCGGCGCCGGACCCGCAAGGCGGCGGCAGCCATGGAGGCGGAGATCCCGGCGCAGGCGGACGACGCGGAGGCCAAGCCGCGCCGCCGTACGCGCAAGACCGCCGAGGCCGCCGAGGGCTGAGACAGCCGGACAGCAGAAACGCCGATGGCCCGTCCCCACACCGGGGCGGGCCATCGGCGTTCTTGCCGCCCCGTACACCTGGACGTCTCCCGCCCCCGCCCCCGCCGTCCCCCGAGCGCCCGGTAGCCTCCCCCCATGAGTCGTCCCCCCAGCTTTGTCCCGCCCCCCGGTGTCCGGGCCCACCGGCTCGCCACGGAGCGCGGCGAGTTCGCCGTGCTCACGGCGGACGCGGCGACCTCGCGGGTGAAGGGAACCGCCCTGCTGCTCCCCGGCTTCACCGGGAGCAAGGAGGACTTCATCGTCGTGCAGCCCCTGCTCGCGGCGGCCGGGTATCGGACGGTCGCCGTCGACGGGCGGGGTCAGTACGAGTCCCCCGGGCCCCGGGACGACGAGGCCCCGTACGCGCAGAGCGAGCTGGCCCAGGACGTGCTCGCGCAGGCGCGCGCCCTCGGTGCGCCGGTGCATCTCCTCGGACACTCCCTCGGCGGTCAGATCGCCAGGGCCGCCGTCATCCTGGACGCCTCTCCCTTCGTCTCGCTCACCCTCATGGCGTCCGGCCCCGCCGAGATCTCCGTCCCTCAGCAGCAGCGTGTGAAGCAGCTGCGGGAGGCCCTCGCCCTCCTGGACATGGCCCAGGTCTGGGATGCCGTCCAGGCCATGGACCCCCCTGGGGAGGCCGACGCCTCGGACATCGACGAGGGACTCGCCGACGGGGAGGACCTGCGCCGCCGCTGGCTCGGCAACAGCCCCGCCCAGCTCCTGGCGACGGGCCGGCAGCTGTGCGAGGAGCCCGACCGTGTGGCCGAGCTGGCCGCCGTCGGCCTGCCCGTGCACGTCCTGTCCGGCGATCGCGACGACACCTGGCCGATCCCTCTGCTGGACGACATGGCGGCCCGGCTGGGCGCCCGTCGCACGGTGGTGCCGCACGCGGAGCACTCCCCCAACACGGACCGGCCCGAACCGACGGCCGAGGCCCTCGCGGCCTTCTGGGACCGGCACGCATAACGGCCGGTTTCCGCCCGCGGACGCCCTCCGGGGGCCGACGTAGGTCAGTACTGCCCCTGCAAGTACTCCCAGAAGCCGTCCCGCAGCGAGCGCCGCAGGTCCGACTGGCCGCGCAGGGAGTACTGGAGCAGACCCTCCGCCTCCACCAGCAGATCCTGGTCGACGGAGCCCGGCAGATACGGGTGTCCGGGCAGCAGGTCCGCCAGTGACTCCCGGCCTCGCGCCGAGAGCCACTTCGCCGCGATCTGCGCGCCCACGAAGCGGACGTCCTCGCGCGTGGGACGGGCCGCGGAGGACGCCTCGTACGCCGCGGCCGTCCGCCGGGTCACGTACGGCTTGAAGAATTCGAGTTCGAGGGTGCGCTGGCTGTCGACCTCCCACAGCAGCGGCTCCGCCTGGTTGCGGCCTTCGGGGGCCTCGATCCCCCACAGGTGCACCCGCGCCCCGTACCCCTGCGCCGCCTCGACCGCCGACACCAGGTCCTCGTCGCCGCCGATGAGGGCCGCGTCGCTGATGGCCCGGTGCCGGGCCAGCGACTCCAGGTCGGTCCGGATCAGGGAGTCGACGCCCTTCTGCTGGTTGTTGGCGTTGAGGTTGCCGAGCCGCACCTTGACATCGGGGAGTTCGGCGATGGACTGCTGCTCCGCGGTGTGGATACGGCGTCGCGCGCCGTCGTACCAGTACACGCGCAGCAGTCGGCTGTCCGCGAAGATCGAGCGGGCCTTGTCGATGAGGGCCTCGATCAGCCCTTCGGCGTCGAGGTCGAAGGCCCGGCGGTCCTCGGTCCCGGCGACGAGCCGTCCCGCCGCCGCGTACAGATAGCCGGCGTCGACGAAGATCGCATGGGTCGAGGGCGTCTTCGCCACTTCGGCCAGCATGCGTTGGAGCAGCTCGTTGGTGCGGTCGATACGGGCGCCGAGCGCCGCCAGGTCGTCGTTCATATGCCTCCATTGTCCTGGCGGTCACGCTGCGAACACAACCGGTCCCGATCGGTGTCCCATGAATCCAGGCCCACCACCGCGACCTGCATCTTTCCACCGACCTACCGGTCAGTAATTAGCGACTCGAAAAATTTCCTTAGCGTAGGGAATGTTTGTAACACGCACCCCGTTGACTACATCAGGACGCGGGCAACGACGTCCCGCGCTCCGCACACCAGTAGTTCTCCTCAGGAGGATGACCAGACGAAGGGAGAAGCCCTATGCGCTTCGAAATCATGCGACTCGACGACGTCGACGGTACGCCCGTGGACACCACCGTCGTGGACGCCGCCTCCGTCAAGCAGATCGTTCAGCAAGCCGCCGCCATCGGGCAGCGACTGTGGATCCGCCCGGCCGACCCGACCGCCTCGTAAGCACACCTCACCACGGTCAGACTTCGAAGCCCCGTACGGAACGTCCGTACGGGGCTTCGCGCGTTCCGGGCCCCGCCCGGTCGCTCAGCTCGCGCGGATGACCTGGGTGATCCCATTGATGATCTGCTGCACGGCGATCGCGGAGAGCATCATGCCCGCGAGCCGGGTCACCAGGACCACGCCGCCGTCCTTGATCACCCGGATGATCAGCAGCGAGTAGCGCATGACCAGCCACAGCACGACGTGGATCGCCAGGATCGCCGCCCATACGGACACCTGGGTGCCCACGCTGTCGGCCCTCTGGACCGCCAGGATCACCGAGACGATCGCACCCGGGCCGGCCAGCAGCGGCATGCCGAGCGGCACGAGGGCGACATTGACGTCCTTGGTCTGCTTCGGCTCGTCCGTCTTGCCGGTGAGCAGATCGAGGGCGATGAGCAGGAGCAGCAGTCCGCCCGCGATCATCAGCGCGGGTACGGAGACATGGAGGTAGTTCAGGATCTGATGGCCGAGCACACCGAAGACGGCGATGACGCCGCCGGCCACGCAGACGGCCTGGAACGCCATCCGCTTCTGCACCTTGGCCGGACGGCCGGCGGTCAGCGCGAGGAAGATCGGGGTGATCCCGGGGGGATCCATGATCACGAAGAGAGTGAGGAACAGGGAGCCGAAGACGGCGACGTCGAACATGGGGGCCTTGCACAGAGGTTCGGAGCGGACGCGCGGCAAGGGACGGGCCACGGCCGCTGGGGGCGGTCGCCGCGCCGAGGGCGCGGCAGGGCGGGGCACGGCGGCGGACGCCGGGTGCCTCCGGGACAGAGGGGGGTGGAGGGAACTGCGGAGGGCTACAGCGGGCTGCGGAAGGGCTGGACGCCACGGCGTCCACCGGTCCCCGGGACCGGGAACGCCCCGGTGGCCCGGCGGGTGATCTCTCCGTACACCTCGGGATCGGTGGTGTACTCGCCGAGGAGGCAGGTCTTGCGGCTGCCGTGGTAGTCGGAGGAGCCCGTGGCGAGGAGTCCCAGCTCCTGCGCGAGGCCGCGCAGCCGCGCCCGGGTCGCCGGGTCGTGGTCCATGTGGTCGACCTCGATGCCGTCGAGCCCGGCGGCGGCGAGATCGGCGATGGCGGACTCCGGCACGGTCCGCCCCCGCTTCGAGGCGGCCGGGTGCGCGAAGACGGTGACTCCGCCCGCGGCCTTGACCAGCCGGATCGCCTCGAAGGGATCCGTCTCGTGCTTCTCGACGTACGCACGCCCGCCGTCGGCCAGCCACTCGGGCGTGAACGCGTCCGAGACGCTGTCCACCACACCCAGCTCGACCAGGGCGGAGGCGAGGTGCGGGCGCCCGACCGAGCCGTCGCCGGCGATCCGGGACACCTGCTCCCAGGTGATCGGCACGCCCAGCTCCCGGAGCCTGGCGATCATGGCCTGGGCCCGCGGGACGCGGTCGTCCCGGACCAGTTCGCGCTCGGCGAGCAGGCGGGGCTCCTCGGGGTCGAAGAGGTAGGCCAGCATGTGCATGCTGATGCCGTTCCACCGGCAGGAGAGTTCGGCGCCGGTGACGAGAGTGAGGCCCTCGGGCAGCGCCTCGATCGCCTCCGCGTGGCCGCGGGTGGTGTCGTGGTCGGTGAGCGCGATGACGTCCAGCCCCTCGGCGGCGGCGCGCAGCACCAGCTCGGCCGGGGTGTCCGTGCCGTCGGACGCGGTGGAGTGGGTGTGCAGATCGATGCGCACGACACGGACTCCAGGCGGTGACGGGACGGAAGGGGACGCTCAAGGATAACGGGATTTTCGGCGTCCCCGTCACACCCGCAGCCGGTCAGCGCCCCCTACGCGCACCACCCGGTTCTCACGGTTCGAGCAGGCGCGGTGACAGTGCCCCTATCGGCAGCAGGTCCACCTCTGCCCCCGCGTCGCGCAGATCGGTCAGCACCAGCTCGTCGTACATCAGCATGCCCGTCTGCTCGGGCCAGACCACCGCCCACAGCCACAGGCCGCGCGCCTCGCCCGCGAAGACCGCCCGGTCGTCGGGGGTGCCCGAGACATGCCACAACGGGGTGGGGCGTCCGGCGGCCAGCACCTTGGCCTGGGGCGGCTTCTCGACGTTCAGATAGGGGCCGGGATCGGGGCCGTCGACACCCGCGTAGCGCGCGCCGAGACCCACGCCCAGTTCCTCGGCGACGAGGATCAGCTCGCCCACGCCGCCGAGCGGCCCGGGACCCGAGCAGGCCACGGCGGTCGCACGGCCGCCGCTGCGGTCGTCACCTGCGTAGCCCACACCCGTGAACAGCCAGCCCACCGGCAGCGGCCACGGCATCCACACCGGCACCCGGGCACGGTGCACCACGACGCTGAGGGCCTCGACGCTGGGCGGGATCACGGGCTGCAGCGGATGCACGTGCCCGTGCACATCGCACTGCCAGGAATCGGCGAAGAGTCCGGGAGCCCTGACCCGGCCACCACACTTCGGGCAACTGGGTTCGCCCCTCATAGGCCCCCACGGTCCTCCCCGTCCCGCGCCGCGTCAAGGACGATCACCCGTCCGGCGTGTGCCCGCACGTCGCCCTTCACCGGCCCGGAGTAGATGCAGCTTGCATTTATTAGCCACCCTAACTTAATATGTGTATAAGCCAACTATCAGGCCGACCGTTGGCCCGGCACCGGGCCGGCCCGGCAGGCCGACCATCACCGAGGACTGCGAGGACACTCATGAGCAGCAGTACAGGAGCGCCCGCCGCCCCGGCGGCCGGGGCGGATCCGTTCGACGCGGGGGCCGGCGGCATTCTGCGCCAGCCCAAGGCCGTGTGGGCGACCGCGGGCGCGTCCGTCGTCGCCTTCATGGGCATCGGACTCGTCGACCCGATCCTGCCGTCCATCGCCAAGGGCCTTCAGGCGACGCCCAGCCAGGTATCCCTGCTCTTCACCTCGTACTTCCTGATCACCGCCGTCGCGATGCTGGTCACCGGCTTCGTCTCCAGCCGCATCGGCGGCCGCAGGACGCTGCTCCTCGGGCTCGCCTTCGTGGTGGTCTTCGCGGGCCTCGCGGGCACCTCGCACTCCGTGACCCAGCTCGTCGACTTCCGGGCCGGCTGGGGCCTCGGCAACGCGCTGTTCGTCTCCACGGCCCTCGCCGTCATCGTCGGCGCGGCGGCCGGCGGCAGCGCCGCGGCGATCCTGCTGTACGAGTCGGCCCTCGGCCTCGGCATGGCCTGCGGCCCCCTGCTGGGCGCCCTGCTCGGCAACATCAGCTGGCGCTACCCGTTCTTCGGCACGGCCACCCTGATGGCGATCGGCTTCCTGTGCATCACGGCGTTCCTGAAGGAGCAGCCCAGGCCGGCGCGGAAGACCTCACTGCTCGACCCGGTCAAGGCGCTCGGCCACGGCGGCCTCGCCTCCGCGGCGGTCTCCGCGTTCTTCTACAACTACACGTTCTTCACCGTGCTGGCCTTCACGCCCTTCGTACTGAACATGACGCCGTACAAGTCGGGTGCCGTGTTCTTCGCCTGGGGCCTGCTGCTCGCCGTCTTCTCGGTGATCGTGGCGCCGCGCATGCAGAAGCGCTTCGGCTCGCTGAAGGTGCTCGGCGGCTCCCTGGTGCTGCTGGCGGCCGACGTCGCCGTGCTCGGCTACGGCGACCACACCACCGCCGTCGTCTGCACCATCCTGTCCGGCGCCTTCATCGGCGTGAACAACACGGTCTACACCGAGCTGGCTCTCGGGGTCTCCGACGCTCCGCGCCCGGTGGCGAGCGCCGGCTACAACTTCGTGCGGTGGTTCGCCGCCGCGGCCGCCCCCTACCTCGCGCCGAAGATCGAGGAGTGGAGCGACATCCACCTGCCGTTCGTGATGGCGGCGGCCACCGCCCTCCTGGGCGCGCTCGTGGTCCTCGTACGACGGAACGCGCTCACACACGACATAGAGGAACTGGAGCCGCGCCACGCCACACAGGACAGCGTCAGCGTCTTCGCCGACTGACCCGCTGACCGGCTGACCGGCTGACCGGCTGACCGGCTGACCGGCTGACCGGCTGACCCAACTGGCTTTTCCCGGCCACCGGTTGGGTGAGCTTGCTCACTGTGGAGTCAGTCCAGAGGGACGGACCTGCGGGACGGATCCCGCAGGTCCGTCCCGTTCGTCAGCCAGCGCTCCTGAAGGGCCTGAGCGCCGTGCACCCGCTTCCAGGCGGCCTCGTTCGAGGTCATCGGCAGCAGCGGCAGGAACCGTACGGGGTCGAGGGGCGGATCCAGCTCCAGGTCCTCGACGAGACCGCCGGGCTCGGCGACCAGGACGGAGCTGAACGGGGCGCCCGGCCACAGCGGTTCACCGACGTCCAGCGACGCGCCGGGGGCCAGCACCACGCCCTCGACCTGCGGGGACGCGGCCAGGACAGCAAGGGGGCGGAGCACCTTGTCGGTGTCGGCGAGGCCGCCCCGGACGGACAGCACCAGCTCGGCCCGGGGGCCCTTGACGGGGTCCGCGAGCATCGCGGCGGGGTCCGTCATCGGCTGGGCGGACATCCCGAGAGTGGCGTAGCGCAGGACGGCGCCTTCCTTGGAGTCGTCCCGGAAACGCAGTACCTCGATGCGGTCCGTGCCGAGGAAGGTGACCGCCGCGCGGGCGTCCGGTTCGCCGAGCGCGGTGCGCAACCGGGCCTCGACCAGAGGAAGAACATCAACCATGCGGCGAGCATAGAACTCGTCAGTACCAGGCAAAGCAGCACCTTGACACTTCGGTCGGCTGATACTCTTGGCCGGTGGTCGGGCAGCCCGCAGAAGCGGTGCGATCGAGTCCCGACACCGTGAGACTCCCTTGCGGGAGATGGATCGTCCCTCACCAGGGACCGGCCGGAGGAGGTGGGGCTGGCATGGATCGAAGTCGACCGTGCAGTACCACCCGCTCTTCCGACCGCTGATGTAGCTGCTCTGGCCGGCTGCCACCTCTCCATTGCGCGCCACGTTTTCGTGCGGATCCCCGGGGGACCCGCCCGGGATCCCGCCGCGCACCGCGGAAGAGCACTTCGTTTCGTTTCACCTGATCTGTCTGATCTGAACCCGTAGCGAAGCCCAAGACCGCGACGGTGCGGTGCTCCCCGCTTTGTGGACGTGCCAAACCTCTCCTGTCGAAATGGCGGAGACGAATCGTCAGGACGTCCCCATTCCGGGCAGTTCCACCCGTCGCCGAGGCCTTCGTTGCCCGTTGCGAAGGAGCCTGCCATGTCCATGATCCGTGACTTGCGCGCCGCGGTCCGCCCGTCCCGCCCCGCACTGCGCAAGGAGACCGGCGCGTACGACACCACGCGGGACCCCGCAACGCCCTCCGCCGTCGTCGACTGCGCCGTCTACCGCGACGGGGTGCGGATGGAGTCGGCGAATCCGCTGACCCCGCACGAGGCGATGCGGCTGGTACGGCGCGACGGCGGCTTCGTGTGGATCGGCCTGCACGAGCCGACCGAAGCGGAATTCGCCGGAATCGCAAGCGAGTTCGGACTGCACCCGCTGGCCGTGGAGGACGCGGTGCAGGCGCACCAGCGCCCCAAGCTGGAGCGGTACGACGACTCCCTCTTCACCGTCTTCAAGACCATCCACTACGTCGAGCACGACCGGCTGACCGCCAACAGCGAGGTCGTCGAGACCGGTGAGGTCATGTGCTTCACCGGGCGGGACTTCTTCATCACCGTCCGGCACGGCGGGCAGGGCTCCCTGCGGCAGCTGCGGCGCAGACTGCAGGAGGATCCCGGGCTGCTGGCCAAGGGCCCCTCGGCCGTGCTGCACGCGATCGCCGACCATGTCGTCGACGGATACATCGCGGTGGCGGACGCGGTGCAGGACGACATCGACGACGTGGAGACGGAGGTGTTCTCGCCCGGCCGGAAGGGAACCCCCCGGGGCACCGACGCGAGCCGGATCTACCAGCTCAAGCGTGAGGTGCTGGAGTTCAAGCGGGCCGTGGCTCCGCTGCTGCGGCCCATGCAGCTGCTGAGCGAGCGGCCGATGCGGCTGATCGACCCCGACATCCAGAAGTACTTCCGCGACGTCGCCGACCACCTCGCCCGGGTGCAGGAACAGGTCCTCGGCTTCGACGAGCTGCTGAACTCGATCCTCCAGGCCAACCTCGCACAGGCGTCCGTCGCGCAGAACGAGGACATGCGCAAGATCACGGCGTGGGCCGCGATCATCGCCGTACCGACGATGGTCTGCGGTGTGTACGGCATGAACTTCAAGTACATGCCCGAGCTGCACTGGAAGTACGGCTACCCCGTGATCATGGGCATCACCGTGGCCATCTGTGTCGGCATCCACCGCACGCTGAAGCGGAACGGCTGGCTGTGAGGGGGCCGACCAGCGCCTTTGTCAGGACACCAGTGCCCCGACAGGCACACTAGGCTGAGCGCATGACAAGCGAGCTGCTCGAGAGGGCCCTCGTCGAGGAGGCCACCAAGAAGTCCGGGCTGATCTGGGTCCAGGCCGTGCCGTCCGACGGCGCGCACACCCAGCTCACGCCCGCGCGTGCGCTGTGGCATGTATGGCACGACGGCGCCGCGTGCGTGGTGGGCGACGGACCCGGCGAGCAGCCGCTGCCCGGCCTGACCGACGGGGGCGACGCGGTCGTCACGGTCCGCAGCAAGGACAAGGGCGGCCGGATCGTCACCTGGCCCGCGCGCGTGGTGGAGCCGGCCCCGGGATCGCCGGAGTGGGAGGCCACGGTCGCCGAGCTGAAGGGCAAGCGGCTGAACGCTCCCGACGGCGAGGAGATGCCCGAGCGCTGGCGCCGCGAGTGCCGGGTGCTGCGCCTGGAGCCGCGGGGCGCGACGCTCCCGCTGCCGTCCGACTCCCAGGCCGCTCCCCCGCCGCCGAGCCCCGCGGTGACCCGCCGTCCGATCCCGGCGGCCCTGCCGCGCCTGCTGCGGCGCAAGCGCCGCTGACCGTTCACCGGGCCGCATGAGCACGGCGGCTAGGAAGACGGCAACTGCTTCCCGTAGTCCACCGTCTCCTGCTTCGAGGGCGCCTGAAGCGCGAAGTCCTTCCCCCAGTCCGACAGGCGCAGCGTCCCCGCGTTGCCGGCCCGTACCAGGAGCAGCGGATAGGGGGCGCCCTCCAGGGAGACGTCCAGCGTGCCGCCGGAGCCCTTGTCGCCGGTGATACGGACCGTGCGGACACCGTTCTGCTCATGGTGGCCGTCCGTCGCGAGCGTGCCGTGCAGCGTCAGCAGCCCGTCGAGCAGCACGTCCTTGTCGGTGAACCCGCTGAAACGCTGGTAGGCCGGATCACCGGACGGCACCTTCACGTACTTCCCGTCGAGCTTGTTCGCGGCGGCCGTCGAGCCCGCGCCGTCCCCCTTGCCGCTCTCGTGGTTCCAGAACGCGGCGTCGGCCTTGAGGAACAGGTGCTCCCCCACTCGCAGCAGCCGGAACGTGCCGTTCTTCGAGGTGACCGATCCGGAGCCCCCGTCGCCCTTCAGCCGCATGTCCAGGGTGAATGTGGCGCCGTTGCTCACGACGGTCCCGGACAGCCGCAGCGCCGACGCGGACTTGGCCGCCGTACGCGTCCGGCTCTCGATCTTGTCGGCCGGCAGCTTCCCCACCCCGTTGGTCCCCGCGTCCGGGTCGCCGCCACTGCATCCCGCGAGCCCCGCGCCCGTCACGACCAGCGCGCACATCGCGCTCACCAGTGCGGCCCTGCGGGTACGACCCTGGGGGATTGCAGTCACGGGTGGGGCTGCCTCTCATGCGGAAGTCCTCGTCGGCCTACCGCAGAGTACCGGTGCCCGCGGGGCCTTCCGGAGTCAGTCCGTCCGCACCTCTCGCCAGGGCGTACGACAACAGGACGGACTAGCCTGAAGCCCAGCCGAACGGACGGAACGGCAGGAACAGGAGGCGGCGGGCATGGCGGCTGGCGCCTCTCGCATCTTCGTCTCGCACCTGGCCGACGTCGCCGTCTTCGACCCCAGCGGCGACCAGGTGGGCCGCGTGCGCGACCTCGTCTGCATGCTGCGCGTGGGCCGGCGCCCCCCGCGGCTGCTCGGGCTGGTCGTCGAACTGACCACCCGCCGCCGTATCTTCCTGCCCATGACCCGGGTGACCGGCATCGAGTCCGGCCAGGTCATCACCACCGGCGTCCTGAACGTGCGGCGCTTCGAGCAGCGGCCCACCGAGCGGCTGGTCTTCGGGGATCTGCTCGACCGGCGCGTCAGGCTCGTGGAGACCGACGAGGAGGTCACCGTCCTCGACCTCTCCGTGCAGCAGCTGCCGGCCCGCCGTGAGTGGGAGGTCGACCGGGTCTTCGTGCGCAAGGGGAAGGGCGGGGCGTTCCGGCGCAGCAAGGGCGAGACGCTCACGGTCGAGTGGTCCGCCGTCACCGGGTTCTCCCTGGAGGAGCACGGGCAGGGCGCCGAGAGCCTGCTGGCCACCTTCGAGCAGCTGCGGCCCGCCGACCTAGCCAATGTGCTGCACCATCTGTCCGCCAAACGCCGCGCCGAGGTCGCCGCGGCCCTCGACGACGACCGTCTCGCCGACGTCCTCGAACAGCTGCCCGAGGATGATCAGATCGAGATCCTCGGCAAGCTCCAGAAGGAGCGCGCCGCGGACGTCCTGGAGGCGATGGCCCCCGACGACGCCGCCGATCTGCTCGCCGAGCTGCCGGAGGACGAGAAGGAGCGGCTGCTGAGCCTGATGCAGCCCGACGACGCGGCCGACATGCGCCGTCTGATGGCGTACGAGGAGAAGACCGCGGGCGGCCTGATGACGACCGAGCCGATCGTGCTGCGGCCCGACGCGACCGTGGCCGACGCGCTCGCCCGGGTCCGCAATCCGGATCTGTCGCCCGCCCTGGCCGCCCAGGTGTACGTCTGCCGCCCGCCGGACGAGACGCCGACCGGCAAGTACCTGGGCACCGTGCACTTCCAGCGGCTGCTGCGCGACCCGCCGTACACCCTGGTCAGCGCCCTCGTCGAAGACACCCTCCAGTCCCTGTCGCCGGATGCCGCGCTCCCAATCGTCGCCGGGTTCTTCGCCACCTACGACATGGTCGCGGCGCCCGTGGTCGACGAGTCCGGCGCGCTGCTCGGCGTGGTGACCGTGGACGACGTACTGGACCACATGCTGCCCGAGGACTGGCGCGAGGCGGAGTTCGATCTGAGCGACGAAGAGGCCGCGCATGGCACCTGAGCGCGAGAAGACGCCCGCCGGCGCGACGGCCGCCCGCGCCCGCATCCGGCTCGACCAGCCGCAGCCCCGGCGCACCCGGGTGCTGCCGGAGTGGGACCCCGAGGCCTTCGGGCGCATGTCGGAGCGGATCGCCCGCTTCCTCGGGACCGGGCGGTTCATCGTCTGGATGACGGTCGTGATCGCCATCTGGCTGGTCTGGAACATCAGCGCCCCGCACTTCCTGCGCTTCGACCCGTACCCGTTCATCTTTCTGACCCTGATGCTGTCCCTGCAGGCCTCCTACGCGGCTCCGCTGATCCTGCTGGCGCAGAACCGCCAGGACGACCGCGACCGGGTCAACCTCGAACAGGACCGCAAGCAGAACGAGCGGTCGATCGCCGACACCGAGTATCTGACCCGGGAGGTGGCCGCGCTGCGCACCGGCCTCGGCGAGGTCGCCACCCGCGACTGGATGCGCTCCGAACTTCAGGACCTGATGAGGGAGCTGGAGGAGTACCGGCGTCCCGACGGGCACGGCGTATTCCCGGCGGAACGCGCGGGCGGACGTGATGTAGACGACCGCTGACGGGCCTTTCCGAGGGCCCGGCCGGGCGCCGTACCATCGTGGTTATGGCTACGGAAGACGCGGTGCGCGAGGCACTGGCGACGGTGAACGACCCCGAGATCCAGCGACCCATCACCGAACTGGGGATGGTCAAATCGGTGGAGATCGGCGCGGACGGAGCGGTCGCGGTCACCGTGTACCTGACGGTCTCCGGCTGCCCCATGCGCGACACGATCACCCAGCGCGTCACCGACGCGGTCTCCCGCGTCGACGGTGTCACCCGGGTCGACGTCACGCTCGACGTGATGAGCGACGAGCAGCGCCGTGAGCTGGCGACGGCGCTGCGCGGCGGCCAGGCCGAGCGCGAGGTCCCCTTCGCCAAGCCGGGCTCGCTCACCCGGGTGTACGCGGTGGCCTCCGGCAAGGGCGGCGTCGGCAAGTCCTCCGTGACGGTCAACCTGGCGGCGGCGATGGCGGCCGACGGACTGAAGGTCGGTGTCGTGGACGCCGACATCTACGGCCACAGCGTGCCGCGCATGCTGGGGGTGGACGGCCGTCCGACCCAGGTCGAGAACATGATCATGCCGCCCCAGGCGAACGGTGTGAAGGTCATCTCGATCGGCATGTTCACCCCGGGCAACGCACCGGTGGTCTGGCGTGGCCCGATGCTGCACCGCGCACTCCAGCAGTTCCTCGCGGACGTGTTCTGGGGCGACCTCGACGTGCTGCTGTTGGACCTCCCGCCGGGCACCGGCGACATCGCGATCTCGGTGGCGCAGCTGGTCCCGAACGCGGAGATCCTGGTGGTCACCACCCCACAGCAGGCGGCCGCCGAGGTGGCGGAGCGGGCGGGCTCCATCGCCGTGCAGACCCACCAGAAGATCGTGGGCGTGGTCGAGAACATGTCCGGGCTGCCCTGCCCGCACTGCGGCGAGATGGTGGACATCTTCGGCACGGGCGGCGGCCAGCTCGTCGCCGACGGCCTCACCCGCACCACGGGCACCACGGTCCCGGTGCTCGGCTCCATCCCGATCGACGTCCGGCTGCGCGAGGGCGGCGACGAGGGCAAGCCGGTGGTCCTCACGGACCCGGAGTCCTCGGCGGGTTCGGCCCTGCGCTCGATCGCGGGCAAGCTCGGGGGCCGGCAGCGCGGCCTGTCGGGCCTGTCGCTGGGGATCACCCCGAAGAACAAGTTCTAGGACGCCACGAGCACCGGCTCGGTCGGCTTGGCCGGCTCGGCCACGAGGAAGGGGGCGCCGTCACCGCGACGGCGCCCCCCTCCTCGTACACCCGGCTAAACGACGTAGGCCTGGATGTCCTTGATCATCGCGAAGCCCAGTCCGTAGGCGCTCATGCCCCGGCCGTACGCTCCCACGTGCACCCCGGCCTGTGTGGTCCCGGCGAGGACCCAGCCGAACTCGGACTCCCGATAGTGGAACGGCGTCGGCACACCGTCCACGGGCAGGGACAGGGTGGACCAGTCGGGACCGGTCAGGTCGTCCGCGAGCACCCACGCCGTCTCGGTCTGCTGCTCCAGCCAGTCGTCCCGCAGACCGTGATCCAGCTGGCCGGGCCAGGTGAACGACAGCAGGCCCACACCGGCCAGCCAGGCCGCGGACGAGACCGAGGTGGCCTCCAGCAGCCCGGTGCCGTCGGCGCTGCGCCGTACGGGGTTGGCGGCGACGGTCACCACGACCGCGAACCGCTCCTTGTCCTCGGTGGCCTCGTGCCGCACGGAGGGCTCGTCGCCGTGTCCGACCGACCCGTGTTCCACGGACCCGTCGGCGGCGGTGGCCACCTGCATCAGCCAGCGCGGGCCCGTGAAGGCCTCGTCGAGGCCGTACCACGGGAACGACGCCTGCTGGTAACCGTCGACCGTGCCCCGGGCGTAGGGGAGCCGCACTCCGCCCTCCGCGGCGGGCGCCTGCGCGCCCACCCGACTCGTCGTCTCCATCTGCCCGGACGCCTCCTCGCTCTCGTCGGACCCGAGCGGCCCGCCCCCCACGGGCGTCCTCGCTCCGAAAATCGGTCCGCACAACAACTGGGCAGCATAGCCACCGCGGTCCGAAGCACGGCGAAACGCCCGGCGCATACGGCCTCTTGGACGTCGCAATACGGCCGCACGCGCGCCGAAGGGCGTATGGCCTGCGTCACGTTCTGCGCATGTCTCCGCACGTCTTCGCGGACGGCCGACCGGCCGCCCGCGGATGTCGTGGAGGGCTCAGGTGGCGTCCGCGTCGAACGGCGGGCGCTCGTCGGGGCCCGGCTTCTCGGGCTTCTTCGTCATGTCGACGGCACCGCCGGCGGCCGAGGACGACGAACCGGACGGCGACTCGGACTCACGGCCCTGCACCGCGTCCGTGACCTCGGCCATCTCCTTCTTCAGGTCGAAGCCGTTGCGGATCTCCTTGAGCCCCAGGTCGTCGCTCTCCAGCTGCTTGCGGATGTACGTCTTGGGGTTGAGATCCTCGAACTCGAAGTCCTTGAACTCGGGACCCAGCTCGTTGCGGATGTCCTGCTTGGCGCTCTCCGAGAACTCCCGGATCTTCCGGATGGTGCGTGTGACGTCCTGGATCACCTTCGGGAGCTTCTCCGGACCGAAGACGAGCACGGCGAGGACAACGAGCGTCATCAGCTCGAGTGGTCCTATGTCATTGAACACCTGAAGCTCCTTGCGAGGTCCTCGGTCCGCGGCCCTCGGTGGTGGGGCGGGTCTTCCGTGGTCCGGGCCGAATCCACGGTACCCGGCGTTCCCGCCGGATCGGTACCGTCCCCGCCTTCTCGACCGCGTGTACACGTCGGGTTTTCCGGGATGTTTGCCTTGTGGAGCGGTTTTCGTCCCTGTTCCTGTGCGGCTGGGGTCAGTTGCCGCCCGCAGAACCGAGGACGAGCGTGATCCTGCGCTGCCCGCCGCCGCGGACCACGGTCAGCTCCAGGCGGTCGCCTGGGCGGTGCGCGCGGGTCCTGACGATCAGTTCCTCCCCGGAGTGGACGCGCGCCCCGTCGATCTGGGTGATCACATCGCCGGGCTTGACGCCGGCCCGGTCACCGGGGCCGCCCTCGGTGACCGCGGGGCCGCCGCCGGTGCCCTTGGCGGCGACGCGGGCGCCGTCCCCGGTGAAGTTCATGTCGAGCGTCACACCGATCACGGGGTGGCTGGCCCGTCCGGTGTTGATCAGTTCCTCGGCGACGCGCCGGGCCTGGTTCACAGGGATCGCGAAGCCGAGCCCGATGGACCCCGCGCGGCCGTTCTGGTCGGTGCTGTCGTCGGCCGAGCGGATCGCGGAGTTGATGCCGACGACCCGGCCCCGGGAGTCGAGGAGGGGGCCGCCGGAGTTGCCGGGGTTGATGGGGGCGTCGGTCTGCAGGGCGTCGACGTAGGACACATCGCTTGCGTCGCCCTTCTCGCCCCCGGCCGTGATGGGCCGTTCCTTGGCGCTGATGATCCCGGAGGTGACCGTGCCGGCGAGGTCGAAGGGCGCGCCGATGGCCACGACCGGATCGCCGATCTCGACGTTGTCGGAGTTGCCGAGGGGCAGGGGCGTCAGGCCCCGGACGCCGCTGACCTGGACGACGGCGAGGTCGTAGCCGGTGTCACGGCCGACGACGGTGGCCTTGGCGGTCTCGCCGCCGTTGAACGTCACCGATATCTCGCCGTTCGCTCCCGCGGGCTGGACGACGTGGTTGTTGGTGAGGATGTGACCGCGTGCGTCGAGGACGAACCCGGTGCCGGTGTCCTCGCTGCCGTCGCCCTTGACGTGCAGGGTGACGACGCCGGGCAACGCGCGGGCGGCGATCCCGGCGACGCTGTCCGGGGCGCGCCCCGCGGGTTCCTTCCCGGCCTGCGGCAGCCGGACGTCGCCCGCCAGGTCGCCGTCGCGTTCCAGGGCGGCGCCGACGACACCGCCGACTCCTCCGGAGACCAGCGCGATCACTACGGCCCCGAGGACGAGGCCTCTGCGCAGCCGCCTGCGCCGTGGCTGGGGAGCGGTGACGACGGGCCCGTGCTGCCGGAAGGGCTGGGGGGCCCAGGGATCGTAGTTCTGCCAGGGGGTGTATCCGGGCGAGGCCCCGACCGGGGCGGGGGACGCGGAGGCGGGGGTCTCGCTTCTGGGCGCGGTCGGGAGCGGGGCGCCCGGCGCCGGCGGGGTGTTGTGGGGCGGGGGCGTCCCGTTCGTGAGGGCAGAGGGTGCCGCTGCCGGGTGCTGGACCGGCGGGGCGGGGGCCCAGGGGCCCGGTGTGCCGTAGGGCGGGGTGTCGTAGGGGTCGGAGTCGGGGAAGGGCCGCAGGCGGCCGTCCGGGGCGGCGAGCTCGTCGCCGTGCGCCCGGGGCACCAAGCCGTCGCCTTCGGAGGGACCTTCCCGCTCGGCCGCCCCGGCGGCCACCGCCCCGGGACGCTCCAGCTCGAAGTCCCCCTCGGCTCCCCCGGGCAGCACGGTCGCGGGACGTTCCCACTCGACGTCGCCTTCGCCCCGGGTTCCGCCGGACGCCGCCGCCGGGTGCTCCAGCTCGAAGTCCCCCTCGGCACCGGCTCCCCAGGAGCCCACCGCCGCAGGGCGCTCCAATTCGAAGTCCCCGTCCGACGGCCCGCTTCCCGGCGTGTCCGGGAGCCCCTGGGCCCCCTCACCGTCCCGTACCTCGGGCGCCCGCTTCTCGGCGCCGCCCGCCGGGCCCGGCTTCCCCTCGCTCATGCTCCCCCCACACCCGGCCCCCACCACGACGGCGCCGCCGGTCGCCGCTGACACGTCGATGCCGCGCCCGGAACTCGTCCGCGGGCGCGGTTCACCACGGATTCAACCAGGTCCGCGGGCCGACGCGCAGTCGCTCGGGTCAGTGGGCGAGCGGCGGGGAGGCCGAGGGTGACGGGCCGGCGGACGTGGCCGGCACCGGAGCCATGAGCAGCCCGGGAGCCGTGACCCCCGGGGCCGCAGACCAGGAGGTCAGCGTGAGCGGCGCGGTCTCGGTGAGCGGGCGTATCAGCGGGGACATCGCGGCGGCTCCGGCCACCACGGGAGCCGTCAGGGCACCGATCTCCGAGGCGTCCCGCACGTCCGGGGAAGGACCCCCGGGCAGCAGCGGGGCCGACGCGCTCATGGAGGCGACGGGACCTTGGCTCAGCGCCCGCTGACCGATCAGCGGCCCTACGGCCCGGCGTCGGCCCGTGTCGGGCGTCGTGCCGCCGCCGCTGCCGGTGCCCGGTGAACGCATCGGGGTCACATTGCTTCCGGTGCCGGAACCGCGTGCCTCCGCGCTCGTGTCCGCCGGGACGCCCATCGACACCCCGCCGAGCGCGATCGCGGCCAGCGACACGGCGCCCGCGGCGGCGAAGGCGAACCGCCGCCCGCGTGAGGACGGGCGCTCGGTGTCCGGGCGTCCGACGTGATGGATACGGAAGCCCCGGTCCCCGGGGAACGTCCGGTCCTCTGAAGGGGCCGGCGCCGCGTGGGGTCCCGTCGGCACATAGCCGAAGGGCTCACCCCTCACTCCGAAGACGCCGGTCGCCGGGGGCAGCCCGACGGCCGACGGTGGTCTTCTGCCGAAATCACTCCCGCCGAGCGGCGTGCCACCGCCGTCGACGTCACCTCCCGCGGACAGGCCCTGCAGACGGGCCAGGAAGCTCTCGGAGGGCGGCGGCGGGGCCGCCTCCGCGAAGACGTTCTTCAGCCGGCGCTGGGCGTCGGCCTCGGCCTTGCACTTCGCGCAGGTGGCCAGATGCGCCAGCACCCGCTCGCGCGTCTCATGACCCAGCTCTCCGTCCACGAGGGCGGAGAGGCGGTCTCCCAGGTGCTGCTCTGCCGGTGTGGGGCGACGGGATCCACTCACGCGGTCGCGCCCCCTCCCCCCAGCGCGGGCACCCGGGCCATGAAGGTGCGCCGCTCGGCGCGGGCCTCGGGCGAGCGGTGCGCCAGGGCCTTGCGCAGCTGCGAACGACCGCGGTGGATACGGGACCGGACCGTGCCGAGCTTGACGCCCAGGGTCGCGGCGATCTCCTCGTAGGACAGTCCCTCGATGTCGCACAGGACGACGGCCGCGCGGAACTCGGGCGCGAGGGTGTCCAGGGCCTGCTGGACGTCCGCGTCGAAGTGCGCGTCGTTGAAGACCTGCTGCGGGGTGGGCTCCCGGCTGGCCAGCCGCTCGGCCGCGTCCTCGCTGAGCGCGTCGAAGCGGATGCGCTGCTTGCGGCGGACCATGTCCAGGAAGAGGTTCGTCGTGATGCGGTGCAGCCAGCCCTCGAACGTGCCGGGCGTGTAGGTCGACAGAGAGCGGAAGACCCGGACGAAGACCTCCTGGGTCAGGTCCTCGGCGTCGTGCTGGTTTCCGGTCAGGCGGTAGGCCAGCCGGTAGACCCGGCCGCTGTGCATGCTGACGATCTCCTCCCAGGTGGGCGGAGTCCACGCCTGCGAGTCCGCGTCGGTGGCGAAGGTCGCGGTCTGCGCGGTGTCTGCTGCGTGGTGCGTGTCAGCGATGTCGGTCACGGATTTCGGCTCACCCGCTGACCTGAGAAGGCGCCGAAGCACTCCTCCCCGATCCACAGGCGCAGCCGCACCTCCCCTGTCGGCTCTGGTGGTGTCCAGTGGAGCCCCTACCATAGCCACCTCGCCCGTTAGCTCCGGATAAGCGGTTTTACGAGAATTTGATGTGCGCTGATGCGGCTGCGTCAGCACTTGCTCGACGTCCAGGCCCACCGGTCGTCCCCCGTCCCTCCCCCGCTGCCTTTCCCACTCTTCCAAACGTCTGGTCCCATCTGCGGGTTCCCGGGGCCAACGGATACAGTCACGCCCAGGCAATCACGGGGACAGGAGAGGGCCATTACCGGCAACCGGCAGACGAGCTGGGCGTTCGCCGACGCCTATGTCGCCGAGGACGAAGCGCTGCGCTGGGCCCGTGACCGGGCCCGCGACGCAGGGCTGCGCTCGGTGTCGCCCGGCACGGGCGCCGCGTTGCGGTTGCTCGCCGCCACCGTGGACGCGAAGGCGGTGGCGGAGATCGGTACCGGATGCGGTGTCTCCGGGATTCATCTGCTGCACGGCATGCGGCCGGACGGCGTACTGACCACGGTGGACCCGGAGCCGGAGCACCAGCAGTTCGCCCGCCAGGCGTTCCGCGCCTGCGGCTTCGCCAGCAACCGGGCCCGGTTCATCCCCGGCCGCGCCCTGGACGTGCTGCCCCGGCTCGCGGACGCCGGTTACGACCTCGTCTTCTGCGACGGCGACCGGCTGGAGTTGCTCGACTACCTCGCTGAATCGTTGCGCCTGCTGCGGCCCGGCGGACTCGTCGTCTTCGAGGGTGCCTTCGCCCAAGGCCGCACGGTGGACTCGGGACCGCAGCCCACCGAGGTACTGCGGCTGCGGGAACTGCTGCGCACGGTCCGCGAGAGCCCGGAGCTGGTGCCGTCACTGCTCCCGGTGGGCGACGGACTGCTGTGCGCGGTCAAGCGCTGAGCGGGACGAACAGGCCCCGGGGCACGCCGAGGGCGAGCCGGGCCTAAAAGCAGACCCCGGCACCGCGTACGATGCCGGGGAAGCCGAGAGTTCGGGGTCGCTTGCGCCTCAGCCGACGACCTTCTTGAGGGCGTCGCCGAGCGCGTCGGCCTCGTCAGGGGTCAGCTCGACGACGAGCCGACCGCCGCCTTCGAGCGGAACGCGCATGACGATGCCCCGCCCCTCCTTGGTCACCTCGAGCGGGCCGTCGCCCGTCCGCGGCTTCATGGCCGCCATGCTCGTTCCCCTTCCTGAAACCAGCTCATCGTCAGCCGACAGCCCTGAGAAGGGCACGCGACCCCTCGGGGGACACGCGACACCGGCATCGAACACATTGCTTCCAAGCCATTATCCCGCATCTCAGGACCCGATGACCAACATCAGTCGGCATCGCTTGAGCAACACGCCCGACCAAAACCACTCAATTCGGCGATGCGGCTGTGATACTGCGCCACCGCACGGAGATCTGCCGGCCGGAGGCGGGCCGGCATTATTTGACGCAGGTCACACGTCCGGTCCGGGCCGTGGCCGGTGATCTCCGCCATGCTGTCCCTCGGACACAGGACGTACCGACCGGTACGACGGACCGTGACACCGGAGGACCACCATGGCCGACACCGTGCTCTACGAGGTGAGCGACGGACTCGCGACGATCACGCTGAACCGTCCCGAGGCGATGAACGCGATGAACATCGAAGCCAAGGTCGCCCTGCGGGACGCGGCACAGGAAGCGGCGGCCGACGGGGCCGTACGGGCGATCCTGCTCACCGCGGCCGGGGAGCGGGCGTTCTGCGTGGGCCAGGACCTCAAGGAGCACATCGGTCTGCTCCAGACGCAGGACGCGGGCTCCGACTCCGGGGTGATGAGCACCGTGCACGAGCACTACAACCCCATCGTGCGGGCGCTCACGGGAGCGGCGAAGCCGGTGGTCGCGGCCGTGAACGGGGTCGCGGCCGGGGCGGGCTTCGGATTCGCGCTCGCCGCGGACTACCGCATCGTCGCGGACACGGCGGCCTTCAACACCTCTTTCGCGGGCGTCGCGCTCACCGCGGACTCCGGGATCTCCTGGACCCTGCCGCGGGTCGTCGGCCCCTCCCGCGCCGCTGACCTGCTGCTCTTCCCGCGCAGCATCAGCGCCCAGCAGGCGTTCGAGTGGGGCGTCGCGAACCGGCTGGTCCCGCAGTCCGAGCTGCGCGCCGAGGCGGAGAAGACCGCGCGGCAGCTGGCCGAGGGGCCGACGCTGGCGTACGCCGCGCTGAAGGAGTCTCTCGCCTACGGGCTCTCCCACTCCCTGGACGAGACCCTGGAGAAGGAGGACGAACTCCAGACGCGCGCGGGGGCCTCTCAGGATCACAGGATCGCGGTGCAGGCGTTCGTGAACAAGGAGAAGCCCGTCTATCGGGGCCGCTGAGGCCGTCCGGCCCGCGCGCGGGCCCGCAACCCCGCGACCGACAAGCGCCGACACGGATACGGACTGTGCGCGTCGGTCGCGGTCAACTGCTCCGGGCGGCGCAGTCCGTCAGATGGTCGTCGACCAGGCCGCACGCCTGCATCAGCGCGTACGCCGTCGTCGGGCCGACGAAGCGGATACCGCGCTTGCGCAGCTCCTTGGACAGGGCCGTCGACTCGGCGGTGACCGCCGGGACGTCGGCGAGGGTCCGGGGAGCGGGGCGGGAGGCCGGGTCGGGGGCGTACGACCAGATCAGCTCGTCCAGCTCGCCCGGGGCCCACTCGGCGAGCAGCCGCGCGTTGGCGAGCGTCGCCTCGATCTTGGCGCGATTACGGATGATGCCGGTGTCGGCGAGCAGGCGCTCCTGGTCGGCCTCGGTGAACGCGGCCACCTTGACGATCCTGAAGTCGGCGAAGGCGGCCCGGAAGCCCTCCCGGCGCCGCAGGATCGTGATCCACGACAGGCCCGACTGGAAGGCTTCGAGGCTCAGCCGCTCGTACAGCGCGTCGTCGCCGTGGACCGGGCGGCCCCACTCCTCGTCGTGGTAGGCCACGTACTCCTCGGCGGACAGGGCCCAGGGGCAGCGCAGCACACCGTCGGGCCCGGCCTCGGCCGCGCGGCTCACTGCGGGTCTCCCTCGGCCGGCCGGTCGTGGCCGTGTCCGGCCGCGCGGGCCCCGGCGAGCGCGGACTCCAGGTCGGCGATGCGGGCGTCCCGCTCGGCGATCTCGGCGCCGAGCCGGCCGAGCGCGTCGTCCACCTCCGCCATGCGGTACCCGCGGACGGCGAGCGGGAGGCGCAGGGCGTCCACGTCCGCGCGGCTCACCGGGCGGTCCGGCGGCAGCGGGTCGTCGAACCGGTCGGGCTCCGCCTCGGGCAGAGAGGTGCTCTCGCCGCCGCCCACCACGGCGAGTGTCACCGCGGCGACCACGACGGCGAGCGCGACGACCAGGAACAAGAACATGAGCATCACTGAGGTCCCCACGCTCGGTGCCGGCGCCGAGTGCGCCGGGAACGGAAGTGCAGCTGTCGAATGTCTCCGGGTCCGATCGTGCCATGCGACGCTGACAATTAGGGTCGCAGGCGGCCGAGGAACAGGACGCACCGGGAGAGGTCACAGCGGATGCTCAGGCTGGGCAAGCGGGAATTCGGCGCACACGAGCCGGTGATCATGGCGATCGTGAACCGGACCCCGGACTCCTTCTACGACCAGGGGGCCACGTTCCGCGACGAACCCGCCCTCGCGCGCGTGGAACAGGCCGTGGCGGAAGGCGCCGCGATCATCGACATCGGCGGGGTCAAGGCCGGGCCGGGCGCGGAGGTCACGGCCGAGGAGGAGGCCCGGCGCACGGTCGGCTTCGTCGCCGAGGTGCGGCGCCGCTTCCCCGAGGTGGTGATCAGCGTGGACACCTGGCGGCACGAGGTCGCCGAGGCGGTGTGCGAGGCGGGCGCGGATCTGCTGAACGACGCCTGGGGCGGGGTGGATCCCCGGCTCGCGGAGGTCGCTGCCCGCCACCGGGTGGGACTGGTGTGCACGCACGCGGGGGGTGCACAGCCGCGGACCCGTCCGCACCGGGTGACGTACGAGGACGTCATGGCGGACATCCTGAAGGTGACGCTGGGGCTCGCGGAGCGGGCGGTGGCGCTGGGGGTGCCCCGGGAGTCGGTGCTGATCGATCCGGGGCACGACTTCGGGAAGAACACCCGGCACAGCCTGGAGGCGACGCGCCGGCTGGACGAGATGGTCGCCACGGGCTGGCCGGTGCTGGTGTCGCTTTCCAACAAGGACTTCGTGGGCGAGACCCTGGACCGGCCGGTGAAGGAACGCGTCCTGGGCACTCTGGCGACCACGGCGGTGTCCGCGTGGCTGGGTGCGCAGGTGTACCGGGTGCACGAGGTGGCGGAGACCCGGCAGGTGCTGGACATGGTGGCGTCGATCGCCGGACACCGCCCGCCCGCGGTGGCACGACGCGGGCTGGCCTGACCGCCCCGACCGCCGGTGCGGCACCCCGTCACGGGCGCCGCACCGCGCAGGACGGGGCCCCTAGGGCGTGTTTCGAAAGTCCCGTCTGGCCCGCGACTCCCCCAGCCCGGCGGCTGGGAGGTGCCCCCAGGCACGGCACCTCGCCGCGTTGTCGGGGCCGTCCGCGTACGCCCAGTACGCGGACGACCCTCCGCCTTGCGATG